>NZ_MUND01000376.1 GCF_002154375.1 Streptomyces glaucescens | reverse complement strand
GTGACGGCGCCGTCACCGCAGCAGGTGGCCGGCCTGCAGAACTCGCTCGCCGTCGGCGCCGCAACCCTGTGCAACGACATCGCGTGGCCCCGGGACGCCGCGGTGTACGAGAAGGGCGTCGCGGAGAGCCGGGCGGCCTATCCGCTGACGGCCGGCATGCCGCGGAACGCGATGATGTGCGCCGCCTGGCCGTTCGAGCCGCAGGAGCCGCCGGTGCGGATCACCGACGCCGGCCCGTCCGACATCCTGCTCATACAGAACGAGCGCGACCCGGCCACCCCGCTCGCGGGCGCGCTGAAAATGCGTGCGGCCCTCGGCGACCGCGCGCGCATGGTCACCGTCGACTCCACCGGCCACGACGCCTACCTCGCCAACGGCAACGCCTGCGGCGACGCGACGGTCTCCCGCTTCCTGGCGACGGGCGAGCGGCCGGAGCGGGACGTGTACTGCGGCCGGGGGGACGGTCCCACCGCAACCGCGAGATGAGACGGCCGCGTCGGTGACAGGGAGAGAACGATCATTCGTGACCCGAGTGATCGGTGTCCCCGAGCATAAGGAGCTCCCGTGTTCACCCGACGCACCCTCCTCACCGCCGGCGCGGCAGGCGCCGCGGCCCTGCTCGCCCCGGCCGCGGCGCACGCCACCGGCGGGCCGGCCGGTGTCAGCGGACGCCTGCGCGCCCTGGAGCGGGAGTACGGCGCCAAGCTCGGCGTCTACGCGCACAACGTCGGCACCGGACGGACGATCCGGCACCACGCCGACGACCTGTTCCCGATCTGCTCCGTCTTCAAGACCCTCGCCGCCGCGGCCGTCCTGCGCGACCTGGACCGGGACGGCGAGTTCCTCGCCCGCCGGATCCACTACACGGAGGCCGACCTGGTGGACGGCTCCGACGAGACGCGCAAGCACCTGGCCGAGGGCATGACCGTCGCCGAACTGTGCGACGTCACCATCCGGTACAGCGACAACGCGGCCGGCAACCTGCTGCTGCGGGAGCTGGGCGGCCCCACCGCGATCACCCGGTTCGCCCGCTCCCTCGGCGACCCGGTGACCCGGCTGGACCGCTGGGAGACGGAGCTGAACTCGGCGGAGCCGTGGCGGGTCACCGACACCACCAGCCCGCGTGCGATCGGCCGCACCTACGCCCGGCTGGTGCTCGGCGACGCGCTCCCCGGCGCCGACCGGGAGCTGCTCAAGCACTGGCTGCTGAACAACACCACCAGCCTCGACCGGCTGCGCGCCGGCGTCCCGCCCACCTGGACGGTCGCCGACAAGACCGGCGGCGGCGACTACGGCGTCAACAACAACGTCGGCATCGCCTGGACCCCGGACGGCACACCGGTCGTCCTGGCCGTCCTGTCCCGCAAGTCCGACCCGGCCGCGGTCCGGGAGAACGCCCTGATCGCGAAGACGGCGAAGGTCCTGACGGAGGCCCTCGCCTGACCCACCCCCTGCCGCTGCCGGAAATCCCTCGCGCTCTCCGGGCAACCGATTCCGTCCGGCCGGTGGTCTGGAGGGCGAGGAGGGTGCTTGATGAAGGCCGAGCAAGAGGCCCAGTTCCAGGAGTTCGTCAGAGCGCGGTGGTCCCATCTGGTGCGCACCGCCTATCTGCTGACGGGCGACGCGCACCACGCGGAGGATCTGACCCAGACGGCGCTGGCGAAGGCGTACCGCTCCTGGCGGCGGATCTCGCGCAGCGACAACCCGGAGGCGTATGTCCGCCGGATGCTCGTCAGCTGCAACAGCGACCGCTTCCGCAAGCGGCGGGTGCCCGAGGCGCTGACCGCCTCGCCGCCGGAGCGGGCGGGGAGCGACGCGGCCGTGGCGTGGGTGGACGAGCGCAGCTCGCTGCTGACCGCCCTGGCCGGACTGCCGCCCCGGCAGCGCGCGGTGGTGGTCATGCGCTACTGGGAGGACCTGTCCGAGGCGGAGGTCGCCGATGTGCTCGGCTGCTCGCCGGGCACGGTGAAGAGCCAGGCCTCCAAGGGGCTGGCGAAGTTGCGTACGTATCCGGGGCTCGCCCAGGCCATGGGTGTGCCGTCCAGGCAGGGAGCCAGCAGGTGAGCGGGGACCAGCGCGAGGAGACCGCGCGGCACGGGGACGGCGAGCGGGAGTTCGAGGAGCGGGTGCGGGCGCTGCTCGCCGACGACGCGTTCACCATCCAGCCCTCGGCGGCGCCCTATCCGGCGATCCGGCGCCAGGGAGTGGCCGAGCGGCGCCGGCGGGTGGCGACGGTCGGGGCGGCACTGGTGACGCTGGCCGTGGTGCCGGTGGGAGCCGCTGCGCTGACCGGCCCGGACGCGGGCGGCCGGGCCGTGTCGCCCGCCGTGTCCGCCACGCCGGCGCAGTCGCCCGCACCGACGCCGGAGCCGGCCACTCCGGCCGGGCCCGCGGGTCCGGCGAGCGACGAGCAGCTGCTGGACGGTGTGACGCGGGAGTCCGCGGCGGCCATGCTGGAGGACTGCCTCGCCTCCGACCTGGGCAGCCCCCTCCAGGACCTGGGCACGCCGGAGGAGTACCGGATCCTGCTCGGCATGGGCAGCACCGGCGACAGCAACACCCCCGGCGACGGCCGGTTCGTGGTCGCGGTGCGCGACGAGGCCCCCCGGACCCGGGTGATCTGCAACGTCAAGGACGGCGAGGTCTCGGGGCTGAACGTCGGGGGTGTGGACATGGACCTGCCGGACCAGGGCAAGGTCATGCCGGACGTCAACGCGCACAAGCTGTACGCGCAGTCGTACCTCGACAAGGGCAACTGGAAGCTGCCGTTCCGCTGGGGCAGCATCGGCGCCGTCCACCCCTCCGTCGCCAGGGTGACCGTCTCCTACGGCGACGAGGAGCCCAGGACCGCCGTCCTCGACCACGGCTGGTTCGTCGCCACCGGCATCCTGGACCAGCAGGTCACCCGGGCACCGCACATCAAGGGCTACGACGCCGCGGGCAAGCAGGTCTACGACTCCGACCAGGACAAGTACTACATGGCCGACCTGCCCTGATGGACCGTGAGGGGCGGGCACGCGGGCGGTACCGTACAGGGGTCGGTACCGCCCGCTGTCCTCTTCCGGTGGAGCTGCCATGACGATCCCCGCCCCGCTCACCGGCGTCGTCCCGCCCGTCTGCACGCCCCTGACACCGGAGCGCGAGGTGGACGTGGACTCGCTGCACCGGCTGCTCGGCCATCTGATGGCGGGCGGGGTGCACGGCCTGTTCGTGCTGGGTTCCACGTCGGAGGCGGCGTATCTGACGGACCGGCAGCGCGAGCTGGTGGTGTCGGAGACGGTGCGGCACGTGGCCGGACGGCTGCCGGTGCTCGCGGGCGCCATCGACATGACGACCCCCCGGGTCCTGGAGCGGGTGGCCTCGGTGACGGCGGCCGGCGCCGACGCGGTCGTGGTCACGGCCCCCTTCTACGCGCGCACCCACGCGGCGGAGATCGCCCGCCACTACCGCCTGGTCGCCGCCGCCTCCCCCGTCCCGGTCCTCGCCTACGACATCCCGCCCGCCGTCCGCACCAAGCTCCCCGCCGGCCTGGTCCTGGAGCTGGCCGCCGAGGGAGTGCTCGCCGGGCTGAAGGACTCCAGTGGTGACCTGGCCGCGTTCCGCGAGGTCGTCACCGGTGCCCGCACCCGCCCCGGCCTCACCGGCTTCACCGTCCTCACCGGCTCCGAGCTGCTCGTCGACACCGCCCTCGCCCTGGGCGCGGACGGCGCCGTCCCCGGTCTCGCCAATGTCGACCCGCACGGCTATGTCCGCCTCGACCGCCTCTGCCGCGACGGCGACCACACCCGCGCCCGCACCGAGCAGGAGCGCCTGTGCGCCCTCCACGGCATGGTCCACGCCGGCGACCCGGCCCGTATGGGCCCCGGCTCCTCCGCGATCGGCGCCTTCAAGGCGGCCCTGCACCTGCGCGGCGTCATCGCCTGCCCGGCGACGGCGGAACCCCAGGTGCCGCTGTCGGAGCCGGAGGTGGCAGCGGTGGGGAGGTTCCTCGCGGCGGCCGGCCTCCTCTAGACCCGGCCCGACGCCGGACCCGGCCCGCCGCTGGACCGGGCCCACCGTCCGGGGCCCGTCACATGCTCCCCGGTGTCACCAGCCCCGACTCGTACGCCACGATCACCAGCTGGGCCCGGTCCCGGGCCCCCAGCTTGCCCATGATGCGGCTGACGTGGGTCTTCGCGGTCAGCGGACTCAGCCCCAGGGCTTCGGCCGTCTCCGTGTTGTTGAGGCCGCGCGCCACCAGGGCCAGCACCTCCCGCTCCCGTTCGGAGAGGCAGTCGGGGCCGGCCACCGGCGGGCCGGACGCGGGGCCGCGCAGGAAGCGGGCGATGAGCCGCGAGGTCGGCCCGGGCGACAGCAGCGCCTCGCCCGCCGCCACGGTGCGGATGCCGTCGAGCAGTTCGGCGGGCCTGGTGTCCTTGACCAGGAAGCCGGAGGCGCCCGCGCGCAGCGCCTCGACGATGTACTCGTCGGTGTCGTAGGTGGTCAGGACGAGCACCTTCACGCCGGCCAGGTCCTCGTCGGCGGCGATCAGCCGGGTCGCCTCGATGCCGTCCAGGTCGGGCATCCGGATGTCCATCACCACCAGGTCGGCGCGTTCGCTGCGGGCCAGCTCCACCGCCTCCCGGCCGGTGCCGGCCTGGCCGACCACCTCCATGTCCGGCGCGGACTCGACGAGCATCGCGAACGCGGCCCGTACGAGGGTCTGGTCGTCGGCGAGCAGGACACGGATCATCGCTCTCCCCCGGTTCTCAACGGTCTCCCCCGGCTCTCAACGGCAGTACGGCCCTCACCTCGAAGCCCTTCTCCTCGCCGGGCCCGGCGTCCAGCGTGCCACCCACGCTGCGGGCCCGTTCCCGCATCCCGACGAGCCCGAACCCGGGGCTGCCCGTCCCGGCGCCCGCCCCGTCGTCGCTGACCCGTACGTGCAGGGCGTGCTGGTCGTCGTAGACCTGTACGCCCACGGTGAGATCGGCGCGTCCGCCGTGCCGCACGGCGTTCGTCAGCGCCTCCTGCACGATCCGGTAGGCGGCGGCCCCGACGGCGGGCGGCACCTCCCCGGTCCGCACGTCCAGCTCCGCCTTCGCCCCCGCGGCCCGCGCGGCCTCCGCCAGGTCCGCCAGCCCGTGCAGCCCGGGCAACGGGTCGCGTGCGTCCGGTCCGCCCGGGTCGCGCAGCACCTCCAGGGTGGTGCGCAGTTCGCCGCGCGCGGCGCGGCAGGTCTCGGCGATGTCGTCGAGGGCCTTGGCGACGGCGGCCCGGTCCAGGCGGTCGGGGTCGGCGTGCAGCACGTGCGCGGCGACGGAGGTCTGCACGCCGATCAGGGTGATGCTGTGCGCCAGCAGGTCGTGCAGGTCGCGGGCGATGCGCAGCCGTTCCTCGGCGACCCGGCGGCGGGCCTCCTCCTCGCGGGTGCGTTCGGCGCGTTCGGCGCGTTCGACGATGGCGGCGACGTACTGCCGGTAGTAGCGCACGTCGATGCCGACGAAGACCACGGCGAGCACCCAGCCGGAGATCCGCAGCGCCTCGGCGGCCTGGTGCTTGTTGACCAGCGTCATGATGCTCAGCGACAGGGTCAGGGCCGCGCCGCTGGTGAGCAGGGTGTACAGGGGCCGGCAGGTGACGGCGAGGCTGTACACCGCGACGACCGAGACCGCGAGGGGGGCGGTGTGGTTGTTGTCGAGGGCGTGGTACGGCAGCAGCAGGGCGGCTTCCGCGGCCAGCACCGGCACCGCGTGGCGCCGCCGCCACACGATCGGCACCTGCGCGGCGAGTAGCAGCGACCAGCCGAACGCGTCCGGTCGCCGGGCCGGGTCGGTGACGAGGGCGGCGACGACGGCGTGGGCGGTGACCGCGAGGGCGAGCAGGATGTCGTTGCGGGTGGCGTGCGGGGCGGTGCGCGGATCGCGGTTGACCGCCGCCATGATCCGTTCACCTATGCGGGGTTTGCGGGCAGCTTCGGGCACGGGCTCATCCTCCGTGAGGAGGACGCCCCTCCGGGAGGGGAGGGGCGTCCTCGGGATCACCCGGGGCCGTGGCGGCGTCAGACGCGCTCCGGCTCCCGGACCAGCGGTGCGGGCTGCGGGGCCTGCGCCATCCGGCCGGGCCACCACACCTTCCGGCCGAGGGCGACGCTGGCGCTGGTGACCAGGTAGGTGCGGACGAGGAAGGTGTCGAGGAGCACGCCGACCGCGATGACGAAGCCGAGCTGGACCAGCGAGACGAGGCCCATGTTCATCAGCACCGCGAAGGTGGCGGCGAGGACGAGGCCCGCGGAGGCGATGACGCCGCCGGTGGTGCGCAGGGCGGTGAGCGCCGCCGCGGCGGGTTCCGCGCCGCCCAGGGACTCCTCGCGCATGCGGTGCATGAGGAAGATGCCGTAGTCGACGCCGAGGGCGACGAGGAACACGAAGGACAGCAGGCCGAGGGCGGGGTCGGTGCCTTCGAAGCCGAACAGCGGCCCGAACACCAGCCCGCCGATGCCGAGGGATGCGCCCCAGACCGCGACCACGGCGGCCACCAGCATCAGCGGGGCGACCAGGGAGCGCAGCAGGGCGACCAGGATGAGCAGGACGGAGAGGAGGACGAGCGGTACGACGACCTTCTGGTCACGGGCGTTGGTCTTCTCCAGGTCGATCTGCTGGGCGCTGGGTCCGCCGACGTAGGAGCCGTCCAGCGTGTCGCGCAGGCGCTCGATGGTGCGGGTCTCGGCGTCCGTCTGCGGCGGGGCGGAGGCGGTCACGGACACCTCGGTCCAGCCGTCTCCGGTGCGGCCGATCCGGGCGGACTCGACCCCCTCGGTGGCGGTGGCGGCCTGGAGAGTGGCGTCGGCGCGGCCGGCCGGGGTCATGACGGTGATGGGCTGGCTGGAGCGTTCGGGGTAGGCGTCGGCCAGGGTCAGCATGGCGGTGACGGACTCCGGGCGGTCGACGAAGGAGTCCTCCTGCTTGAGGTCGCCGGGCAGGTTCAGGGCGCCGAGGGCGAGCGCCCCGAGGGCGACGGCGCCCGTGACGAGGACGGTCACGGGGCGGCGTCCGGCGGAGCTGCCCATCGCGGAGAAGAGCGAGCGGCGCTCCTTGGGGGTGCTGCCGTAGGCCGGGACGATCGGCCAGAACACCCGGCGGCCGAGCAGGACGAGGATCGCCGGCAGCAGGGTCAGCATGGCGGCCAGCGCGCACAGCACGCCGACGGTGCCGAGCGGGCCCATGCCCCGGTTGGAGTTGAGGTCGGCGGCGAGCAGGCACAGCAGTCCGGCGGCGACCGTCCCGGAGGAGGCGAGCACGGCGGGCCCGCAGCCGCGCAGCGCGGCGCGCATGGCGTCGTACGGCCGCTCGATCCGCCGTAGTTCCTCGCGGTAGCGGGCGACGATGAGCAGGGCGTAGTCGGTGCCGGCGCCGAAGACGAGGATGGTCATGATGCCGGTGCTCGCGCCGGAGACGGTGGTGCCGAAGGCCTGGTTGAGGCCGTAGGCGACGCCCATGGACAGGTAGTCGGCGATGCCGGCGACGGCGAGCGGGACCAGCCACAGCACGGGGCTGCGGTAGATGAGGATCAGCAGGACGGCGACGACGGCGACGGTGGTGTAGAGCAGGGGGCCGTCGAGGGAGTCGTACACCTTGGCGGAGTCGGCGCTGACCGCGCCCGGGCCGCCGACCTGGACGGTGAGGCCGCCGGTCGAGCGGGCGGTCTCGCGGATGTCGTCGACGAACTCGGTGCGCAGGTCCTCGTCGTCACCGGGTTCGTTGCTGGTGACCGGGTACATGAGGGTGGTGCCGTCCCGGGAGGGCACGCCCTGCGGGGTGCCGGTGAGCTCGTGCTCGCCGGCGATCCGCCGCACCTGCCGGTCGGCGGTCGCCCGGTCGGCGGCGGTCAGCCCGCCGTCGCGGTGGTAGACGAGCACCAGTTCGGTGGTCTCGCCGCCGGGCATCCGGGCCTGGATCTCGGCGACCTGGGTGGAGTCGGCGCCAGCGGGCAGATAGTCGGTGACCCGGTCGCGCTGCACGTCGGCGAGTTTCGCCGCGAACGGCGAGGCGATCGCCAGCACGCCGATCCACAGCGCGAGCATCACCCACGGCACGGCCCGCCGTCTGCCTGTCGTCTGTCCGGCCCCCATGAGCGGGCCCTCCCTCCGAAGCGGATGTCTGGTTGCGGTTCCAGACTTCCGGCGCGGGAGGGCCTGCGCGTCGCGCCGGAGGGCGAGTTCCGGGCTACCGCGCGGGGTGGCCCGGCGGCCGTGCTACTCCCCGGGGAGTACTCAGGACGGCGTGCGTGCCGCCACGAGCAGGCGGTTCACCTCGTCGGCGGTGATGGTGAGCGCGGCACCCACCGTGGCGAGCGCCTCGCGTTCGGCGGTGGTGTACGGCCCGTCCGCGAGGGCGATCCGGGCGCCCTGGAGCAGGATCGATTCGCGTCCGGCGGCGGCGAGATGGGGGGCCAGCGGGTCCAGTGCCTCGTGCAGCTCTATGGCCAGCCCGGGGCCGCAGGGCTCGCCGGTGATCCGGCCGGTGTCCGCCTCCAGCGCCTCGACGAGGGCGGCCAGCTGCTCCTCGGTGCAGTCGTCGAAGCCGGCCGCGCGCACGGCCTGGGCGGCCGTCTCCAGCGCCGTACGGGATCCGGCGCCGCCCGCGGCGAGCACGGCGAGGGCGACGGTGTGCACGGCGTCGCGGAGCATCGCGGAGAAGCGGGTGGTGGTGGGGTGGTCGAGGACCTCGGTGCCGTAGTGGCGGCGGCAGGCCGCGCACTCGACGACCGGCCCGCTCGCGCCGCGTGGCAGCACCGGCAGGCCCAGCAGGGTGAACCGGCGGCGTCCGGTGAGCCGCTGGTAGTTGCGGTCGCCGCCGCAGCCGGGGCAGAAGAACTCCCCGTCGCCTACGGGCGTCCACGCGGTACGGGTGCCCAGCATGCGCGAAAGGCCGGTGACACGGCCGTCTCGTCCCCGTCCTGGCAGCACGTCGCACCTCCGTAACCCCGCGGCAACATCGCCGCGCTGGCGTGATGTTAGCCACATAGATGAGCCCTAGTCAGCACCCCGGACGAGACCTCTCCGTGACCTGAACGGGTGAGTGGCCGGTAAACGACGGGGCCCCGCCCGCCGGTGATCACCGGAAAACCGCGGACGGGACCCCTCAAACCCCCGGTGGGGACGGTTCAGCGCGCGGCCCGGTTGACGGCCGAGACGACCGCCTTCAGGGAGGCGCGGGTGGTGTTGGCGTCGATGCCGATGCCCCACAGCACCTTGCCGTCGATCGCGCATTCGATGTACGAGGCGGCCTGCGCGGACGCGCCCTCGCTCATCGTGTGCTCCTGGTAGTCCAGCAGCCGTACGTCGATCCCGATGGACTGCAGCGCGTCGAAGAAGGCTGAGATCGGACCGTTGCCCTGGCCGGACAGCACGGTGTCCGCACCGTCGACGGTGGCCTCCACGGTGAGCGTGTCCACGCCGTCGCGGTCGGTGGTGGACTGGCCGTTCTTGACCTGAATCCGACCCCACGGGTTCTCCGGGTTCGGCAGGTACTCGTCCTCGAAGGTCGCCCAGATGTCCTTCGGCGTGACCTCGCCGCCCTCGGCGTCGGTCTTCGCCTGGATGATCTTGGAGAACTCGATCTGCATCCGGCGCGGCAGGTCCAGCTTGTGGTCGTTCTTCAGGACGTACGCGATGCCGCCCTTGCCGGACTGCGAGTTGACGCGGATGACCGCCTCGTAGGAGCGGCCGACGTCCTTCGGGTCGATCGGCAGGTACGGCACGGCCCACTCGATGTCGTCGACGGTGACGCCCTTGGCCTTCGCGTCGGCCTCCATCGCGTCGAAGCCCTTCTTGATGGCGTCCTGGTGGGAGCCGGAGAAGGACGTGTAGACCAGGTCGCCCACGTACGGGTGGCGCGGGTGGACCTCCATCTGGTTGCAGTACTCCCACGTACGACGGATCTCGTCGATGTCGGAGAAGTCGATCTGCGGGTCGACGCCCTGCGAGAACAGGTTCATGCCCAGGGTGACCAGGTCGACGTTGCCGGTGCGCTCTCCCTGCCCGAACAGGCAGCCCTCGACGCGGTCGGCGCCGGCCATCAGCGCCAGTTCGGCGGCGGCGACGGCGGTGCCGCGGTCGTTGTGCGGGTGCACGGACAGACAGACGTACTCACGGCGCGACAGGTTCCGGTGCATCCACTCGAAGCGGTCCGCGTGGGTGGACGGGGTGGAGCGCTCGACGGTGGCCGGCAGGTTCAGGATGATCTCGCGGTCCGGGCCGGGCTGCCAGACGTCCATGACGCCCTCGCAGACCTCCAGCGCGAAGTCCAGCTCGGTGTCGGTGAAGATCTCCGGGCTGTACTGGAACCCGAACTCGGTCTCCGGGCCCAGCAGCTTCTCGGCGTACTCCACGACCAGCCGCGTACCGTCCACGGCGATCTGCCTGATGTCGTCCCTGGACCCGCGGAAGACGACCCGGCGGAAGACCGGGGCGGTGGCGTTGTACAGGTGGACGGTCGCGCGCCGGGCGCCCTTGAGGGACTCCACGGTCCGCTCGATCAGGTCCTCGCGGGCCTGGGTGAGGACGGAGATGGTCACGTCCTCGGGGATCGCGCCCTCCTCCTCGACGATCGAGCGCACGAAGTCGAAGTCGGTCTGGCCAGAGGCCGGGAAGCCGATCTCGATCTCCTTGTAGCCCATCTTGACCAGCAGATCGAACATGGCCCGCTTGCGCGCCGGGGACATGGGGTCGATCAGGGCCTGGTTGCCGTCACGCAGGTCGGTGGAGAGCCATCGGGGGGCCTTGGTGATCCGCTGGGCGGGCCAGGTGCGGTCCGGGATGTCGACCTGCTCGTAGCGGCCGTACTTGTGGATCGGCATGGAACTGGGCTGCTGGCGGTTGGCCATGATGCGGGGGCTCCTTGGGATGTCCGGAAAGGACGGCCGACGGCAACGCCAAGCTCCGCGGGGAGGGAGTCGACCTGGACTACAGGCCCTCGCCGCGGCAGCTAAGAAGAAGCAGCCCGAAACGCATGATGCGCAGCATGCTAGCCGAGCCGCCCCGGACGCGGGGGTCCGTATCAGTATGCGGGACCGCCGGAACAAAGGGGGCGAAACGTGCGCCATACCACTCGACGCGCGCGACGAGAGGCCGTTGGCTGCACATTTCGCCCATCATGGTTGCACCGCGTGACAGCTCCGTTACATGGTGCGATGGTGCCGGACATGACCACCCACGGGGGCCACGAGCCCGTCTTCTGCACCGTCGTACCGCCGCACCTCCTCGACAAGCTGGCCCGCTCCGACGACCCGGCCGTCTCCGGACCGGCCCGCCGCACCCTGGTCCGCGACAGCGAACTGCGCGGGCGACGCCGGGTGACCTCCGAGTTCCGCCTGGCCGCCGCCCCCGCCGTCAGGGCCCCCTCGGACCGGCCGCTGCGCACGATCTACGACGCCGGGAACCGCACCGAGCTGCCCGGCACCAAGGTCCGCGGCGAGGGCGACGAGCCGGGCCGGGACGCCACGGTCAACCGCGCCTACGCCGGACTCGGCGCCACCTTCGAACTGTTTCTCAAGGCCTACGGCCGCCGCTCGATCGACGGCGACGGCCTGCCCCTGGACGCCACCGTCCACTACGACGAGAACTACGGCAACGCCTTCTGGAACGGCGAGCAGATGGTGTTCGGCGACGGCGACGGCGAGGTCTTCCTCGACTTCACCCTCCCGGTCGACGTCATCGGCCACGAACTCACCCACGGCGTCACCCAGTACACGGCGAACCTCACCTACTACGGCCAGCCGGGCGCCCTGAACGAGTCGATGTCCGACGTGTTCGGCTCACTGATCAAGCAGTACACGCTCGGCCAGACCGCGTCCGAGGCCGACTGGCTGATCGGCGCGGGCCTGCTCGCGCCGGGCGTCACCGGGGTGGCGCTGCGCTCGATGAAGGCACCGGGCACCGCGTACGACGACGACGTCCTCGGCAAGGACCCCCAGCCCGCGACGATGGAGGACTACGTCCGCACCGGCCGTGACAACGGCGGTGTGCACATCAACTCGGGCATCCCCAACCACGCGTTCTACCTGGCGGCCACCGCCCTCGGCGGCCACGCCTGGGAGAAGGCCGGCCAGATCTGGTACGACGTGCTGACCGGCGGCGAGCTGTCCGAGCGGGCCCTGTTCAGGGACTTCGCCACCCTCACCGTCAAGGCCGCGCGGGAGCGCTACGGCGACGGCGGCGACGAGCACGAGGCCGTGCGCAAGGCCTGGGGGCAGGTGGGGGTGCGCACCCGGTGACTTCCGTCGGTTGACGTACTAGACAGGGATCCATGCGAATTCAGGTGAGGCGCACGGGCGGTTTCGCGGGGATCGAGCGGTACGCCGAGATCGACACCGCGGGCCGCCCCGACGCCGACGAGTGGCAGGCCCTGGCCGAGCGGGCGCTGGCCGCCGGGCAGGCCACCCGCCCGGCGGGTGTGCCGGACGGCTTCGGCTACGAGATCACCGTGGACGGCCGGACGGTCCACGCGAGCGACCCCCGGCTGCCGGACGACCTGCGGGCGCTGGTCACGCGCGTCCTGAAGGAGGGCGCGTGACCATGACGACGGCCCCGATACCCCGTTTCCCCGCCGGTTTCCTGTGGGGCGTGTCGACCTCGGCCCACCAGATCGAGGGGGCGGCCGACGAGCGCGAGCCGTCCGTTTGGGACGCGTTCACCGCCGAGCCGGGGCGGGTGAAGGACGGCTCGACGGCGGCGGTGGCCTGCGACCACTACCACCGCCACCGCGAGGACGTCGCCCTCCTCGCCGGCCTCGGCGTGGACGCGTACCGCTTCTCGGTCTCCTGGCCACGGGTGCGGTCCCCGCGCGGCCTGGACTTCTACGACCGACTCGTCGACGACTTGTGCGCGGCGGGCGTCCGCCCGGTCCCCACCCTCTTCCACTGGGACCTGCCGCTCGGCCTGGACTGGCTGGAGCGGGACACGGCCGCCCGCTTCGCCGACCACGCCGGCGTCGTCGCCGAGCGGCTCGGTGACCGGGTCAGCACATGGATCACCCTCAACGAACCCGCCGAGCACACCCTGCTGGGCCACGCCCTCGGCGTCCACGCGCCGGGCAAGCGGCTGCTGTTCGACGCGCTGCCGGCCGCCCACCACCAGTTGCTCGCCCACGGGCTCGCGGTCGGCGCGCTGCGCGCGGCCGGTGCCGGTGACATCGGGATCGCCAACTCGCACGGTCCCACCTGGCCCGCGTCCGAGGACCCCGCGGACGTGGCCGCGGCGGACTTCTACGACATCCTGCTGAACCGTCTGTTCGCGGAGCCGGTCCTGCTCGGCGCGTACCCGGCGGGACTGGGCGAGCTGATGCCGGGCGACGTGGCGGCCGACCTGAAGGTGATCGCCGAGCCGGTCGACTGGTACGGCGTCAACTACTACGCGCCGACGAGGGTGGGTGCCCCGCAGGAGACCGGGACCGACATCGGCGGCGTCCGGATGCCCGCCGAACTCCCCTTCTCGGTCCGCCAGATCGAGGACCGGCCCCGGACGGACTTCGGCTGGCCGGTGGTCCCGGAGGGCCTGACCGAACTGCTGACCGGCTTCCGCGACCGCTACGGCGACCGGCTGCCACCGGTGATCATCACCGAGAACGGCTGCTCGTACGACGGCCTCGACGACCAGGACCGCATCACCTACCTCGACGGCCACATCCGGGCCCTGCACGACGCGATGACGGCGGGCGTGGAGGTGCGCGGCTACTTCGTGTGGTCCCTGCTGGACAACTTCGAGTGGGCGGAGGGATACGCCCGCCGCTTCGGCCTCGTCCACGTGGACCACGCGACCCTGGCCCGCACCCCGAAGGCGTCGTACCGCTGGTTCCGGGAGGTGCTGCGGGCGCAGCGGTGACGGGTGCGGTCCGGCGGGACCACGCCGTGCAACTGTCAACCACTTCACCCGAGTTGCACCCGATGGGCGGGAATCATAGGTTTGTGGTAGCTGCCGACCTGAGGAGCGATGCACGAGCGGGCCCGGCCCGCATCGGCCGGGACACCCAGGGGGGCTGGCAGAACGTCCGACTCACCGGCGCGAGAGGCCCTGTCACGGCTGCCGGCGGGTCGAGAGGAAGGCCGACTCATGGCCAAGATCAAAGTGTTGCTCGAGATCGAACCGCCGCCGGCCGCGGAACGCGACGGCTTCGGCGCCTTCCGGGAGGCCGCGGCCTCCGAGACGTCGGCGTTCGACCAGGGGCTGCCCGGCCTCGATCTGGTGGCCGGGCTCGGCGTCGAGCCGGGCGAGAGCTTCGTGCCCGTTCCCATGTTCAGCGCGCCCCGGGAAGGAGAGGGCGGGACCCAGGGGCCGCTGCGCGCTCTGGTGGAGTTCGCGGTTCCGGAGACCAACGCCGACATGGCGCCGACCTCGATGGTCCTGCCCGTGGAGGTTTCCCCCACCAAGCTGGTGGAGCTGCGGGAGCGCGACGGTGTCGTCGTGTGGCCCAGCTCCCCGCTCCACCTGTACGAGAAGGAGGAGCCGGGGCCGGGCGAGCCGGGCGCGGACGTCCAGGCGCACGCGTTCGACCTCGCCCGCTCGGTCACCGGCCTCGACTGCCGCCCGTTCCGCGCCGGGGTCACCATCGACGCCGTCCGGGCCCTGCTGGGCGTCACCCGGCCGTGGCAGGACGGCTTCCGTGGGCAGAACATCGTCGTCGGCGTCCTCGACGAGGGCGTGAACGGGCAGGTCTACCCGGTCGCCGGCGGCTTCGCCCAGCCCGGAGCCGACCTCCAGCCGGGGGCCGCGCCGATCACCAGCCACGGCTCGATGTGCGCCGCCGACATCCTCGTCGCCGCACCCGCCGCACGGCTGTACGACTACCCCTTCCTGGGGCGGCCCGACTCCGGCGGGGCGCTGACGATGTTCCAGGCGGTTCTGGAGCACCGCAGGCTCGACGGCACGCCGCACCTGACCAACAACAGCTACGGGTTCGTCGGCGTCCCGCGCCGTGACCAGGCCCCCGGGCACGAGATCTGGGACCTCGACCACCCACTGCACCGCAAGGTGCGCGAGGTCGTGACCTCGGGCGCGGCGGCGTTCTTCGCGGCCGGCAACTGCGGTGTGCAGTGCCCGAGCGGTGACTGCCGCCGCAGCGGCATCGGTCCCGGGCGCTCCGTCCACGCCTCCAACAGCCTCACGGAGGTCATCACGGTCGCGGCGGTCAACAGCCGCGGCGAGCGCGTCGGTTACTCCTCGCAGGGGCCCGGCATGTTCGACGAGAAGAAGCCTGACTTCGCCGCGTACACGCACTTCTTCGGGAACTTCGGCCCGGGCCGCCCCGGCGGAGTGCCGCTGCCCCCGAGGTCCCCCTTCGACAACGGGACGTCGGCGGCGACACCGGTCGCGGCAGGCGTCGCGGCGCTGCTGCTGTCCGCGTTCCCCGAGCTGACCCCCGAGGGGCTGCGGGAGGCTCTGCTGGCCGGCCTGGTCAACCCGACGGGCAAGGTCTGGGACGCCGGCTACGGGCGGGGCATCGTGAACGCCGCGGCATCGTATTCGTTCCTGCTGCGGAAGGCCTGAGCGCACCGGCTCGGCACACCGTGGCCCAGCGACCCGGGAGGGCGTGGATGAAGTGGCTCCTGACCGTGCCGGCCGGCATCGACCTGGGCGAGCTGGCGGCCAGACTGTCCGCCGTCGGCGCCACCCTGCTCGATGTCGACCCGGTGCCGCTGGGCGACGGGGAAATGGTGGTGCAGGCCGAAGGGCCGGCCGACCTGGGCGCGCGGGTGGCCGGCCTGGGAGTCCCCCTCAAGGTGCATCCCAGCTCGGAGTTCGACCTGGGTCCGTGAGGCGCCGTCCGGGCGGTCGCCGACGGCTCAGAAGCCCAGCTTCCGCAGCTGCTTCGGGTCGCGCTGCCAGTCCTTCGCGACCTTGACGTGGAGGTCGAGGAAGACCGGCGTGCCGAGCAGGGCCTCGATCTGCTTGCGGGACTTGATGCCGACCTCCTTCAGGCGCTTGCCCTTGGGGCCGATGATGATGCCCTTCTGGCTGGGGCGCTCGATGTAGACGTTGGCGTGGATGTCCAGCAGGGGCTTGTCGGCGGGGCGGTCCTGGCGGGGCAGCATCTCCTCGACGACCACCGCGATCGAGTGCGGCAGCTCGTCCCGGACGCCCTCCAGGGCCGCCTCGCGGATCAGTTCCGCGATCATGACCTGCTCGGGCTCGTCGGTGAGGTCGCCCTCGGGGTAGAGCGCCGGGCCCTCGGGCAGCAGCGGGATCAGGAGATCGGCCAGCAGGTCGACCTGCTTGTTCGCGGTGGCCGACACCGGGACGATCTGCGCCCACTCGATGCCCAGCTCCTTGCCCAGCTGGTCGACCGCGATCAGCTGCTCGGCGAGGGACTTGGAGTCGACGAGGTCCGTCTTCGTGACGATGGCGACCTTCGGGGACTTCTTGATCCCCGCCAGCTCCTTGGCGATGAAGCGGTCACCGGGGCCGATCTTCTCGTTGGCCGGCAGGCAGAAGCCGATGACGTCGACCTCGGCCCAGGTGGTCCGCACGACGTCGTTCAGCCGCTCGCCCAGCAGGGTGCGCGGCTTGTGCAGGCCGGGGGTGTCCACCAGGATCAGCTGGGCGTCCGGGCGGTGCACGATGCCCCGCACGGTGTGCCGGGTGGTCTGCGGCTGGTCGGCGGTGATCGCCACCTTCTGCCCGACCAGAGCGTTCGTGAGGGTGGACTTGCCCGCGTTGGGCCGACCCACGAAGCACGCGAAACCGGCCCGGTGGAGTTCCTCGGCCGGCTGTTCGGATGACTGGCTGCGAACGCTCATGGCGCCCATTGTCCCTGATCGCCGAGGCCCCGCCGCACAACCGTCCGCGCCGTCCCCTCCGCGTGAGCTTCCCGAAACCCTCACGCAACGAAACGTCACGGAAACACAGCCGTGCGCGACCGGAAACGCACACCGGTGAACCTCTGACGCAACCCGCATCCGTTGGAGACCACGTGACGACCGTGACCCTCGCCGCACCCCGCGTCGACACCGGCGACACCGCCTGGCTGCTCGCCGCCACCGCCCTCGTCCTGCTGATGACCCCGGGCCTTGCCCTCTTCTACGGCGGCATGGTCCGCACGAAGAGCGTCCTCAACATGCTGATGATGAGCTTCGTCTCGATCGCCCTGGTCACCGTGGTCTGGCTGGCGGCCGGCTACTCCCTCGTGTTCGGCGAGGACACCGCGGGCGGGCTGATCGGATCCCTCGACCACCTCGGCATGGCGGGCCTGGGCCCGGACAGCGTGCAGGGCACGGTCCCCACCCTGCTCTTCGCCACCTTCCAGCTCACCTTCGCGGTCATCACCGCGGCCCTGGTCAGCGGCGCGATCGCCGACCGGGCGAAGTTCGGGGCGTGGCTGGTGTTCGTGCCCGTCTGGACGCTGCTCGTATACGTTCCCGTCGCCCACTGGACCTGGGGCCCCGGCGGCTGGATCCTCGACCGGCTCGGCGCGCTCGACTTCGCGGGCGGTCTGCCCGTCGAGATCACCTCCGGCGCCTCCGGACTGGCCCTGTGCCTGGTCCTCGGCCCGCGGCTGGGCTTCAAGAAGGACGCGATGCGCCCGCACAACCTGCCCATGGTGATGCTCGGCGCCGGTCTGCTGTGGTTCGGCTGGTTCGGCTTCAACGCGGGCTCGGCGCTCGGCGCGAACGGCCTGGCCGCCGCCGCGTTCCTCAACACCCTCGCCGCCGGCTGCACGGGCCTGCTGGGCTGGCTGTTCGTCGAGCAGAAGCGGGACGGCCACGCGACGACGCTGGGCGCGGCCTCCGGCGCGGTGGCGGGCCTGGTGGCGATCACGCCGTCCTGCGGCTCGGTGTCCCTGCTCGGCGCGCTGGTCGTGGGGCTGGCCGCCGGTGTCGTCTGCTCGTACGCGGTGGGCTGGAAGTTCCGGCTGAACTACGACGACTCCCTGGACGTCGTCGGCGTCCACCTGGTCGGCGGCGTCATCGGCACCCTGCTGATCGGTGTCTTCGCGGTGGAGTCGATGACCGGCGGCGCCGAGGGCCTGCTGTACGGCGGCGGACTCGGGCAGCTCGGCCGGCAGCTGGTGGCCGTGGTCGCGGTGGGTGCGTACGCCTTCCTGGTGACGTACGGCATCGGGAAGCTCATCGACAGGACGCTGGGCTTCCGCGCGAGCGAGGAGCAGGAGCACACCGGCCTGGACCTTACGGTGCACGCCGAGACCGCCTACGATCACGGGGTCCCGGGCGGCCACGGCGGCCCGGTCACCGCCTCCCCCGTCTCCCTTGCGCAGAAGGTCAAGCCGCAGGCATGAAGCTCATCACCGCGATCGTCAAGCCGTACCGCCTCGACGAGGTCAAGACCGCTCTCCAGGAGCTGGGTGTGCACGGGATGACCGTGAGCGAGGCCAGCGGCTACGGCCGTCAGCGCGGTCACACCGAGGTGTACCGGGGCGCCGAGTACCAGGTCGACCTGGTGCCGAAGGTCCGTATCGAGGTGGTCGTGGAGGACGCCGACCGCGACACCGTCATCGACGCGATCGTGAAGGCCGCCCACACCGGGAAGATCGGCGACGGCAAGGTCTGGGCGCTGCCGGTGGAGACCGTCGTCCGGGTGCGCACGGGCGAGCGCGGGCCGGACGCGCTGTAGCGCCCGCCGGGCCTCACCGGAGCACGAACGGGCCCGGGTCCCCGGTCCGGTCGCCCTGCCGGTGATCACGGCCCGTGCCGGGCACGACGTCCGCAGCTCGCCGGCGTGCGCCTCCAGCCGGTCGCCGGAGGCGGCCCTGCCGGTGATCCTGGATGGCGGTGAGGGTGCCCCGACTCCGCAGGCGGGGACGGGGCGGGGGCCGGCGCGGTCGCCGTGAGCGCCCCGGCCACAGTGCCACGCCGGTTCCGCCACGCCGTCCGGGATGTCACCGCGTCCGGTTGCTCAGCCGGCCGTCACCGTCTCCCGGACCGTCCCGTCCGGGCCCGCGACCAGCACCAAAGTCTCCGGGCCGCCCAGGTCCCGCACGGCCGCCCGGTCCGCGTCGGACGCCGACTCCGCCTCCGTCACGACGGCCGCGGCCTCAAGCGACTTGGCCCCGGACGCCACCGCCATCGCCACCGCGGTCTGCAGGGCGCTCAGCTTCAGCGAGTCCAGGTCCACGGTCCCGGCGGCATACGTGCGCCCCGTCTCGTCCCGTACGGCGGCCCCCTCGGGCACACCGTTGCGGGCCCGCGCGGAACGGGCCAGGGTGACGATCTTGCGGTCCTCGGGGTCGAGCGCGCTGGTGTCGGTCATGGCTTGAGGATACGTATCCGCACGACGGTCAGCCCGCCACGGGGTACATCGCCCCCCGCCGGCCCTCCGGCGAGGCCAGCCACTCCAGCTTGGCGGCGGTGTTCGCCTCGTCCAGCGGGGTGTGCAGCACGATGGTCAGATCGGGCCGGGCCGGGACCTTCATCGCCGTGGACTCCACGACCAGCAGACCGACCACCGGGTGGTCCAGCTCCTTGCGGATCTGCCCGGCGTCCTCGATGTCCCGCTCCTCCCACAGCCGGGTGAACTCGGGGCTGGACTCCTTCACCCGCGCCAGCACCTCCTGGAACCCCTCGTCGTCGGGGCAGGCCGAGCACGCGGCCCGGAACTGGGCGACGACCGTGCGCGCGTTGCGCTCCCAGTCCCTGGCCCGGGAGCGGTACAGGGGGTCGGTGAAGAAGTCGACGACACAGTTCTGCGTCTGGCCGGGGCGCATGCCGAGCACCGTGGCGGCGGCGTCGTTGTACATCACGCAGTTGTAGTACATGTCCATGATGTGCGCCGGATAGGGCATCCAGGTGTCGATCAGCCGCCGCAGCCCGTCGCACCGGTTCCGCCTCTCCGGGGCCACTTCGGGCGCGGGCGGGTTGAGTCCGGCGAGGACGTAGAGGTGCCGGCGTTCGGCGTTGCTCAGCCGCAGCACCCGGGCGACCGCGTCGAGGACCTGCGGCGAGACGGAGATGTCCCGGCCCTGCTCCAGCCACTGGTACCAGGACGCGCCCACGCCGGCGAGCACGGCGACCTCCTCGCGCCGCAGTCCGGGCGTACGGCGTCGCGCGCCGCCGTCCGGCAGGCCCGCCTCGGCCGGGGTCACCCGGGCCCGACGGCTCATCAGGAACTCCCGCAGCTCACGCCGCCGATGTCTGTTCAACGCGTCCACCGACACGTACGAATCCCCCTCGTCCCCCTGGCCGTCGGCTGGTGGTGCCACCACCACCATAAGCACCGACTCCCCAGCGGTATTCCGATCACCGCAGGCTCATGCCCATGGCGATCGACACCACACCGTCCCCCGGTCCGTCCACCACCCCGCCCGCTGACCGCGCGCCCGGCCGCCCCCGGCTGTCGACGCGCGACAAGCTCATCCTCTTCGTGCTCTGCGCGGCCCAGTTCATGGTCGCGCTCGACTTCTCCGTGCTGAACGTGGCCCTGCCGGTGCTCGGCGCCGATCTGGGCATGAGCCCGTCCGCGCTGCAGTGGGCGGTGACCGCGTTCGCGCTGCCGTCCGGCGGTTTCCTGCTGCTGTTCGGCCGGATCGGCGACCTGTACGGCCGCAGGAAGCTGTTCCTCACCGGCCTCGCCGTGTTCGCCGCGGCCTCCCTGCTCGCCACCGTCGCCTGGGACCCGGCGTCCTTCCTGGCCGGGCGGGCGCTGCAGGGGCTGGGCGCGGCGGTGATCGTGCCGACCGGCATGTCCCTGCTGACGACCACCTTCGCGGAGGGCCCGGCCCGCGACCGCGCCCTCGGCATCTCCGGCACCCTGATGTCGCTGGGCTTCACCGTCGGCATGGTGGCGGGCGGCGTGCTGACCGATCTGCTCGGCTGGCGCTCCACGATGGGCCTGCTCGCCCTGTGCGCCCTCGTCGTCCTGCCGCTGGCACCCGCCCTGCTGCCGGAGTCGCGCACCCCGGAGCGGACCCGCCTCGACGTGCCCGGCGCGGTCACCGTCACCGGCGGTCTGCTCGCCCTGATCTACGCCCTGACGACGGCCGCCGAGCACGGCTTCGGCGGCGCGGACGTGCTGGCGAGCCTGGTCACGGGACTGGTCCTGCTCACCGCGTTCGTGGTCGTCGAGTCCCGCGCCGACGCGCCGCTGGTCTCCCTGCCCATGCTGCGCCGCCGCACCGTCGCCTGGGGGAACCTGGGCGGCCTGGTCACCTTCTCCATGATGTCGACGGTCGTCTTCGTACTGACCCTGTACCTCCAGGAGGTCCTGCGGCTGTCCGCCTTCGAGACCGGGCTGGTCTTCGGTGTGCAGGGCGTGCTGTCGGTGGTGGCGGGCTCGTACACCCCGAAGGTGATCGCCCGCCTCGGCGCCCGCCGCACCCTGGTCGTCTCGCTCGCCGGACAGGGCGTGCTGGTCGCCGCGCTGCTCGGACTGGGCGACGGCGGCTGGTCCGTGTGGCTGGCCACGGCCGCCGTGTCCCTGGCCAGCATGTGCCACTTGGGCGCGATCATCTCCTACGGCCTCACCGTGACCTCCGGCGTCCCCGACCGCGAACAGGGCCTGGCCACCGGGCTGGTCACCTCCACCCAGCAGGTCGGCATCACGGTCGGCATCCCGCTGCTGGGGGTGCTCGCCACGACCACGGACGACCTGCTCTCCGGCGTCCGCACGGTGATCGCGCTGGACGCGGGGATCGTGCTGGTGGCGGCGGTGCTGACGGGGCTGGGGCTGCGCACGGCCTCCCGCAGGACAGGGCCGGACGGCGGATCTACAGTGGAATGGGCAGCGCATGCGAAGGACGGCGTCTGATGAGTGTGCGAGCGAAATCCGCTGTGGCGTGCGCCTCGGTTCTCCTGCTGGCCCTGGGCACGACGTCCGCCCATGGCCTGCCGGCTGACGATCCGCCACCGCAGGAACTCTTCGAGAAGGCCGCTCCGGCCACGGTGCACATCCTGGGGGAGGGCGGCAGCGGCACCGGGTTCGTCTACGACGCCGGCGAGGGGCTCATCATCACCAACGCCCATGTCGTCGACGGGGAGTCCGTGTTGAAGGCCGTGGTCGACGGCGAGGAGCCGGTACCGGTCCGGCTGCTCGGCAGTGACCCCTGCGAGGACCTGGCGGTGGTGAAGCTCAACGCCCCGCCCGAGGACCTCAAGGAGCTGAAGTTCGGCGACAGCGACGAGGTCAAGGCCGCCGACACGGTGACCGCCATCGGCTATCCGCAGTCCTTTGCGGACGATCCCGTCTCGGCCAAGCCCGTCTTCACCTCCGGCGCGGTGCAGTCCCCGGACGTCGCGGCCGACCCGGATCCCTACTACCTGCCGCACTACCCGGAGACGATCCAGCACTCCGCCACCCTGAACCCCGGCAACTCCGGCGGCCCGCTCCTCGACACGAAGGGCAGAGTGGTCGGCGTCAACAGCCTCGGTCACGACGAGGCACAGGGGCAGTACTACTCGATCACCAGCGAGCATGCCCAGCGGCTCCTCGACGGGCTGGCCGCGGGCGACATGAAGAACTCCCCCGGCTGGGCGGTCGATTCCCTGGAGGATCCGGCACTCAGCGAGTTCTTCCAGGAACCGCAGGACCAGCGCGATGTGGCAGCCGTGCAGGAGCAGTTGCTCCAGCAGGACGTGCGGGGACTGTTCGTGCTCAGCACCGCGAGCAACTCGCCCGCCGAGCAGGCCAACCTCTTCGCGGGCGATGTGATCACCGCCATCAAGGACACACCCGTGGCCTCGGTGAGCGACATGTGCGATGTGCTGCAGTCGTCGGCGGCCGGCGAGAAGCTGCGGATCGAGGGCGTCTACGCGTTCGACGACCCCGAGCAGCAGGGCGACCAGGTCGGCGAGGCCTGGCAGACCGACCTGCGGCTCCCCGGCCCCTGACGGCGGCCCCTAGGGACGGTCCAGACGGAGCCGGTCGGCGCGCGGCAGGCCAGCGACGACCAGGTCGTACGAGTCCTCGACCAGCTCCCGGACCAGGCGGTCCGGGAGTTCGCCGTCGGCGGTGACCGTGTTCCAGTGGCGCTTGTTCATGTGCCAGCCGGGGACGATCAGACCCGGGTGGGCGGTGCGCAGCCGGAGGGCGTCGTCCGGGTCGCACTTGAGGTTGACCTTCAGGGGCCGCGCGTCCAGGGCGGTGAGCGCGAAGAGCTTGCCGTGCACCTTGAAGACCGAGGCCTCCGGGTTGAAAGGGAAGTCCTCCTCGGCCGCGTTGAAGGACAGGCACAGGGCGCGCAGCTCCTGAGGGGTCACTCCGGCGTCTCCTCCTCGGCCTGCTCGGCCGGGGGGACCGGCTCGACCAGCACCGTGACGATCTTGTTCCGGCGGCCGGCGGAGGCCTCCGCGGTCAGCCGCAGCTCACGGCCGTCGGGCAGTGGCACCACGGCGGACGCCCCGGCGATCGGGACCCGGCCGAGCGCCTTGGCGAGCAGGCCGCCGACGGTCTCCACGTCCTCGTCGTCGTACTCGTCGAGGCCGTACAGCTCGCCGAGGTCGGTGATGTCGAGGCGGGCGGTGACCCGGTGGCGTTCCTCGCCCAGCTCCTCCACCGGAGGCAGTTCCCGGTCGTACTCGTCGGTGATCTCACCGACGATCTCCTCCAGGATGTCCTCGATGGTGACGATGCCGGCCGTGCCGCCGTACTCGTCGATGACGACGGCGACGTGGTTGCGTTCCTTCTGCATCTCCCGCAGGAGGTCGCCCGCGTTCTTGGTGTCCGGGACGAAGAAGGCGGGCCGCATCGCCGTGGACACCAGCTCGCTCTCCGCGTCCCGGCTGATGTGCGTCTTGCGGGCCAGGTCCTTGAGGTAGACGATCCCGACGATGTCGTCCTCGCTCTCGCCCGTCACCGGGATCCGGGAGAAGCCGGAGCGCAGGGCGAGGGTGAGGGCCTGGCGGATGGTCTTGAAGCGCTCGATGACGACGAGGTCGGTGCGCGGCACCATCACCTCGCGCACCAGGGTGTCGCCCAGCTCGAAGACCGAGTGCACCATCCGGCGTTCCTCGTCCTCGATCAGCGACTCCCGCTCCGCGTAGTCGACCAGCGCCCGCAGCTCCGCCTCGGAGGCGAACGGGCCGTGCCGGAAGCCCTTGCCGGGGGTGAGCGCGTTGCCGATGAGGATCAGCAGCCACGGGATGGGGCCCATCACCCGGGCGAGCGGCAGCAGCACGTACGCCGCCGCGGTCGCCGTGTGCACGGGGTGCTGGCGGCCGATGGTGCGCGGCGAGACCCCGACGGCGACGTACGACAGCAGGACCATCACCGCGACGGCGATGACGAGGGCCTGGGTGACGCTGTCGAACTCACGCAGGCACCCGTAGGTGATCAGCGCGGCGGCGGCCATCTCGCAGGCGACGCGGACCAGCAGCGCCACATTGAGGTAGCGGGTGGGGTCGGCGGCGACCTGGGCGAGCTTGTCGCTGCCGCGCCGCCCGGACCGTACGGCTTCCTCGGCGCGGAAGCTGGAGACGCGGGCCAGGCCCGCCTCCGCGCAGGCGGCGAGCCAGGCCACGATCACCAGGGCGATCGCGCCCGAGACGAGCGCGAGGCTCATGACACGGTGGGGGCCGGGGACGGGCCGGTCAGGCCCTTCTCCGCACGCCAGCCGTCCACGATGGCAGCCTGCAGGCCGAACATCTCGGCCTTCTCGTCGGGCTCCTCGTGGTCGTAGCCGAGCAGGTGCAGCACTCCGTGGACGGTGAGCAGCTGGAGCTCCTCGTCCATGGAGTGCTGGGTGGGCGCCTCGGCGCCCTGCCTGGCGGCTACCTCGGGGCAGAGCACGATGTCGCCGAGGAGGCCCTGCGGGGGCTCTTCGTCGTCCTTCGACGGCGGACGCAGTTCGTCCATCGGGAAGGACATGACGTCCGTGGGCCCCGGCAGGTCCATCCACTGGATGTGCAGCTGCTCCATGGCGTCGGCGTCCACGACGATCACCGAGAGCTCGGAGAGCGGGTGGATGCGCATCCTCGCGAGCGCGTAGCGGGCGATGTCGAGGATCGCCTGCTCGTCGACCTCGGTTCCGGACTCGTTGTTGACGTCGATCGACATGGTCGTGCTGGTCTACTTCCCCTTGGAGCCCTTGGCGGCGGAGGACTTGCCACGGTTCTTGTGCCCGCCGTTCTCCGTGCCGTGCTTGCTGTCGTACTTCTCGTACGCGTCGACGATACGGCCCACCAGCTTGTGCCGGACGACGTCGTGCGAGGACAGCCGGGAGAAGTGGACGTCCTCGACGCCCTCCAGGATGTCCTGGACCTGACGGAGACCGGACTTGGTCCCGTCGGGCAGGTCGACCTGGGTCACGTCACCCGTGATCACGATCTTCGAGTCGAAGCCGAGACGGGTGAGGAACATCTTCATCTGTTCGGGGCTCGTGTTCTGGGCCTCGTCCAGGATGATGAAGGCGTCGTTGAGGGTACGGCCGCGCATGTACGCCAGCGGCGCGACCTCGATCGTCCCGGCCGCCATCAGACGGGGGATCGAGTCGGGGTCGAGCATGTCGTGCAGCGCGTCGTACAGCGGGCGCAGATAGGGGTCGATCTTCTCGTAGAGCGTGCCCGGGAGGAAGCCCAGGCGTTCGCCCGCCTCCACCGCGGGACGGGTCAGGATGATGCGGTTGACCTGCTTGGACTGCAGGGCCTGCACCGCCTTCGCCATCGCCAGGTACGTCTTGCCGGTACCGGCCGGGCCGATGCCGAAGACGATCGTGTGCTGGTCGATCGCGTCGACGTACCGCTTCTGGTTGAGCGTCTTGGGGCGGATCGTACGGCCGCGCGAGGACAGGATGTTCTGCGTCAGCACCTGGGCCGGGGTCTCCAGGCCGTCGCTCTCCCCGTTCTCGCTCGCCTTGAGCATGGCGATCGAGCGTTCCACTGCGTCCTCCGTCATCGGCTGCCCGGTGCGGAGCACCAGCATCATCTCGTCGAACACGCGCTGGATCAGGGCCACCTCTCGGGCGTCGCCGACCGCGCTGATCTCGTTGCCCCGGACGTGGATGTCGGCCGCCGGGAAGGCCTTTTCGATCACGCGCAGGAGGGAGTCGCCGGATCCCAGCACGGTCACCATGGGGTGCTGGGCGGGGACGGTGAACTGTGCTCTCGCCTGCCCCTGCGCGGGGGTGTGAGCTGTGGGTGTCTGAGTCATGGGCCGGCGCTTAAGGCCTGCGGTTCCTCCTCATCACGGCCGCGTAGCTGAGGGCGGCCTCGCGATTCCAAGGGTACGACGCCGTGCTGACCTAGCCGTAGGGCTTTTCGAACGGTCCTCTGGGGCAATCGCCGGACAGCTCGTTTTCATACCGCCCGGCACCGGAAGGTGACCGGGCTCTCACGCCGGTCTCCGGAACCCGATGGTCGGCACCGCCCGGCGCAGCGGCCACCGGCGGGCGCACTCCTCGGGGAGCAGGCCGGCGAGGAAGGCGTACCGCTCCAGGGCGGCCGGGTCCTGGCCGTCGAGGGAGCGGACCTTGCGCCACCAGGTGGCGATCTCGGACCAGCCGGGCGCGGAGAGGGAGCCGCCGAACTCCTGGACGGAGAGGGCGGCGGTGAGGCCGGCGAAGGCGAGGCGGTCGGCGAGCCGCCAGCCGGCGAGGGTGCCGGCGACGAAGCCGGCCACGAAGACGTCCCCGGCGCCGGTCGGGTCCAGCGCCTCGACCTCGATGGCGGGCACCTCGGCGGTCTCCCCGGTGCGCCGGTCCACGGCGTACGCGCCCTCCGCGCCGAGGGTGACCACGGCCAGCGGCACGAAGGCGGTCAGCGCGTGCGCGGCGGCGCGCGGGCAGGTCGTGCCGGTGTAGCGCATCGCCTCCTCCGCGTTGGGCAGGAACGCCTCGCAGTGCGCGAGGTCGGGCAGCGCGGCCAGGTCCCAGGCGCCGGTGTCGTCCCAGCCGACGTCGGCGAAGATCCGGGTGCCGTGGGCGGCCACCTGGGCGACCCAGGGCGCGGGGGCGCCGGGCACCAGCGACGCCACGGCGGCCCGCGCGCGC
>NZ_MUND01000375.1 GCF_002154375.1 Streptomyces glaucescens | reverse complement strand
CTTCCACCACACCCCCTTCCCCCACCCCGACGTCTTCCGGCGCATCCCGGCAGCTGACCAGCTGCGCAACTCCCTCGCCCGACTGGACTGGGCCGGCTTCCACACCCCCGACTGCGCCGACAATTTCCGCCGACTCCTCGCCGGCACCGCGGTGCCCGCCCCGCACATCGGCGTGCACCCCCTGGGCATCGACCGCCGCGCCGTCGCCCACCTTGCCCGCGCCCGGGATACCGCCCTACCGCACCCCCAGGACGAAGGGCCCCAAGTGGTGCTCTCCGTGGAACGCCTCGACTACGCCAAGGCCCCCGTCCACAAGATCCGCGCGCTGGACACCCTCCTCACCGAGGAGCCCGCACTCCGGCAACAGGTCCGCTACCGCCTGATCTGCCCCCCGCCCGAACCCGGCATCCACGCCTACGACACGACCCGCACCGCACTCGAACGCGCCATCACCCGCATCAACCACCGATGGGGCACGAAGGACGCAGCCTGTCGACTACATCCCCCGCAACCTCGACTTCCCCGAAGTCGTCGACCACTACCTCGCAGCCGACGTGTTCTGGGTGGCCTCGTTGGCCGACGGCATGAACATCACCGCCCAGGAATACATCACCACCCGCCACGCCACTCGCCGCCCCGGTGTCCTGATCCTCTCCCGCCACGCGGTAATCGCCCAGTACTTGGGCACCGCAGCCCTGTTGACGGACCCCCTGCACCCGCGCGACCTGGTGGACACCCTGCGTGCCGCGCTGACCCTGCCAACGAACGAACGCGCCACGCACCTCACCCGTCTGGCGGCCCTGCTGGACAACCCCGACCCCACCGACTGGGCGCACACGGTCATCTCCGCCATCCGCGCCAGCGCTGCCCCGCGGACAGGTACGCGCTGAGTATCCCTGGGAACAGCGAGCATCGGCTACGACTACCAGGACGCCCTCGCGGCCTGGCCCACCGCTATATCAGCCGCTTCCCCGCGAGCGACGTCAGCGCCGGATGACCACCATCCGACAGCCGATGGCGGGCAGACGGCTCACCGGAGCGCCCGGAGTTTCCCACCGCGGCGAGGGGCCAGCAACCCCTTGACCAGGTTCGGCTCGGCCCACATTCCGCTCTTTACCGGGTTCGCCACCCGGCACGTTTTGCGTTGACACAGCCCGTCCCGGCCGCCGATCAGACCGTGACCAAGGGGGTGTGACAGGAAGCGCGGCCGCGCGACAGGCGCCTGGCGCGGTGTGGCAGGGGCGACGGCGCGCACCGCGATATGCGGCGGTGCGTGTGGCGCGGTGACGGCCTGCGATGGCGCGCACGCACTCAATGCGCGCGATGCGCACCAGCGCCAGCCCCGTCACGCCCACCAGCCGCGGTCTCATCAGTCGCGCGCCTCGTGCTGGGAGAGGACGCTGGACATGGGGCCACAACGAGTGAGAGGCAGCCCATGGCTCAGACCAGCACAGATCACAAGGCGCACACCCCGTTCCTTTCCCGCCCCGGCGTCCGCCGGCTCGCGCCGTTCGTTCTGATCACCGCGATCGCTCTGGTCTTCATTTTCGAGAACCGTACGAGCGTCAAGATCCGCCTCCTCATCCCAGAGGTGACCATGCCGCTGTGGGGTGCCCTTCTCATCGCCTGGGGCCTCGGAATGCTGGCCTGCCTCCTTACTCTCCGGCGACGCCGCCCCAAGGGACGTGACCGACGCCCGAAATGAATGCCCGCTGAGTGAGCTCACGCCCACTCCATGTCCAGGTCCCGCAGTGCCTCCAGCTGCTCCTGGTTGAGTTTGTCGCGCCTGGATTCGGTGTTCGTTCTGCCGGCTCTTCGCGCTCAGTGGGAGGAGCGCACAGGCTCCAGCGTCACCGTGATGCGGTTCGAGTCGGGCGCGATCGGAACGATCCGCCTGGCGGTGGGGGAGTGGTCCAGTGCATCTGAAGGACTTCCCTGCTGGGCAGTTCGGAGACTGGACCCACATCGGCGTGACCCAGGAGGGCACCCCCTGACGGGTCGGCCCTGGCCCGGCCGCACCGGAACCACGCAGTTGCGGGCGGATCAGATCGGGCCCAGGTTGTCCGAACAGCACCGCTTAGGTGAGGGGGCCAAGGGCGATGTCGATACCGCACTCCAAGCACGCCACGGCGCCCGGAACCGCCGGCCTTCCAAGGCGGCGAACACGTCCAGTTCGCTCGCGTCGGCCGGCGCCTCCGGGCTGTCCCGGACGTGGACGACGAACTGGTGCGGTCGACCGCCCTTCACGTCGGCCCGCCCCCACCGCTTTCGCCACGTAGACGACCGCCCTTCGTGGCCACGCACACGTCACGGCCACGGCCGGGCGCTCCCGCCGACCGGGGCCGTCGCGCGTACTGCTCGCGCCACCGCTGAGACGGCTTGAGTCGAGGGTGCAGCTGCATGCCGGGCTGGCAATGGCCGGAGGCGCGTATGCCGCTGCTCAACAGGCGGCGGCTAGGGACCGGAGAGCCAGCCACCATCCGCCATGTCCCACGCGTACGACACCACACCGTGCTCCCCATCGACACACACCAACCACCACGCTGTGTCTCGCCACTCCACGCGGGGATACAGCGGGTTGGATACGGGCGGTGGTGCAGCGGCCAGCAGCACCGCCAGTTGCCTCAGCCCTTCGACCGGCACATCCACGGGCACCGCGACACTCCACCCGTTCTCGGCAGTCAAAATGACGCTCGACAGGTCACTCGCGCCCGGCCTGTCCCGGCGTGCTTCACGGTGGAGGAACCGGCGCACAGCGCTTCGCGTCGCCTCATCAACGGCCCCAGCAAGCCGGTCACCGAAGTGGGAGGCGATCGCTTGCAGGAAGGGCGCTGCGGTCATTCCTAACGTAATACCGACCCACGCATCGGGCACCCCTTGTGCAGGCGCGCCATCTCCCTGGTATTGCTGCGGTTGCTGCTGTTTGGTTACCTCATGCACTGAATCGTTCTGCTCGTGGTCCATGGCGCTCCTTCCCCTGAACGAGCATGCCAGCCAGCGGCCCGCTGTACAGGGGAGTTGGCCGAACGCCGACGCCGAGTTGCGCCCGTCGCGGATCATCGCGCGCCAGTTGGCCGACGGCCTCGAGGCGCCAGGGTGGGCCGAGCGCAAGCTCGCCGCCGTGCAGGCACTCAGACACAGCGCACAGAGCGTCGGCGCACCCCTGGGGCAGCGACGGAAGTCTGGATACTGACACTTCAGGGGTCTGTGAAGCCACCCCGAAGCGCCCCGCCGCAGTCGACCCCCAGAGCGACGGCGCGGCCCGCTACGCCGGTTCGCAGCTCATCACTCCGTCCACGCCACCCCTGGTCACCTGTCCGCTGACGGCCCTGCTGCCGCTCGTCCGAACTGCGCGGCGCCCTCAACGTGATGCTCTTCGTGCCGTTTGACCAGTACATCGTGGCCGCGTCCGGTGGCCATCACGGCTTGGCGGTCGCGATCGCCGGGAAGCTGCTCGGCGTTTCCGCGACGCTCTGTGTTCCGCGGACGGCTCCCGAAGGGACAGTCCGCCGCGTCGAGGTCACCGGCACCCGGCTCGTCCTGCACGGAGGGTGGTGCCGCCCTCGGTGGCCTCAGGACGGCCGCTACAGCCCCAGCTCGAAGGCGAGGTACGAGAAGTACCTCCCCGAACCCGCCGGGTCGTACGGGGAGGAGGCCCCGCCCCATGGCTCTCGGTCCCTTCGGGCATGTCCTCGGAGCGCACGCGCTCCGGGAGGTTTCCGTCACCCCCCTGGGGGCCGGAACTGATCCGTGGAAACCCCCGCACCGTTGATGACTCGGCGCGTCGTGGGTTTCATTGCTCCGCCCGGCGGTGGCCTCCGCCGGCTCGACCTTCGGGAATTGGGGGGAACTGTGAGTCGGTCCAGAGCGAGTTCGGCGAGACGGGCGGGGTGGCCCGGAGCACGAAGAGCCGGCATATCGGGTGCGGCGGCGCTGATCGGCGTCGCCGCACTCGTCGTCCCGGTGGTCCCCGCCGCCGCGACGGCGGCCGAGGCGGCACCGCCGCCGAGTCCGGGAGAGGTGGTCCCCGGACAGCGGACGCAGACGCCCGCCCTGGTGGAGGGCATCCGGGAGCCGGCTCCGGCGGCGGATGACGCCGCGGGCGCGGCCCGCGCGTACCTCGCCGCACAGCGCGACACGTACCGGATCGCGAACGCCGGCCGGGACCTGGAGTCCGCCGGGACCGTCGCCGACGGCGGGCAGGAGACCGTGCGGCTGCGGCAGAGGCATCGGGGCGTGCCGGTCCTCGGCGGCGAGTACGTCGTCCGCATGGAGAAGGCGGCGGACGGCTCACGGGTCGTCACCGGCACGTCCGGCAAGTACTTCACCGGGCTGCGCACGGACACCGCGGCCGAGGTCGGCGACGCGCTCGCCGTGGAGCGGGCGGTCGACGCCGTCCTGGACGACCTGGGACGCGAGCGGTTCGCCGGGTACGAGGCAGGCGAGCGGGACGAGTCGGCGGCGCCGCTCACCGGTACCTCCCACGGCCTGGTCGTCCTGCCCAGCGGTACGGGCGTGCTCACCCGGCACGTCACCGTCCGCGGCGACGACCCGGCCCTCGGTGAGCCGGTGCTGCGCGAGGTCTACATCGACGCGCGGGCCGGCTATCCGGTCCTCCAGTACAGCGGTATCAAGACGTTCGGCGCCCCGAAGGCGGCCGACGGGATGCGGTCGGCCGACGGCGCGCGGGGCGCACGCCGCCTCGCCTCCGACCCAGCCGCCGCCGAGGCCGGCTCGGGCGTGAAACTGGACGGCACGACCGTCGCCCTGGACGTCACCCGCGACGAAGGGCGCGGCGCCTACCTGCTGCGCGACCGCTCCCGTCACCCGGAGGACACCGGCAACGTCATCGCCACCTGGGACGCGCGCGGCAAGTGGGCCAGCCAGTGGGCCGGGACGTGGCCCGAGACGCTTCAGGAGTTCGGCTCGCCGACCCCGGCCTTCGGCGCCGAGGCGACCGAGGCGGGAGCGGTGGACGCGCACTGGGCCGCCGGGCGGGTCCACGACCACTTCAAGGACAGGCACGGCCGGGACAGCCTGGACGGGCGGGGCATGACGGTCGATTCCCTCGTCGGGGTCACCGACTACGGGCAGCCCTACGTCAACGCCTTCTGGGACGGCAGCAAGATGGTCTACGGCTCCGGCGACGCCGAGTACCGTCCGCTCGCCGCCGCACTGGACGTCGTCGGCCACGAGATGACGCACGGAGTCGTCGAGCACACCGCCGACCTCGTCTACGCCGGCCAGTCCGGCGCCCTGAACGAGGCGATCGCGGACTACTTCGGCAACGCCGTCGAGACGGACGTGCTCGGCATCCCCATGGACAGTCCGGACTCGGGGCTCGTGGGCGAGGCGCTGTGCCGCACCAAGTCCCCGCGCGAGTGCGCCTTCCGCGACCTCGACGACGGGCGGACCACCACCGCGTCGTTCCTCGGCGTGGGCTTCGGCACCGACAACGGCGGCGTCCACCTCAACTCCACCATCTTCGCCGGTGCGCTGTGGGACGTCCGCCAGGACCTCGGCCCCGAACTGGCCGACCGGATCGTCTACAAGGCGCTCACCGAGTACCTCACCCCGCTCGACGGCTTCACCGAGGGGCGGGCCGCGGTGCTCGCGGCGGCCAAGGACCTGGACGTCGCGGGGCGGGACCTGACGGCTGTCAGGCGGGCCTTCAACGCCCATGGCATCGTGCCGAACTGGGAGCTGGCCCTCGGCATCGACTCCGACGTCCTGCTCGAACGCGTCAACACCTACGACTCGCGTCTGGGCGCGGGCGGCGGCTGGTGGGCGGCCTCCCAGTCGAACGAGGACGGGTCCGAGCCGTACTCCGTGTGGGCCGGACACACCGACGGCAAGGGCCGGCTGAAGCTGATGAGCCCCAACGACGGCCGCTACCACGTGAATCCGGCGACGGACGGCACGACCGTGGTGTGGGTGGCGTACGGCTCCGGCCCCGTGGAGGTGCTGGCCCGGCCGCTGGCGGGCGGCCCGGTGAGCAAGCTGTGGTCCGGCCGGAACGTGGGCTCCTCGGTGCACGTCGACGGCGACGTCGTGACGTTCGAGCACCACAATCACGGCGGGCGCCGGGGGGTGACGTACCTGAGCCTGAAGGATCCGGCGAACAGGGTGTCGCTCGGCGGGGGCACCTACAGCCAGGCGTTCTTCCCGTCCCTGAGCGACGGCAAGGTGGCCTACCAGACCCGACGCCGGGTGACCGGGAGCACGTACGAGCACGCGACCCGGATCGTGGACGTCGCGACCGGCGAGAGCACGGTGGTCCACCAGGCCGCACCGGGGGCCGGTCTGGGCCCGACGGCGATCACCGGCGAGCACGTCTACTGGCTGCTGGACGAGATCGACCAGAACGGTACGACAGCCCTGCGCCGCGCCGCGCTCGACGGCTCCGGCGTCATGGACCTCAGCCCGGAGACCGGCCCCGCGGCCCTGAACGTCCGGGATCTGACGGCCTCACGTGAGGCGGTCACGATGGAGGCCCGCACACCGGTCCCCGAGATGCGCAACGAGTACCTGGCCAAGCTGTGGCAGTTCCCGGCAGCGGTCGACGACGGGACACCGCGCCGCGGCCGGGTCTCCTGCAACCGGGGTGAGCAGCTGTCGGCTGCGGCGGCCGCGGGCACCCAGGTGCTGTGGCTCGACGCGACCACCGGCGTCAGCGATGTGGTCACCCGGACCAAGCCGGCCGGCAAGTGCGGCTGACCTGCTCCGGACCCGACGGGCGGCCCGGCGGGCGGCGGGCCGCCGGGCCGCCCACCGCGACGGGGGACCGCGGGTCCGCCGGGGCTCCGCGGGATGACGGGCGTGACCCGCACTCCGCCGCAGCCCGGCCGCCATGCGCCACGAGGTCCCGGATGAACCTGCTGACGTTGCCTGCCCCGAGGACGCCTCCAGCTCTTCGGTGACGGCTGCGGCGAGAACGACAGTGGCGGGCGGCCCGGAGTTCGCGGACGGCCCCGCCTGGGTGCCGCTCAGGCCGGGACGGCAGCGGTCGCCGGGTCGGTCTCTGCTGCGGCGCGGGCGGCGAGGCAGCGCTCGGCGTCCAGGGCCGCGGCCGCGCCGGTGCCGGCGGCTGCGATGACCTGGCGGTAGGTGTGGTCGACGACGTCACCGGTGGCGAACACTCCGGGCAGGCTCGTACGGGTCGTCGGGAGGGCGGCCTTCATGTAGCCCTCGCCATCGAGGTCGAGCCGGCCGGTGAACAGCTCGGTGCGGGGGTCGTGGCCGATGGGGATGACCAGCCCTGTCACATCCGGGTGGCGCAGGTGGCGGGTGGCGCCGGTGAAGACGTCGCGCAGGACGGCTTCGCCGAGCATGCCGCTGGTCTCCTTGATCTCGGCGCTCTCGCTGCCGAAGGCGAAGGAGATTGCGTCGCGGGCCAAGGCCCAGTCCTGCATGACCTTGGAGGCGCGCAGGGTGGAGCGGCGGTGGACGACGGTGACCGGGTGGGCGAAGCGGGTGCGGAAGGTGGCTTCCTTCATGGCGGTGCCGCCGCCGCCCACCACGACGATGTCGCGGTCGCGGTCACGGAAGAAGCACTCGTCGCAGGCCGCGCACCAGGACACCCCGCGGCCGTACAGCGCTTCCTCGTTCGGCGGGCCGAGCTTGCGGTAGCCGGAGCCGGTCGCGATGATCCGTCTTCGCGCGGTGCACCCGTGCCCACCGAGTCGGTGAGGAGCTTGATGTCGCCGGTGAGGTCGGCGGCCACGTGTCGTCGCCGATCATCTCGGCGCCGAGGCGTTCGGCCTGAGCCCGCATGTTCTCCATCAGGACCGGGCCGTCGGCGCCGTCGGGGCAGCCGGGGAAGGCCTCGACCTCGGTCGTCGTGGTCATTGAGCCGCCGACGAAGACGGAGCTGCCGAACAGCAGGCGCTTCAGCTGGGCGCGGGCGGCGTAGAGGGCGGCGGTGTATCCGGCGGGCCGGAGCCGACGGCGACGACGTCGCGCATGTCGCTCACGCCGTCGCTTCGGGCTCCGCGGGGGCGATCTCGGCGATCAGGCCCTCGACGAGGGTCTTGATCTCGTCGCGGATCGGGCGGACGGCCTCGACGCCCTGGCCGGCCGGGTCCTCCAGCTTCCAGTCCAGGTAGCGTTTGCCGGGGAAGACGGGGCAGGTGTCGCCGCAGCCCATGGTGATGCAGACGTCCGACTCGCGGACCGCGTCGATGGTGAGAACCTTCGGCGTCTCCTGGGAGATGTCGATGCCCACTTCGGCCATGGCCTCGACGGCGGCCGGGTTCACCTGATCGCCGGGGTCGGAACCGGCGGAGCGGACCTCGACGCGGTCCCCGGCCAGGTGGGTCAGCCACGCGGCGGCCATCTGGGAGCGGCCGGCGTTGTGGACGCAGACGAACAGGACGGACGGCTTGTCTGCCATGGTGATCGTTCTCTCTCGTCGCATGGCGGAACTCAGCCGCCAATGACTTCAGCCCTCGCTGGTATCAGCGAGAGGTGATGTGACAGTATCAGCGCATGCTGACTTCAGTCGATCCTGATGTGATCCGGGTGCTGGGCGATCCGCTCCGCCTTCAGATCGTCAACCTGCTGGCGCGCGAGACGCTCTGCACGACGCACCTGGTCGAGGAGACCGGAGCCAAGCAGACCAACCTGTCCAACCACCTCAAGGTGCTGCGCGAGGCCGGGATCGTGGAGACCGAGCCCTGCGGGCGCTTCACCTACTACAAGCTCAAGCCCGAGGTCTTGGCCGGCCTGTCCGAGCAGTTCGCCGAGCTGGCCGCCTCCGCCCGTACCGCCACGGAGAACAAGAGGGCCTGCCCGTGACCTCCACCGAGCCCACCACCGCCTCCACCGAAGGCACCGGCCCGGCCGGGGATGAATCGATCGTCAAGAGGCTCTCCACCCTCGACCGCTACCTCGCGGTGTGGATCCTCATCGCCATGGCCGTCGGCCTCGGGCTCGGGCGGGTGATTCCCGGCCTGAACGACGCGCTGGCGAAGGTGGAGATCGGCGGGATCTCCCTGCCGATCGCGCTCGGCCTGCTCGTGATGATGTACCCGGTCCTGGCGAAGGTCCGCTACGACAAGCTGGACGCTGTCACCGGCGACCGGAAGCTGATGATCTCCTCGCTGGTCATCAACTGGATTCTCGGTCCTGCGGTGATGTTCGCGCTGGCGTGGATCTTCCTGCCGGACCTGCCCGAGTACCGCACGGGATTGATCATCGTCGGCCTGGCCCGCTGCATCGCCATGGTGATCATCTGGAACGACCTTGCCTGCGGCGACCGTGAGGCCGCGGCTGTGCTGGTGGCCCTCAACTCCGTGTTCCAGGTCCTCGCGTTCGGCCTGCTGGGCTGGTTCTACCTCGACCTGCTGCCCGGCTGGCTGGGCCTGGGAGACGGCGAGAACCTGGACATCTCCATGTGGGAGATCGCGCTGAACGTGGTCATCTTCCTCGGCGTCCCGCTGCTGGGCGGCTTCCTGACCCGCCGGGTCGGGGAGAAGAAGATGGGCCGCGAAGGCTACGAGCAGCGTTTCCTGCCGAGGATCGGACCGTGGGCGCTGTACGGACTGCTGTTCACGATCGTCATCCTCTTCGCCCTGCAGGGCAAGACCATCACCTCGCAGCCGCTGGACGTCGCCCGGATCGCGCTGCCGCTGCTGGTCTACTTCGCGGTCATGTTCTTCGGCACCTTCCTCCTCGGCAAGGGCCTGGGCCTCGCCTACGACCGCACCACCACCCTCGCCTTCACCGCCGCCGGCAACAACTTCGAGCTGGCCATCGCGGTTGCCATCGCCACCTTCGGCGTCACGAGCGGGCAGGCGCTGTCCGGTGTCGTCGGCCCGCTCATCGAAGTCCCGGTGCTGATCGGCCTGGTCTACGTCGCACTCGCCTGGCGAAGGAAGTTCGCCCCCGACACGGTGACGACGGCCCCGTGACACAGCACACGGATGTGGTGGTGGTCGGCGGCGGCCAGGCAGGGCTCGCCGCCGGTTACCACCTGCGCCGCCAGGGCCTCGACTTCGTGATCCTGGACGCCAGCACGGCGCCGGGCGGGTCCTGGCAGCACATGTGGGACTCCCTGCACCTGTTCTCCCCGGCCGAGCACTCCTCGCTGCCCGGCCGGCTCATGCCCGCTCAGCCCGGCGAGACGTACCCGGGCGCCGGGCACGTGGCGGACTATCTCACCGACTACGAAAAGCGTTACGACCTGCCCGTCCAGCACGGCACCCGCGTGGACGCCGTACGCCGCGACGCGGGCCGGCTCCTGGTCGAGGCGGACACCGGCGCCTGGCGGGCGAAGGCAGTCATCAGTGCCACCGGCACCTGGTCGCGGCCCTTCCTCCCCGCCGTCCAAGGCCGGAACGTCTTCACCGGACGGCAGCTGCACACGGTGAACTATCGCTCTCCGGACGACTTCGCCGGGCAGCGCGTCATGGTGGTCGGCGGCGGGAACTCCGGCGCCCAGATCGCCGCCGACCTCGCCCTGGACGGACGGGGCGAGGTGACGTGGGTGACCCAGCGGCCGCCCCGCTTCCTGCCTGACGACATCGACGGCCGCGCCCTGTTCGACGTCGCCACCGCCCGCCGCCGCGCCCTCGAGGCCGACCGCAGCGACACCGGCGGGGTGGCTTCGCTCGGCGACATCGTCGCCGTGCCGCCCGTCCGCGCCGCCCGCGACGCCGGACTTGACCGCGAAGCCGACGTTCACCCGACTCACCGCCGAAGGCGTCCAGTGGGCTGACGGCAGCCAGAGCGGCGCGGACGCGATCGTCTGGTGCACCGGCTTCCGCCCGGCTCTCGCCCATCTCGCCGCGCTGGATCTGCGCGGGCCGCGGGGACACATCCCCACCGACGGCACGCGCGCACTGGGCGAGCCGAGGCTGCACCTGCTCGGCTACGGCGACTGGACCGGTCCGGCGTCGGCCACCCTCATCGGCGTCGGCCGCCCAGCCCGTGACGCGGCCCGAGCGATCGCACAGCTCCTGTGACGGTCAGGTGATTCCGGGGCTGCCGCCCGCGTGAAGCGCGTTCGGCGCTCACCACTTCCCCGTCTGTTCGCTCGTCAGGCAGGCCGGAAAGCCGCGGCGTGCGACGGCTCCTGACGCGGCCGGTCCTCTCACCGACCCCTGACGCGCGCGGGTCATGGGCCGGTGAGTGACGATCATGCGATGGATACGGTGTGTGGCCGGTGCTCCCGGACACGGAACGGGATCAGTGGGACCGCCTCCCTGGGCGGGCCCCGGGGCCGTTGCGCATGGACATGCACCAGGAAGAGGTCATCGCGGCGCTGACCGCGCAGGGTCGCACCGCGCAGACCCGCTGAACGTGCTGTTTGCCCGTCAGCGCACGTCGACGTAGTCGCCGCTCGTGGCGTACGCGCCCGTGACGGAGTTCCCGGCGTAGTACCAGCGCCAGGTGCCGTCCTTGACGGCGGTGACCGTCGTCTGCAGGGCGCCCGCGGACGTGGTCGAGATGGTCTTGACGTTGGTGTACGTCGTGGTGCCCGCGGCCTTGAACTGGAGGGTGACCTTCTGCGCGCCGTACAGGTCGTAGCGGTGCGTGTTCCAGTTGGCGCGCTTCAGGGTGCCCTTGACGGTGATCGGCTTGCCCTTGGTGACCGGCTCGGGGCTCGCGTCGGCGCTCGCGATGACCGAGGCGCGCTTGAGGCGGGTGGTGTAGGAGAGCAGGTCGGTGTCGTAGCTGCCGCCGATCTTGATTGCCGTGCCGGAGGTCTTCCAGATGGTGGCATCACTGTTGACGAGCTTCTTGCTGCCGGTGAGCTGGTCGGGGTCGACCTGGAGGGACTCGTCGCAGTCGTAGTAGGTGTAGCCGCCCGCTGCGGACTGTCGGCAGTTCCACTGGATCCAGCCGCTGGCCAGCACGGTCTCGCTGCCGTCGAGGGTGCCCCGGTAGACCGAGACCCACCAGTCGTCCAGCTTGGCCTTCGTCTTCACCGTGTAGGTCAGCGGCACCTCGATCTGCGCGCCGGTGCCCAGGACGATCGGCTTGCCCTTGTTGATGACCACGTTCGAGAACGTGATGTCGCTGTCGGCCGCGTGCGCGCCCGGAGCCGTGAACAGCGTGCTCGCGAGCGCCGCGCCGGCGGTCGTGAGGACGGTCACCACGCGCCGCGCGGCCGGGAGTCTGCGCTTGCGCAGAGTCATGTCCCACCCCTGAAGTATGTCTGTGAGTACCGGACGATCAGTTGTCCGGTGCAGGCACTCTAGATCATGAGGGCGACAGCGCCGCCGGGACCTGCCCGCCGGGCGAGGGCCCCGCATGAGGCCGCCGCATGCCCCCTCACCGTCGACCCGCACCGCTCGCGGTTCGTCTCCCGTCCGGAGGACGTGGTGTTGGCGAAGAACTG
>NZ_MUND01000374.1 GCF_002154375.1 Streptomyces glaucescens | reverse complement strand
GGCGCCGTGGGCCGCGGCGACGAGCCGGCCGGCCGCGTCCCCGGGCGTGACGTACGCCTGCGCCCGGACACCGGGATGGCGGGCGCGGTGCGGGGCGAGGAAACCGTCCGCGAGGACGCGGGTCTCGTGCTCGACGGCCTCCTGGTCGGCCATCACGGACACCACCTCGCCGGGCGCTCCCGCTCCCGAGTGCAAGGGCCAGGGGTAGGCGGCGACCACCTGAAGGCGGACGTCGCGCGCGGCGGCCTCGGCGAAGGCGAAGCCGAGCGCGGCGTCGTCGGGGCTGTCCACGTTGAGACCGACGACGACGCGGGGCCCCGGCTCCGCCGCCGGGACGTCCTCCTGCTCCCGTCCGGGCCTCGGCACCACGACGACGGGGCACTCGGCGTCGCGCGCCGTGGACAGGCTGTTGGAGCCGAGCAGCAGACTGGCGAAACCGCCGCGCCCCCGGGAGCCGAGCACCAGCAGCTGGGCCTCGGCGCTGAGTTCGCACAGCGCGGCGCTGGGCGCGCCGTCCCCCGCCGTGTACTTCACGGCCGGGGGTGCGGGACGCTCGGCGAGGTGGGTGCGGGCCTCGCCGAGCACCGGGTCCTCCTGGCCGGCCGGCGGCAGGGGCAGCATGATCCCGGCCGGTGCCCAGGCCGCGTACTGCCGTACGTGCACCACGCGCAGGGTGGTCCCGCGTCTGCGGGCGGCGTCGAGGGCCCAGTCGAGGGCGCGCACGCTGTCGTCCGAACCGTCGAACGCCGCGATGACCGGCAGGGTGTCCATGGGTCCTCACCTCCGGAAGGCGATCCGCCGCCTTCCGGGGCCAGCCTGACGCAGGCAGCGGCTCCGGCGCGCCGTACGGCATCGCGTGTCCGGAAAAAGCCGCGGGAAGCCCCGGATCAGGTGAGGTCGAACTCGCCCTCCCGCGCCCCCGACACGAACGCTCCCCACTCGGCGGGCGTGAAGATCAGGGACGGGCTCTCCGGGCGGCCGCTGTTGCGCATCGCGATGAACCCTTCGACAAAGGCGATCTGGACATCCCCCAGTCCGCGGCTGCCGGACTGCCATTCGGCCCCGCTCAGGTCCAGCTCCGGCTTGTCCCATCCGGTCAGCGGCTTGTGCTGGGTGGTGCTCTCGGCCACGTCCGTGCTCCTCCCGATTCGTCGTCCGCGGCCAGCCTAGCGACCGGTTCCCACGGCCGACAGGCCACGTGAGGGGGACCTTTCAGGAGCCGTGCGGCCGGTCCCCGGCGGTCAGGAACGTTGTCACCCGCTCCGTGAACCACTCCGGGTCGTCCAGCCACGGGTAGTGCCCGGCGCCCGGCTGCACCGTGCACTCGGCGTGCAAGAACGCGGCGGCGGTGCGGCGGGCGAGGCCCGGGCGGGGGCCGCCGTCGAGTTCGCCCGCGAGGACGAGGACGGGGGCGGTCAGCCCGGCGAGTGCGGCGCGGGTCGCGGGCGGGTCGTAGGCGCCCTCGGAGCCGTAGACGTCGGCGGCGTGCTCGTTGGTCTCCGCCTCGTCGCGCGCGGCGTGCGCGGCGGCCGTCGCGTCCCAGCGGCCGTAGAAGAAGGGCAGGACGGCATGGTCGAAGTCGGCCTCACCGGCGCTCCAGGCCCGGAACACCGGAAAGGCCCGCTCGAACCACGGCTCGCCCGCCCGCAGCCGGGCCGCCGCCAGCCGGTCCTCGGGCGTCGCCGGCATGCCCAGGGCCCGCGGTGCGGCGGTGACGAGCACGAGCCGCGCCACCCGTTCGGGGTAGCGGGCGGCGTACCGCATCGCCAGGCTGCCGCCCGCCGAGTGGGCGAGCAGGTCCATCCGCTCCAGGCCCAGCTCCCGCCGCAGCGCCTCGACGTCGTCGACCTGCCGGTCGCAGCGGTACGACGCCGGGTCGGCGGGCACCGCCGAGTCCCCGGTGCCCCGCAGGTCCAGGAGTGCCAGCCGCCGTCTGCGGCCGAGTCCCCCCAGGTCGCCGAGGTAGGCGGAGGCACGCATGGGTCCGCCGGGGAGGACGACGAGCGGGGCGTCCCCGCCCTCGCCGCGCAGGTGGTAGGCGAGGCGGGTTCCGTCGGGCGCGGTGAAGGCCGGCATGGTGACGATCATGAGGTGGGCCGGCCCCGGGCCGCAAGGGAGTTCTCGGGGCGAGAAAGTGCGGGCCGGCCTCTTGCGTCGGTGCCGCCGGGACTGGATTACTGATCTCCAGGGCGGCTACCGAATGATCGGTCGCCCGGATTGGTGCGGTTGGTGAGGGAGTAGTCGGCATGGCGGACGCGACGGAGTTGCTGGACGCGGGCGAACGGCTCGGCCTGGACGCGCTGCGGGCGCTCCAGCTGGAGCGGCTGCGGGCTTCGCTGCGGCACGCGTACGCGCACGTGCCGTTCTACCGGGAGGCCTTCGACAAGGCCGGCGTCCACCCGGACGACTGTCGCTCGCTCGCCGATCTGGCCCGGTTCCCCTTCACCACCAAGGCGGACCTGCGGGAGAACTACCCGTACGGGATGTTCGCCGTGCCGCGGGAGCGGATCCGGCGCATCCACGCCTCCAGCGGGACCACCGGGCGGCCCACGGTCGTCGGCTACACCGAGGGTGACCTGTCGATGTGGGCGGACATGGTGGCGCGGTCCATCCGGGCGGCGGGCGGCCGGCCGGGGGACCGGGTCCATGTGGCCTACGGGTACGGCCTGTTCACCGGCGGGCTCGGTGCGCACTACGGCGCGGAGCGGCTCGGCTGCACGGTCATCCCCGCGTCCGGCGGCATGACCGCCCGCCAGGTGCAGCTGATCCAGGACCTGCAGCCCGGCGTGATCATGGTGACGCCGTCGTACATGCTCACCCTGCTGGACGAGTTCGAGCGGCAGGGCGTCGACCCGCGCGGGACGTCGCTGCGCGTCGGGGTGTTCGGCGCCGAGCCGTGGACCGAGGAGATGCGACGGGAGATCGAGGAGCGGTTCGCGATCGACGCGGTCGACATATACGGCCTGTCGGAGGTGATCGGTCCCGGTGTGGCCCAGGAGTGCGTGGAGACCAAGGACGGGCTGCACGTCTGGGAGGACCATTTCTACCCGGAGGTCGTGGACCCGCTCACCGGCGAGGTGCTGCCGGACGGCGAGGAGGGGGAGCTGGTCTTCACCTCGCTCACCAAGGAGGCGATGCCGGTCGTCCGGTACCGGACCCGCGATCTGACCCGGCTGCTGCCGGGCACCGCCCGGGTGTTCCGGCGGATGCGCAAGATCACCGGCCGCAGTGACGACATGGTGATCCTGCGCGGCGTGAACCTCTTCCCCACCCAGATCGAGGAGATCGTGCTGCGCACCCCGGGCGTGGCCCCGCACTTCCAGCTGCGGCTGACCCGCGAGGGCCGCCTGGACGCCCTCACGGTCCTGGCCGAGGCCCGCTCCGGCGCGGGCCCCGAGGTCCGCGAGTCCGCGGCCCGTTCGATCGCGGCGGCCGTGAAGGACGGCATCGGGGTGTCGGTCTCGGTGGAGATCGTCGAGCCGGAGTCACTGGAGCGGTCGGTGGGCAAGATCCGGCGGATCGTGGATACGCGCCCGCGCTGAGCCGGCGTCAGTCCCCGCGCCCGCGGCGGCGCGGTCCGCCCCGCAGGGAGGCCAGCACCAGACGGCCGTACCGGGTGGTCAGGGCCGCGGCCGTGGCGGCGAGGGCGCCGGTGAGGGCGATCAGGAGGTGCCAGGGATCCTCGTCGCCGAGGACCTGCAGGACGGAGAGGGCGGTGCCGAGCGGGAGGCCGAGGACGGTGAGGACACCGAGAGCGCCGGCGATCTGCCCGCTCTCCCGGGTCTGCACGATCCGGCTGTAGTCGGCGGCCTCGGCCAGGATGTCGGTGAACAGCTCGGGCAGCCGGTGCCGGGCCTGGAAGGCGCGCAGCAGCCCGTCGGCGGGGCCGTGCACGGTCTGGTGGCGGCGCCAGTAGGTGCTGCGGAAGACCGCGATGTTCCGCTCCAGGGCCGACACCCGCCGGGCCAGGCCCGGGGCGCTGTCGAAGACCTGGGACAGCTCGTCGGTGAGCGCGTCGAGGTGATCGCGCTGGATCATGCCCAGCAGCAGCGCGTCCAGGTACACCGCGCGGGCCTGGACCGCCGCGAACTCGTAGAAGTCGCCGGGGCCCCGGTCGGGCCGGTGGCCGAGGAAGGCCGCGCCGTGCCGGCCGATCAGGGCGCTCCAGTCGGCGGATATGCGGATCGCGTCGGCGGCCACGCCGGCGAGGCGTTCCGGCGGGGACGGGTTGTCGGCCTCCGTCGACCGCGAGGCCAGCTCGCGCAGCCGGTGGTCGGCCGATGCGGGCAGCGCGCCGTCGGCGTCCCGCAGGACGGCGGTGTGGGTGGCGTCGGGGGTGAAGAAGGCCACGGTGTACGGCCGTGACAGGGCGAAGGGCGCCCGGGGCGGCGCGGTGTCGGCGACGCCGCCGAACAGGACCGCCGGATCCAGCGGCCCGGTCAGCGGATCGGGGCCCGCGCCGGTCCGGTGCCCGATCGCCCGCAGCACGTCCAGGAGAGGGGCGCCGTGGACGGCGAGGTGGAGCACGCCGAGCGCCTGCCGGGGCTGCCGGGGCGTGGCCACCCGCAGCAGTTCGAGCCCCTCCAGCACCAGCGGGCCCTCGGTGACGGACATCCTGCGGTGCCGGCGCCGTCCGTACAGGGCGCGGGCCGCCGCGGGCGCGAAGTAACCGCGGCGCCGCTCGGCGTCCCACGACCGCTGCTCGGTGCCGAACGGCAACGGGCCCTCGTCCCAGTCCGGTTCGCCGTCCAGCAGCACCGGCAGCACCACCGACACCGTCTGCCGTGCCCCCGCCGCCTCGCCCAGCCCGTCGCTCACCCGCCGTGCCCGCCTTCGTACGTCAGCCGTCTCATGCCGTGCCGAAGCGGTCGCGCAGCTCCCGCTTGAGGATCTTGCCGCTGGCGTTGCGCGGCAGGGCGTCGACGAACACGACGCGCTTCGGTGCCTTGAAGGGTGTCAGGCGCTCGCGGGCGTGGGCGATCAGTTCCTCCTCGGTGGGCTCGCCGCGCGGGACGACGAACGCGGTGACCGCCTCGATCCACTTCTCGTCGGGCAGGCCGACGACGGCCGCCTCGGCGACGCCGTCGTGGGTGTAGAGGGCGTCCTCGACCTGCCGGGAGGCGACCAGCACACCACCGGAGTTGATGACGTCCTTGACCCGGTCGACGATGGTGAAGTAGCCGTCGGCGTCGCGGACCGCGAGGTCGCCGGAGCGGAACCAGCCGTCGCGGAAGGCCGCGGAGGTCTCCTCGGGCTTGTCCCAGTAGCCCTCGCACAGCTGCGGGGAGCGGTAGACGATCTCGCCGGGGGTGCCGTCGGGCACGTCCTTGCCGTCCTCGTCGACGACGCGGGCGTCCACGAACAGCACGGGCCGGCCGCAGGAGTCGAGGCGGCCTTCGTGCTCGTCGGGGCCGAGGACGGTGGCCAGCGGGCCGATCTCGCTCTGGCCGAAGCAGTTGTAGAAGGCCAGCCGGGGCAGTCGCGCCCGCAGGCGTTCCAGGACGGGCACCGGCATGATCGACGCGCCGTAGTACGCCTTGCGCAGCCCGTCGAGGTCGCGGGTCGCGAAGTCGGGGCGGCCGGCGAGGCCGATCCACACGGTGGGCGGGGCGAACAGGCTGTCGACCCGGCCGTCCTCGATGAGGTCGAACAGGCGGTCGCCGTCGGGGGCGTCGAGGATGACGTTCGTCGCGCCGACCGCGAGATACGGCAGCAGGAACACGTGCATCTGGGCCGAGTGGTAGAGCGGCAGCGCGTGCGCCGGACGGTCCCCGGCGCTCAGGTCGAGGGCGGTGACGGCGCTCAGGTACTCGTGCACCAGCGCCCGGTGGGTCATCATCGCGCCCTTCGGCAGCGCGGTGGTGCCGGAGGTGTAGAGCAGCTGCGCCAGGTCCTCGCCGCGCGCCTCGGGGCCGTCGTGGGGCGGGGCGGAGCGCAGCAGGTCGAGCAGTGAGCCGCCGGTGTCCCGCAGCGGCAGCACGGGGACCGCGCCGGGCAGCCGGCCGGCCAGGTCCGGGTCGGCGAGGACCAGGGAGCTGCCGGACTGGCGGACGAGGTAGGCCAGGTCGTCGCCGGTGAGGTTCTGGTTGACGGGCACGTGGACCAGACCGGCGCGGGCGCAGGCGAGGAAGCCGATGAGGTAGGCGTCGGAGTTGTGGCCGTAGGCGCCGACGCGGTCGCCGGGGGCGAGGCCCCGGCCGAGGAGCGCGCTCGCGGCGCGGGAGACGGCGTCGTCCAGCTCCTGGTAGGTCCAGCGGCGGTCGCGGTACTCCACCGCCACGCGTGCCGGGGTGCGGCGGGCGCTGCGCCGCAGCACCCCGTCGACCGTGCTGCCGTGTCCGGGCGTCATGGCTCCCGATCCTCGATCCCGCGACCGGCGCGGTCAAGACAGCCCGAAGAACACCCGAGCGGACCACTGCACCGAGCACATACCCGTTGGTACGCTCAACCGCCCCTTCCCCCCATGATGTTGGGAGGCTCCATGCGCTTCCGTCCGAAACGGCTCGCGGTCGCGGCCGTCGCCCTGCTCACCGCGGCGGCGGCCCTGCCCGCGGCCGCGGCCGAGCGGGGCGGCCGGGAGGACCGTCCCTCGCACGGCGGCCTGTCCGCCGTCATCCGGTACACCGAGTACGGCATTCCGCACATCGTCGCGCGCGACTGGGCCGGTCTCGGCTTCGGCACCGGGTGGGCGCAGGCCGCCGACCAGGTGTGCGTCCTCGCCGACGGGTTCGTGACCGTGCGCGGCGAGCGGTCGCGGTACTTCGGGGCGGACGCCAAGCCGGACGCCTCGCTCTCCTCGGCGTCCGACAACCTCGCCAGCGACCTGTACTTCCGCGGCGTGCGGCAGGCGGGGACCGTCGAGAAGCTGCTCGCCCAGCCCGCCCCGGCGGGCCCGAGCCGGGCGTCCAGGGAACTGATGCGGGGGTTCGCCGCCGGGTACAACGCCTGGCTGCGGAAGAACCGGATCACCGATCCGGCGTGCGCGGGCGCCGCCTGGGTGCGGCCGGTGACGACGCTGGACGTGGCGGCACGCGGGCACGCCATCGCCGTGCTCGGCGGCCAGGGCCGCGCCGTGGACGGCATCACGGCCGCTCGGCCGCCCGCGCCGGCCACCGCGGCCGTGCCGGACGCACCGAACGTGCCGGACGCACCGGACGCGCGGGACACGGCGCGCGCCGCCCGCGGCCTGTTCGCGGCGCACGACTCCGACATGGGCTCCAACGCCGTCGCCTTCAGCGGCGCGACCACGGCCGACGGCCGCGGCCTGCTGCTCGGCAATCCGCACTACCCGTGGCAGGGCGGGCGGCGCTTCTGGCAGGCGCAGCAGACCATCCCCGGCCGGCTGAACGTGGCGGGCGGCTCGCTGCTCGGTTCGCCCACGGTGTCCATCGGCCACAACGCCAGGGTGGCGTGGAGCCACACGGTGGCGACCGGCGTCACCCTCAACCTCCACCAGCTGACCCTGGACCCGGCGGACCCGACCGTCTACCTCGTCGACGGGAGGCCGGAGCGGATGACGAAGCGCACCGTCACCGTTCCGGTGAAGGACGGCGCCCCCGTCACCCGCACCCAGTGGTGGACGCGGTACGGCCCGGTCGTCGACGCGTTCGGCGGCACCCTCCCGCTGCCGTGGACCACGACGACGGCCTACGCCCTCCACGACCCCAACGCGGCCAATCTGCGCGCCTCCGACACCGCGCTCGGCCTCAGCACCGCGCGCGACACGGACGACATGCTGGACGCGCTGCGGCGGACCCAGGGCCTGCCGTGGGTGAACACGATCGCCGCCGACTCGGCCGGGCACACCCTGTTCACCCAGTCGCAGGTGCTGCCCCGCGTCACCGACGACCTGGCCCGGCGCTGCTCCACCGCGCTCGGCAAGGCCACCTATCCGTCGTCGGGGCTCGCGGTCCTGGACGGCTCGCGCGGCGACTGCGCCCTCGGCCGGGATCCCGGCGCGGTGCAGGCGGGGATCTTCGGCCCGGCGCGCATGCCGACGCTGAAGGACGCGCCGTACGCGGAGAACTCCAACAACAGCGCCTGGCTGGCCAACGCGGACCGGCCGCTGACCGGGTACGAGCGGGTCTTCGGCGACCTCGGCACCCCGCGCTCGATGCGCACGCGCGGCGCGATCGAGGACGTGGCGGCGATGGCCGACCGCGGTGGGCTGACCGTGCGGGACCTCCAGCGGCAGCAGTTCGCCAACCGCGTCCCGGCGGGCGACCTGGCCGCGGCCGACGCGGCGAAGTCCTGTGCCGGGCTGCCCGGCGGCACGGCGACGAGCGGCGCGGGCGCCCCGGTGGACGTCCGGGAGGCCTGTGACGTCCTGGCCGCCTGGGACCGCACCGCGGACACCGGCAGCCGGGGCGCCCTGCTCTTCGACCGGTTCTGGCGGAAGCTGACCGCGGCGGTGCCGGCGGAGCGGCTGTGGCGGGTGCCGTTCTCCCCGGCCGATCCGGTCCGTACGCCGCACACGCTGAACACGGCGGCGGCGGGCTTCGCCACCGCCCTCGCCGACGCGGTCGCCGAACTGCGGGCGGCGGGCGTGGAGCTCGACGCGCCGCTCGGGCGGCACCAGTTCGTGGTGCGCGACGGCCGGCGCCTCCCGGTGCACGGCGGCACCGAGTCGCTGGGCGTGTGGAACAAGATCGAGCCGGTGTGGAGGCCGGCCCAGGGGGGCTATACGGAGGTGACCACGGGCTCCAGCTACATCCAGGCGGTCGGCTGGGACGGCAGCCGGTGCCCGGTGGCCCGGACCCTGCTCTCGTACTCCCAGTCCTCGAACCCAAACTCGCCGCACCACGCCGACCAGACCCGGCTGTACTCCGGTGAGCGGTGGGTGACCTCCCGGTTCTGCGAGAAGGACATCCTGTCCTCGCCCGCACTGCGGATCGTCCGGGTCCGGGAACGCTGAGCGGCTGCCGGGCGCGTCATACCTGGCGCGCCCGGCGCGCCACGACATCTTGAGGGATCGTCATATTTATCAGGGCGGCCCGCTGGACATGCTTTCGGGTGCATCCGGCCGACCACGCGCGGGAGGAACTCGATGACCGAGGGCAGGGCAGACAGAGCGGTGACCCGCCGCCAACTCGGAAGAGCGGCGGTGGCCCTGGGCGGAGCGTTCGCCCTCGCCCCGCTCCCCGCGGCAGGGGCCGCGGCCGTCCCACCGGGGCCGGGGCGCCAGACCCTGCGCCGCGGCTCGCCGGAGCGCGCCGGGCTGCTCGCCGGCCCGCTGCGCCGGCTCGTCACCGACGCCGAGGCGTTCCTCAACCCCTCCCCCAGGCGCCCCTGGTACGCGGGCGCCGTGCTGCTCGCCGGGCGGGGCGGCACGGTTGCGCTGCACCGGCCGATCGGGATGGCGGTGCGCTACGCGGCGTACGACGAGAAGACCGACACCGGCGTCGAGCTCCCGGCCGAGCGGCAGATCCCGATGGCCGAGGACACCGTCTTCGACCTCGCGTCGGTGTCCAAGCTGTTCACCTCCCTCCTCGCCGTGCAGCAGATCGAGCGGGGCGCGCTGGAGCTGGAGCGGACCGTCGCGTCGTACCTCCCCGAGTTCGGCGCGGCGGGAAAGCAGGGCATCACGATCCGGCAGCTGCTCACCCACACCTCGGGGCTGCGCGCCTGGATCCCGCTGTACAGCGCGCCGACGTACGAGGAGAAGCTGCGGCTGCTGTGGAACGAGGCGCCGCTCGACCCGCCGGGCAGCCGGTACGTGTACTCGGACCTGAACCTGATCTCGCTCCAGCTGGTCCTGGAGAAGATCACCGCTCGCACCTTGGACGCCCTGCTCCACGAGGAGATCACCGCTCCCCTCGGGATGCACCGCACCCGGTACAACCCGCCCGCCTCCTGGAAGCCGTGGATCGCGGCCACCGAGGACGCCCGGAGGCCCTGGTCGGGGCTGGAGCGGGGCCTGGTCTGGGGCGAGGTGCACGACGAGAACGCCCACTCCCTCGGCGGGGTCGCCGGCCACGCCGGGGTCTTCTCCACCGCCTGGGACCTCGCCGTCCTCGCCCGGACCCTGCTCAACGGCGGCTCCTACGGCCGTACCCGCATCCTGACGCCGGAGTCGGTGGAACTGATGTTCACCGACTTCAACACCGCCTTCCCCGGCGACGAGCACGGCCTCGGCTTCGAGCTGTACCAGCACTGGTACATGGGCGCGCTGGCCACCCCGCGCACCGCGGGCCACACCGGGTTCACCGGCACCTCGCTCGTCCTCGACCCGACGACCGACTCGTTCCTCGTGGTGCTCGGCAACTCGGTCCATCCGGTCCGCAGTTGGCGGTCCGGGTCGGCGCCCCGGGTGGCCGCCGCGAACAACCTGGCGCGGGCGGTGCCGGTCCGTCCGGCGCGCGGGCGCACGGCCTGGTTCTCCGGCATGGCGAGTGCCACGACCGCGACCCTCACCCTGCCCGCCCTGGACACCTCCGGCGGCGCCCGGCTGCGCTGTCTGCTGTGGTGGGACGCCGAGCCGGGGGCGGACTCCCTGGTCCTGGAGGCCTCGGCGGACGGCGGCGTCTCCTGGCAGCCGGTGCCGTTCACCACCTCCCGGTCCGGCGAGGAGCCCGCGGAACGTCCGTCCGGTGCGGTCAGCGGCTGGTCCGGCCGCGTCTGGCACCGGCTCACGGCGGACCTCCCGGCCGCCCGGGCGCTCACGCTGCGCTGGCGCTACGCCACCGACCGGCTGTACGTCGGCCGGGGCGTCTACGTCGACGCGCTGCGGGTCACGGCGGGCGGCGCCGTCCTGTTCGACGAGGTGCGGCCCGCCGACGCGGCGCGGATCACGGCGGCCGGCTGGACGGCGTCCGCCGACTGACGCCCGAGGACGTCACCGGCCCGGCGGCAGTGAGTCACGGCGTCTCCTCCAGCACCGCCATCGCCGCGTTGTGCCCCGGTACTCCGCTCACCCCGCCGCCGCGCACCGCGCCCGCGCCGCACAGCAGGACGTTGCGGTGGCGGGTCTCCACGCCCCAGCGGCCGGTGCCGTCCTGGGCGTGGGGCCAGGACAGGTCGCGGTGGAAGATGTTGCCGCCGGGCAGTCTCAGCTCGCGTTCCAGGTCCAGCGGGGTCCTGGCCTCGATGCAGGGGCGGCCGTCGGCGTCCTCGGCGAGGCAGCCGGCGAGGGGTTCGGCGAGCTGGGCGTCGAGCTGGGCGAGGGTGCGCTTCAGCAGCTCGTCGCGGACCGCGTCGTGGTCGCGGGCGAACAGCCGGGCGGGGGTGTGCAGCCCGAACAGGGTGAGGGTCTGGTAGCCGCGCTCGGCCAGTTCGGGGGCGAGGATCGTCGGGTCGGTCAGGGAGTGGCAGTAGATCTCCGAGGGCGGCTCGACGGGCAGCCGGCCGGCGGCGGCCTCGGCGTGGGCGGCGGCCAGCTGCCGGTAGCCCTCGGCGATGTGGAAGGTGCCGGCGAACGCCTCTCGCGGGTCGGCGTCGGGGTCGCGCAGCCTGGGGAGCCGCTTGAGCAGCATGTTGACCTTCAGCTGTGCGCCCTCGGCCGGCTCGGGCGGGGCGTCGCCGGTCAAGGCGGCCAGTTCCTGCGGGGAGGCGTTGACCAGGACGTGCCGAGCGGCGGCGACGCCCTCTCCGCCGGCGCTGCGGTAGGTGACCTCGGCGGCCCGGCCGTCGGTGGCGATGCGTACGGCCTCGTGGCCGGTGGCCAGGACGGCGCCGGCCGCGCGGGCGGCACCGGCGAGCGCGTCGGTCAGGGCGCCCATGCCGCCGACGGGGACGTCCCAGGCGCCGGTGCCGCCGCCGATCACGTGGTACAGGAAGCAGCGGTTCTGCCGCAGCGAGGGGTCGTGGGCGTCGGCGAAGGTGCCGATCAAGGCGTCGGTGAGGACCACGCCCCGCACCAGGTCGTCCGTGAAGTGCTCCTCGATGGCGACGCCGACCGGCTCCTCGAAGAGCATGCGCCAGGCGTCCTCGTCGTCGACGCGGCGGCGCAGTTCGGCCCGACCGGGCAGTGGTTCGGTCAGCGTGGGGAACACCCGCTCGGCGACCCGCGCGGTCATGCCGTAGAACCGCCGCCAGGCCGCGTACTCCCGGTCCGCGCCGGTCAGCCGGGCGAACGCCTCCCGGGTGCGGCGCTCGCCCCCGCCGACGAGCAGCCCGGTGGGGCGGCCGTGGCGCTCGGCGGGCGTGTACGAGGAGACGGTGCGGGTGCGGACCCGGAAGTCCAGGCGGAGATCCCGCACGATCTTCTTCGGGAGCAGGCTGACGAGGTAGGAGTACCGGGAGAGCCGCGCGTCGACGCCGGGGAACGGGCGGGTGGAGACGGCGGCGCCGCCGGTGCGGCCGAGCCGCTCCAGGACCAGGACCGACCGCCCGGCCCGGGCCAGATAGGCGGCGGCGACCAGGCCGTTGTGCCCGCCGCCGACGATGACGGCGTCGTAGGCGCGCGCGGGGAGGGGCGGGGTACCGTCGGCGGGTGTGGCTCCGGGTGCGGGCATGGTTCTTGGTAACACGGGTGATCGGCCGCCGCCAGAGCCGCGTTCCGCCGTTGCCGGCCCGCCTCCGGAGCCGCCTTCCGCCTGCCCGATCAGCTCCGGCAGCCGGTACCGGCCCTGTCCTGAGCGGTGGAGAGCGCGGATCCCGGCGATCCACATCATCGGGTCGCCGTGCTGCGCCAGGTCACCGAACGCGGTCCGCACGGCCCTGGATCCCCGGTCTGGATCGCCGTCATGCCCGAAGGCCGACGCCGCGGCCGGGGCATCTCCAGGCCGCTCCGGGACAGGAGCTGACCCTGCGTCCGGCTGTCCTGGACCGGCCGGCGCCGGGTGCCCGCCCCGCGGTGCGTGCGGCGGTGCTCAGCCCAGGCCGGTCAGGAAGTCCGTGCAGGCACGGGCACAGGCGCGGCAGGATGCGGCGGCCTCCTCCGCCCCGGGTCGGCTGTCGAAGACGTGGGCGCTCTCCAGGCAGACCGTCCGGCACCACTCGAGCTGGACGCGCAGGCCGGTCTCGTCGAGCTGGGTCTGCTCGGCCAGCATCCGGCACGTGGCGTCGCACACCTCGGCGCACATGATCCCCTTGCGCCGGACCAGCTCCTGCTCTTCCGTGCCGTCCGGGTCCACCAGGCTCGCGCGCAGCGCGCAGGCGCGCGCACACTCCGTGCACGCCTGCGCGCAGACGAACCGGTCCTCCAGGAACCGGATGAGTTCTGCTTGCGATGGCGTCGAAGTCACACTGCGCGGGTAGCCGCCGCGCCCCGCGCCAAACACTCCGGGGCCGCCGGACGGCGGTTTTCCGGCTTCTCCCCCCGGGCACTCGTGCGGCGCCCCCGCACGGCGTTCGAGGGAGGTGGGACACGTGCCCGGACGAGAGGAGCTGCCGTCGACGCTGGAGCGCTCGCCCCGGGACGCCCAGCGCACCTGGATCAAGGCGCACGACTCGGCGGTGGAGCAGTACGGCGAGGGCGAGCGGGCGCACCGCGTCGCCTACGGCGCGCTGAAGCACTCGTACGAGAAGGTCGGCGACCACTGGGAACGCAAGGAGGGCGGCCGTCGAGGGCCCTCGGATCCGCGCTCGGCCCGGCCGCGCCAGGCCGGCGGACGCAGTGGTGAGGGCGTCGACGAGAGCGCCTCCAAGGACCACCTGTACGACCTGGCCAGGCGGCTGGACGTGGCGGGCCGGTCCCGGATGTCCAAGGCGGAGCTGCTGGACGCGATCCGCAGGGCCAACCGGTCCGCGACGCGCGAGGCTCGCTCACAGTGATCGGATTCATGACCGGTTTGAGGGGTATTCGGCCGTTATGAGTACCGCAACGATGCAGTTGGCCGAGCCGAGCGGACTGCTCAGCATCGGGATGTTCGTCGTCCCCGTCGCCTTGCTGGTGCTGTTGCTGGGTGGGTTCTGGCTCGGCACACGTATCAGGCTCCGGCAGTCGCGTCCGCGGCCCGAGGAGCAGCCGCACCTGCCGCCGGGCGGCGCGGTGCACGAGACCAGGGAGAGCCGGGAGCCCCGCGAGGTGCCCCGGGTGCCGAAGGGCGGTCGTCCGCTCCTGCCGCACGAGATGGGCGGCTTCGGCAACTCGTCGACCCAGTCCGGCCACGAGCAGTCGCGGCCCCGCTGGTCCCCGGGCAACAGCGGCGCGTGGGGCGGAGGCGGCCCCGGCCGCTGAGCGACAGCCCGTCCATCAACGGAGGAAGTGAGATCCATGGCCGAGCCCGGCCGCAGTTCCCTGCCCCTGCCCGACTACGACCACCTGCCCATCGGCGGGCTGGAGAGCCGGGTGCGTTCACTGAGCGCGGAGGAGGTCGAGGAACTCATCGCCTACGAGCGGACCCATGCCGACCGGCTGCCCGTGACCGAGCTGCTGACCGCCCGCCTGGAGCAGCTGCACGCGGGCGCGGAGCCGACCTCCGGGGATCCGGCGGCCTTCCGCCCCGAGCAGGCCCAGGGCCACACGGAGTCCTCGGTGTCGCCGGCGACCACCACGGCCCAGCCGTACAGCCCACCGCCCCACGGCACCCCGGACCAGCCGGCCAAGCCGAAGGGCAACCGGATGTAGGCCGCTCTCCGCGGACGGCGCGGAGCATCCGCCGGTGTGCGGGACCACGGGGCGTGGTCCCGCACACCGGCGTGTTCATGCGCGGCGGACGGTGTCCCCGCCGCCGTCCAGAGCCGCCACCCGGGCCACGTTCTCGCGGTCCTCGGCATCCTCGCTGGGGGCGCCGGCGAACCAGGCGTCGAGGATCTCCTTCAGCACCGGCTCCGAGGTCAGCCGCAGGCTCAGCGCCAGCACGTTGGCGTCGTTCCAGCGGCGGGCGCCGTCGGCGGTGTAGGCGTCCGTGCACAGGGCGGCCCGGACGCCGGGGACCTTGTTGGCGGCGATCGACGCGCCCGTGCCGGTCCAGCAGCACACGACCGCCTGGTCCGCCGAGCCGTCGGCGACGTCCCGGGCAGCCGCGGCGGAGCAGGCGGCCCACTGGGGGTCGTCCCCGGGGCGCAGGGCGCCGCGGGTGACCACGTCGTGGCCGCGTTCCCGCAATTCGGTGACCAGCAGTCGGGCCACGGGTTCGTCCATGTCGGAGGAGACGGAGATCCGCATGTCCGCGAGCCTACGCCCGCCCGCCCGGGGCAGCGGTCCGCTCAGGCGGACGCCTGGTCGCTGTCCCTCATCGCGCCCCAGCCGTGCCAGCGCTCGACCTCGATCCAGGCGCTGACCCGGGGGCGGACCCGCTCCGGGTACGGCTTGCCGGTGTAGTGGACGGAGAGGCGGTCGATGTCGGCCAGGCCCTCGTCCTCGTACATCTCGATGACCCGGCCGACGAGGGTGACGTGGGTGTACCAGTCGTCCTCGGCGAGGACCGTCAGGGTGACCCGCGGGTCGCGGCGCAGGTGCTTCAGGCGGACCCGGCCCGCGTCCAGGTTGATCAGGACGCGGTGGTCGCCCTCCCAGAGGTACCAGGTGGCCGTGGAGACGGGGGCGCCGTCGGAACGCACGGTCGCCATCACACAGGGGTTGGCGCGGCGCAGCAGTTCGTGGGCCTCGGGCGGCAGCGGGGGCTTGGACATCTCGGGTTCCTTTCCGGGTCGCGGCTCGGGGTACGGGTACCTGGACGTCAGCCGCCGACTCCTCCCGACGCGGCCTTGACGAGACCGTCCAGCCAGGCCTGGTGGCCGTTGAGCATCGGGTTGGGGGTCTGCGCTGCCAGTTCGGCGGCAGGGCGGCCGACCTGGGTCTCCTGGGTGAGGACCCGGACCCGCCCGCCGGGGAGGTCCTCCACCAGCCAGGCGTGCAGCACGTCGAGCCGCTCCTCGGTGGTGCCCTCCTGTTCTGCGGTCCAGGACAGCCGGCCGGGGACGCCGTCCCCCGGGGCCTGGTACTCGACGACCTGGGCGTACTGGGTTCGCACGTCGGGGAAGCCGACCGGCTCGAAGGTGAAGACGATGCCGTCCCGCAGCACGGGGCCGCCGCCCTCCGGGAAGTCGACCGCGGTGATCCTGTCGTAGTAGCCCTCCCAGGTGGAGGTGTCGGTCAGATAGCGCCAGACCCGTTCGGCGGTGACACCCTGGACGATCACCTCGTTGGAGACGAAGTTGTCACCGGTGCCGGGCAGGTACTTCTCCGGCCAGTTGATCGCGTTCTGCATGGTCATGGGAGGTGGCTGTCCTTCCGTGGGCTCGTCCCGGAGGGCGGGATTCCGACGGTAGGCGCGGCTGCCCGGCCGGGCCGGGCGGACGCGCTCAGTCCGGCAGCACCAGCCGCCCCGTCTCCCCCGGCTGGAGCCGTACCGCGCGGTCCGGGAGCCGGACGTCGATCGGGGTGGTGTCGGAGGCCGGGAGGGTGATCTCCAGCTGGGAGTGGCGCAGCCGCAGGCGGACGCCCCAGTTGCCCTGGTAGCGCAGGGAGAACCCGTAGGTGGACAGTTCGGGAAGCGGGACGGGATCCAGCCAGAGGGCGCCCTGCCGGGTGGTGAGGCCGGTGAGGCCGCGCTGGACGAGGTCGAGGGTGCCGGCCATGGCGCCGAGGTGGATGCCCTCGCCGGTGGTGCCGCCCTGCACGTCGGCGATGTCGCCGCGCAGCGCCTCCTGGCAGAACTGCCAGGCCTCGGCGCGCCGGGCGCGGGCCAGCACCCAGCCGTGCACCAGTCCGCTGAGGGTGGAGCCGTGGCTGGTGCGGTGCAGGTAGTGGTCGACGGTGCGGTGCCAGGTCTCCTCGTCCAGGCGCAGCCCCAGCCGGTCGAACAGGCCCTGGAGTTCGGGCGGGGAGAAGAGGTAGCCGAGCATGAGGACGTCGGCCTGCTTGGAGGCCTGGTAGCGGTTGACGGTGTCGCCCTCGGCCTCCAGGATCCGGTCGAGGCGGCGGATGTCGCCGTACCGCGCCCGGTACTCCGCCCAGTCCAGTTCGGCCAGCTCGCCGTAGCCCTCGAACTGGCTGATCACGCCCTCGTGGAAGGGCACGTGCAGGGTGCGCGAGACCTCGTCCCAGCGGTCCAGCTCGTGCGCGTCGAGGCCGGTGCGCTCGCTGAGTTCCCGGCGGTGGGGCTCGGGCAGGGCGGCCAGCAGTTCCAGGGTGCGGGTGAGCACCCAGGCGGCCATGACGTTGGTGTACGCATTGTCGTCGAGGCCGGGCTCGGTGGCGTCCGGGTAGGCGTCGTGGTACTCGTCGGGTCCCATCACGCCCTTGATGCGGTGCCGTCCCAGGCGTTCGTCCCAGGTCGCCGCGTCCGCCCAGAACCGGGCGATCTGGAGCAGCATCTCGGCGCCCTTGGAGTGCAGGAACTCGGTGTCGCCGCTGGCCTCGCCGTACTCCCAGACGTTGTACGCGATCGCCGAGCCGACGTGGTACTGGAGGTGGGAGTGGTCGGGCAGCCAGCGGCCCGAGCGCGGGTTGAGGTGGAGCTGCTGGGTCTCCTCCCGGCCGTCGCTGCCGCTCTGCCACGGGTACATGGCACCCCGGCGGCCGGCGGCCCTGGCGGCGGTGCAGGCCTGTTCCAGGCGCCGGTGCCGGTAGTGCAGCAGCGCCCGGGAGACCTCGGGGAAGCGCAGGTTGAGGTACGGCAGCACGAACAGCTCGTCCCAGAAGACGTGCCCCCGGTAGGCCTCGCCGTGCAGCCCGCGCGCGGGGACGCCGACGTCGAGGTCGGCGGTGTGCGGCGAGAGGGTCTGCAGCACGTGGAACAGGTGCAGACGCAGGATGCGGCCCGCCTCCCCCGGCACGTCCAGGTCCGCCCGGCGCCACAGCTGGGCCCAGGCGACGCGGTGGGAGGTGAGCAGGTCGTCGAAGCCGGGGGCGCGGCCGACCCGGGCGATCGCGGCGTGCAGCGGGTCGCTGATCGCCGGGTCGCGGGAGGTGTGCAGGGCGATGGTCTTGTCGACGGTGGCCGGGGTGCCGGGCGCCAGCCGCAGCCGGGCCCGCTGGGTGGTGCGCGGGCGGGCGTGCCGGACCGTGACGGGCCCCTCGGCGGTCAGGCGGGAGGCCATGCCGATGCGGATGTCGGAGGTGCGGGTGCGGCAGCGCAGCCACGCCGTGTCCCCGGCGGCGGTGCCGGTGTGGGCGTGGGTGAGGTGCCGGCCGTCCAGGTCCCGGTAGCGGGGGACGCCCGCGTTGGTGACGCCGGCGTCGAGTGCGGCCTCGACATGGAGTTCGCCGCCGAAGCCGGCGGCGGTGAACTCGGTGCGCAGCGCGGCCAGATGGGGGTCGCCCATGTGCACGAGGCGCTGCTGGCGGACCGTCAGGGAGCGTCCGTCGCCGAGGCCGTAGCGGGTCAGGCGTTCGAGCACGCCCGAGTCGAGGTGCACGGTCTGGCGGTGTTCGAGCACGGTCGCGGTGTCGGGGCTCAGCCAGGGCCGGCCGCGCAGCCGGAAGCGCAGGGGGAGCCAGTTGGGCAGGTTGACCAGGTCCTCGTTCTCGACACTGCGCCCTGCCACACGGGAGGTCAGCCGGTTGTAGCAGCCCGCCACGTAGGTGCCCGGGTAGTGGATGTCGTCCGCGACGCACTCGGGGAGTGCGCCGCGGGTGGCGAAGTAGCCGTTGCCGAGCGTGCACAGCGACTCCCGCAGTCGCTCGTCGGCGGGCTCGTAGCCCTCGTACGTCCAGGTCCAGCCCGTCACTTCGGTGCTCCTCCCGCGTGCGGCGCGCCGGCCCCGCCGAATGCGACGGTGTCGGCGCCGTGCGGCAGCAGTCTCTCCCCGCGGGCACGTCCGGCCGTGCGGTCCACGCCGGGTCACGGGGTGAAGCGGCGAAACCGCGGCGGGCTCAGCAGGGGGTGGCCGTGCCCGCCGGGTCGCGCGGGAGGACGGTGACCCGGCGGAAGTTGCAGCCGCCGGGCGGCAGGTCCTCCGGGGCCGGGCCGCCCTGGTGGGCCTTGAGGGCCATGCTCACCAGGCTCTGCAGCAGGTCGATGTCCGTGTCGCAGTCCAGGTGGACCGTCACCCACCTGGAGCCGGGCAGCAGGCGTATCGCCGTCGACTCCTGGAGGTCGGCGGCGAAGCGCCGCAGGGCCCGGCTGGTGAGATGGAGGTCCACGTCGTGGTCGGAGTGGAAGTGGGCGATCTCGCTGTGGGCGGTGCGAAGTGCCCGTCCCGTGCCGCAACTGGCCGGTCCCGCCGTGAGGTCGGGCCAGACCGCGAGTCGCTCCAGGGCGCGCTGGGCCAGAGTCATGGCTCCATCGTCACCTCCTCACCGCGCTGATACCAGAGGTTGCACGTTTCGTAACCCAGGCGTGAGGTTCCTCGGCCGCCTCCCGGGGAACCGCTAGGCGGGCATCCGCCGCTCCGGTGCCGGATCGCGGCGGGCCGCGAGGGCGCTGAGGTGTGCCTGGATGTAGGGCACGGCGACCAGGGGGAGTTCGCCGTCCACGAAGGCGGGCTGCACATTGACCTCGAACACCACCCCGCCGTGCTCGATCGCCAGGTCGACGCCCGCGAACGGCAGCCCGACCGAGGCGGTGGCGGCGACGGCGAGCCGGGCGAGCGGCGCGGGCAGGTCGGCGGGGGCGATGTGCACGGGGGTGGCGCCCTGGCAGGTGTTGCAGGGGGTGTCGGGCTCCGGCTGGATGTGCTCGCGGGCGTGGACGACCTGGCCGTGCAGCACGAAGACCCGGAACTGGTGACGGCGGCCGTCGGGCCGGAAGTTGCCCGCGTCGCGGGACAGCAGCCAGTCGGTGCCGCGCTCGGCGTAGTAGGCGGCGGCGTGCTCCAGTTGCTCCTCGGTGGTGATGTGGAAGGTGTCGTCGCCGCCGGTGCCGACGACGGGCCGGGCCCAGGTGTCGCGGCCTAGCTTGTCGAAGGCGGCGGCGGCCTCGTGCGGTGCGGGCCGGGACAGCACGGCGGTCTCCATGTGGGCGATGCCGTCGCGGCGGAACCGCTCCACGGTGCGGTCCTTCTCGGTGGCCGTGCGCCAGGCGGCGGTCCCGGTGCCGAGGGTGACGACGTCGTGCCGTTCCAGCAGCCGCTGGAAGCCGGCGAGGGAGCGGCGGCGGTGCGGCGGGATCTCGTAGAGCGCGACGACGTCGGGCACCACGTCGAGGCGCTCTTCGGGCACCCGCAGCCGTAACCGGTCCCCGGCGCGGGCGGCGCGGCCGGATCCGCCGTCGGCGAAGTGCCGGGAGTCGATCCGGACGGGCGTGGTGCCGGTGAGCAGTTCGACGGCGCGGGCGAGGTAGCCGGCGCAGCCCTCGGGCGAGGTGGGGTCGGCGATCAGGGCGATGCACGGTCGGGACACGGCGGCCTCCAGTGGTTCTCCGAGCGCACGGTGCCGCGCACACTCGGTCGCGCGGTCCGAGCGAACTCACGGGGTGGTGTCTGGTGCGCGGGCGGTCGGCGGCCCGTCGCTGATGGCTGCTCCGCCCGCGTCGGACGGCGGGTGCGGAGCCGTGCCGCCACACTGTAGGCGCCGGGCGGACGCCCGGGACAGGGCGCATGCGTGGGCGGCCGGTCGCTCCCGCCTTCGCGCCCTGCGCGACCGAGCGTGCGCCGTCCCACGCCCGTCGGCGGGTCAGGCTCCCGGCGCCGGTGCCGTGCTGCGGCGCACGACGAGTTCCACCGGTACGACGGGGTCGGCCCGGGGCTCGCCGGTGCCGTCGATGCGGTCCAGCAGGAGCCGGAGCGCGCGGCGGCCGATCTCGCCGAAGTCGGTGCGCACGGTGGTCAGCGGGGGCAGCAGGTGGGCGGCCTCCGGGATGTCGTCGTAGCCGACCACGCTGACGTCGTCGGGAACCCGGCGCCCGGCCTCGTGCAGGGCGCGCAGCAGGCCGAGGGCCATCTGGTCGTTGGAGGCGAACACCGCGGTGACCTCGGGCCGCGCGGCCAGGCGGCGGCCCAGCGCGTAGCCGGAGTCGGCGCTCCAGTCGCCGGTGAGCGGCTCCGGGACCTCGGCGCCGGCCTCGGTCAGGGCGGCACGCCAGCTGTCGAGCCGTACCTCGGCGGACGTCCAGCCGGTGGGACCCGCGATGTGGTGGACGGTGCGGTGGCCGAGGTCCAGCAGATGGCCGGTGGCGGCGCGCGCGCCTGCCCGGGAGTCGGCGGTGACCAGCGGGGTGTGCGCGTCGAGGGCGTTCTCCAGGACCACCATGGGGGTGTCGCCGCGGGCCCCGGCGAGGGCGCTGCCGACCCCGCGCTGGGGGGCGATGGCGATGACGCCGTCGGTGCCTTCGGCGGTCAGCGTGTCCAGGGCGCGTACCACTGTGTCCCGGTCGGCGGTGTCGAGGGCGATGGAACTGACCAGGTAACCGGCCGCCTGGGCGGCGGTGTTGACGGCGGTGAGGATGGAGGCGGGCCCGTAGCGGGCCGCGTCGAAGGAGATCACGCCGAGCATCCGGGTGCGTCCGCTGGCCAGTGAGCGGGCGCTGCGGCTTGGGCGGTAGCCGAGGGTGCGCATCGCCTCGACGACGGCGGCGCGCGTCTCGGCGCGGACCGCCGGATGGTCGTTGAGGACCCGGGACACGGTCTGCTTGGACACGCCGGCCAGCCGGGCCACGTCGTCCATGACGGGGCGGCTGCCCGCGAAGCTGCGCCGGCTGCGTCCGCGCCGGTCCGGGCCGTCGGCGGTGCTGCGGGTCATGGCGGCTGGTGGTCCTTCGGCCTCGGGGCTTCGGCGGCGCGGTCCCGCCCGGCGGATCCACAGG
>NZ_MUND01000373.1 GCF_002154375.1 Streptomyces glaucescens | reverse complement strand
CCCCCGCGGCCGGCGCCGGCCGCGGGGGCTGCTCGGCGGTGCGCTCCGGCGCGCCGAGCGCGGACTCCGGCAGCGGCGCGGACAGGATCGCGGCGATCTCCGGGCGCGGCGCGGGCGGCGGCGCGCAGATCCCGCCCACCTCCTTGGCGCGTACGGCCTTGGTGATCCACGCCCGGTCGAGGACCCGCCGCTCGTCGGCCTCGGCGACCAGGTCCTCGGACTGGTTGTAGTCGCCGTCGGCGGCCTGCACGGCCCACAGGTGGACGGCGACCCCGTGCTCCTTGGCGGCCATCATGCCGGGCAGCAGATCGCCGTCCCCGGTCACCAGGACCACGTCGGAGCAGGCCCGGTTGCGGGCCAGCTCGGTCAGTTCGGCGTGCATCGCGGCGTCCACGCCCTTCTGCGCCCAGCGGCCGTCGCTGCGGGTCAGCGCGCCCAGCCGGACGGTGACCCGGGGCATCACGCGCAGCCTGCGGTGCTCGGGCTGCGGGACGCGGTCGGGGGCGCCGTCGAACCAGTAGATGCGCAGCAGCGGCTGCTGGGTGTCCGATTCCGCGCGTTCCCTCAGCCCTTGGATGAGGGCGTGATGGTCCACGGTGATCCGGGACCGCGAGGGCTCTCCGGCGAGGAGGCTGGCCGCGGCCCCCAGGAGATACCCGGCGTCCACCAGGACGATGCAGCGGTCCACGCGACTCACCCTCTTCCCGGGAGGTTTGCTTCGGGCTTCCTTCGAGTCTGCCCGACCGCGCGAGGGTTAACGGCCCGAACTCGATCTTCGGCGTGGCGTTTGCGGGAATCGGCCGCGGGACGCGCCCCGGGCGCACCCCGACAAGCCCTGTCACAGACGGTAATTGTCCGACATGCGCGGCGTGTCGGGGTGTGTGAATCTGGTCCCGGCCCTGGCCCCTAGATCCCCCACAGGAGGCATCACCATGGCCAAGAACAAGAACCGTGACCGTAAGCAGCCGCAGTCCGAGCGTGCGCAGCAGGCGCCGCAGTCCCCGATCGACACGCAGGGCGACCAGCCCTCCCCGTCAGTGTCCCCGGGCGACCTGGCCCGCAAGGGCCGGCAGAAGCGCTTCGGCCACAACTGATCCTTCGCGTCGAGGGCCGTCGCGGCCCGGCACACGCACAAGGGGGCGTATCCCGCGCGGGATACGCCCCCTTGGCGCTGCGGACGTCTCCTAGGGGGTGTCGTCAAACTCCCGTCTGCCCCGTCCTGCGGACGACGACGGGAGTTTGACGACACCCCTAGCCCGCCAGGCAGGACGGGCCGAGGAGGACCTTCAGGTCGCCGAAGAGGGCCGGGTCCGGCTTCACCCGGTGCCGGTCCAGGCGCAGCACGGTCGTCTTGGTCGGGCCCTGGAGCCGGATCCGCACCTCGCTGTCGCCCCTGTGGTGGCTGAGGACTTCACCGAGGCGGCTGACCAGGGGCGGGGTGACCTTGACGGCCGGGATGGTGAGGACGACGGGGGCGTTGGTGCCCGCGTTGGACAGGTCCGGGACCATCAGCTCCATCGCGACCAGCCGCGGCACGTCCTCCCGCTTGTCGAGGCGGCCCTTGACGAACACCACGGCGTCCTCGACGAGTTGGGTGGAGACGAGCTGGTAGGTGGCGGGGAAGAACATGCACTCGATGGAGCCCGCCAGGTCCTCCACGGTGGCGATGGCCCAGGCGTTGCCCTGCTTGGTCATCTTGCGCTGGAGGCCGGAGATGATGCCGCCGATGGTGACGACCGCGCCGTCCGCGTGCTCACCGCCGGTGAGCTGGGCGATGCCCGCGTCGGCCTTGTCGGACAGCACGTGTTCCAGGCCGAAGAGCGGGTGGTCGGAGACGTACAGGCCGAGCATCTCGCGTTCCTGGGCGAGCAGGTAGGTCTTGTCCCACTCGTCGGTGGAGAACTCCACGTCGAGTCCGAAGCCGGGCTCGCTGCTGTCCTCCTCGCCCATCCCGCCGAAGAGGTCGAACTGGCCCTCGGCCTCCTTGCGCTTGACCGCGACCACGTTGTCGATCATCGGCTCGTACTGCGCCATCAGGCCCTTGCGGGTGTGCCCCATGGAGTCGAAGGCGCCGGCCTTGATCAGCGATTCCGTGGTCCGCTTGTTGCAGACCACCGCGTCGACCTTGTCGAGGTAGTCGGGGAAGGAGGTGTACTTCCCCTTCGCCTTGCGGCACTTGATGATCGACTCCACCACGTTGGTGCCGACGTTGCGCACCGCGGACAGGCCGAAGAGGATCACGTCGTCGCCCTGCGCGGCGAAGTTGGACTCCGACTCGTTCACGTTCGGCGGGAGCACCTTGATGCCCATGCGGCGGCACTCGTTGAGGTAGACGGCCGACTTGTCCTTGTCGTCCTTCACCGAGGTCAGCAGCCCCGCCATGTATTCGGCGGGGTGGTTCGCCTTCAGGTACGCGGTCCAGTAGGAGACCAGGCCGTACGCGGCGGAGTGCGCCTTGTTGAAGGCGTAGCCGGCGAAGGGGACCAGCACGTCCCACAGCGCCTGGATCGCCTCGTCGCTGTAGCCGTTCTTGCGGGCGCCGGCCTGGAAGATGACGAAGTTCTTCTCCAGCTCCTCCGGCTTCTTCTTGCCCATGACGCGGCGGAGGATGTCGGCCTCGCCGAGCGAGTAGCCGGCGATGATCTGGGCGGCCTTCTGCACCTGCTCCTGGTAGACGATCAGGCCGTAGGTGACGTCCAGGACCTCCTTGAGGGGGGCCTCCAGCTCCGGGTGGATCGGGGTGATCTCCTGCTGGCCGTTCTTGCGCAGCGCGTAGTTGATGTGCGAGTTCATGCCCATCGGGCCCGGCCGGTACAGGGCCGAGACGGCGGAGATGTCCTCGAAGTTGTCGGGCTTCATCATGCGCAGCAGGGAGCGCATGGGGCCGCCGTCGAACTGGAAGACGCCGAGGGTGTCGCCGCGCTGGAGCAGCTCGAAGGTCGTCGGGTCGTCGAGCGGGAGGCTGAGGAGATCGATGTCGATCCCCTTGTTCGCCTTCACCATCTTGACGGCGTCGTCCATGATCGTGAGGTTGCGCAGGCCCAGGAAGTCCATCTTCAGCAGGCCGAGCGACTCACAGCTCGGGTAGTCCCACTGCGTGATGGTCACGCCGTCGGTGTGCCTCACCCAGACCGGGACGTGCTCGGTGATGGTCTCGCTGGACATGATCACGCCGGCGGCGTGCACGCCCATCTGCCGGACCAGGCCCTCCACGCCGCGCGCGGTGTCGATGACCTTCTTCACATCCGGCTCGTTCTCGTACATCGCCCGGACCTCGCCCGCCTCCGAGTAGCGGGGGTGCTGGGGGTCGGTGATGCCGGAGAGCGGGATGCCCTTGCCGAGGACGTCCGGCGGCATGGCCTTGGTGATCCGGTCACCCATCGCGTACGGGTAGCCCAGCACGCGCGCGGAGTCCTTGATCGCGTTCTTGGCCTTGATGGTGCCGTAGGTGCCGATCATGGCGACCTTGTCGGCGCCGTACTTCTCCGTCACGTACCTGATCACCTCGACGCGCCGACGCTCGTCGAAGTCGATGTCGACATCGGGCATCGAGATGCGCTCGGGGTTCAGGAACCGCTCGAAGATCAGGCCGTGCGGGATCGGGTCGAGGTCGGTGATGCCGAGGGCGTAGGCGACGATCGAGCCGGCCGCGGAGCCTCGGCCGGGGCCGACCGCGATGCCCTGCTTCTTGGCCCACATGATGAAGTCGGCGACCACGAGGAAGTAGCCCGGGAAGCCCATCGAGATGATGGTGTCCATCTCGTACTCGACCTGCTTCATGCGGTCGTCCGGGATGCCGTCCGGGAAGCGGCGGTGCATGCCGCGCATGGTCTCCTCGCGGAACCAGCTGACCTCGGTGTAGCCCTCCGGGATGTCGAATTTCGGCATCAGGTCGCGCTTCTCGAACATGCCGGTGGTGTCGACCATCTCGGCGATGAGGCGCGTGTTGGCGCAGCCCTCCTGCCAGGCGTCCGAGGAGTCGATGGCGTACATCTCGTCCGTGGACTTCAGGTAGTAGCCGGTGCCGTCGAACTTGAAGCGGTCCGGGTCGGAGAGGTTCTTGCCGGTCTGGATGCACAGCAGCGCGTCGTGCGCGCCCGCCTCGTGCGCGTACGTGTAGTGCGAGTCGTTGGTGACCAGCGGCGGGATGCCGAGCTTCTTGGCGATCTCCAGCAGGCCGTCGCGGACCCGGCGCTCGATCTCGATGCCGTGGTCCATCAGCTCCAGGAAGTAGCGGTCCTTGCCGAAGATGTCCTGGTAGTCGGCGGCGGCCTTCAGGGCCTCGTCGAAGTGGCCGAGGCGCAGCCGGGTCTGCACCTCGCCGGAGGGGCAGCCGGTGGAGGCGACGATGCCCTCGGACCACTTCGCGATGGTCTCCTTGTCCATCCGGGGCCACTTCTGCAGCCAGCCCTCGGCGTAGGCGTCGGAGGAGAGCCGGAAGAGGTTGTGCAGGCCGGTCCGGTTCACCGCCCACATCGTCTTGTGGGTGTAACCGCCGGAACCGGAGACGTCGTCCCGCTTCTGGTGCGGCTGGCCCCAGAGGATCTTGCGCTTGTTCCGCCGGGACTCGGGGGCGACATACGCCTCGATCCCGATGATCGGGGTGACTCCGGCCTTCTTCGCGGAGTGGAAGAAGTCGTACGCCCCGTGGAGGTTGCCGTGGTCGGACATGGCGATATGGGTCATGCCCATCTCGTTGCACGCGTTGAACATGTCCTTCAGCCGCGCGGCACCGTCCAGCAGCGAGTACTGGGTGTGGACGTGCAGGTGCGTGAACGGCGGCTTTGACACGGCTGCGGCCTCCAGGGGAAACGAACGGCGACGGGGGTCCGACAGGCTGCGGACAGTCTGGGGGACAGCGTCGAAGTCTATGCCTCGCGACTGACACCCGGCGGGCACTCCGGCGTACGGTCGGACGTTGGAAGCTGTCGGACACCCCGTCCAGGACCCCGTCCGCGCAGGTCACGCACCACCGGCACCAGGAGGCACCCAGCGATGTCGTTTCCGCAGCTCAGCGACGAGCGACGCGGCGAGGAGATCCTCGCCGTCCTCGACACCGCCTTCGGCGAGCTCCTGGCCGCCGACCCGGCCGCGTTCCGGGTGAAGTTCCGGAAGATGGCCGCCTCGGCGTTCGCGTTCTACCGGGGCACGGCGTGCCTCTTCTACCACGACCTCGACGCGGAGCGCGCCGGCCGGACCATACCCGGCGGGCCGTACCTGGACGAGCGGACCTCACGGGTGTGGATCCACGGCGATCTGCACGCCGAGAACTTCGGCACGTACATGGACTCCACCGGCCGGCTGATCTTCAACGTCAACGACTTCGACGAGGCCTACGTCGGCCCCTTCACCTGGGACCTGAAGCGCTTCTCCGCCTCGATCGCGCTGGTCGGCTACGCGAAGGCGCTCAGCGACGAGCAGATCACCGAGCTGGTGACGGTCTACGCGGGCGCGTACCGCGAGCGGATCCACGCCCTGGCGACCGGCGCCAAGAGCGACGAGGTGCCGCCCTTCACCCTGGACACCGCCGAGGGGCCGCTGCTGGACGCGCTGCGCGACGCCCGTTCGCTGACCCGGTTCGGGCTGCTGGACTCGATGACGGAGATCCGTGACTTCGAGCGCCGCTTCGCCCCCGGCGGCGGCTCCATCGAGCTGGACGCGGCCACCCGGTACAAGGTGCTGGCCGCCTTCGACGGCTATCTGGAGACCCTGCCGGAGACCTCCCTGGCCCGCCCGGACTCCTACCGCGTGAAGGACGTCGTGGGGCGCCGCGGCATCGGCATCGGGTCGGCGGGCCTGCCCTCGTACAACATCCTGCTGGAGGGCCACAGCGACGCGCTGGAGAACGACGTCGTGATCTACATCAAGCAGGCCCAGACCCCGGCCGTCTCCCGGCACATCACGGACCCGGGGATCCGGGAGTACTTCCTGCACGAGGGCCACCGCACGGTGATCTCCCAGCGCGCGCTCCAGGCGCACGCCGACCCGTGGCTGGGCTGGACCGAGCTGGACGGCGCCGGCCAGCTCGTCGCCGAGGTCTCGCCGTACGCGGTCGACCTGGACTGGGGCGACCTCGACGACCCGGAGGAGATCGCGGCCGTCGTCGCCGACCTGGGCCGGGCCACGGCGTCGATGCACTCGGCGGCGGACGACCAGTCCGGTGAGTCCCTGGTGCCGTTCTCGACCGAGCGGGCCATCGACGCGGCGATCGCCGCCGACGAGGAGGGCTTCGCCCCGCTCCTGGTGGACTTCGCGCACGGCTACGGGGCACGCGCGCGTGCCGACCACCAGATCTTCCTCGACCTGTTCCGCAACGGCCGGATCCCCGGTCTGTAGCCGGTCCGGACCGCCGGCGCTCCCTCACAGGAACCCTTTAGGGGTCTCTTACCGGAGCCCATGACACACTCTCCACGCGATGGACATATCAGGGACCCAGATCAGAGCCGTGCGCGCGGCGCTGTTCACGGCGATCGTCGTGACGCTCAGCACCGCGTCGCACGTGCTGCTGTCGCGGGTCCCGCTGCCCCTGGGGACGGTGGCCGCGATCGCCGCCACCGTGTTCGTGATCGCCTACGCGCTGGCCGGCCGGGAGCGCGGCTTCGGCCGGATCGCGGCGCTGCTGATCCCGCTGGAGCTGGCCGCCGACACCGTCTTCACCGCCGGGCAGCACGCCTGCTACGGCCGCACGGGCGGCCCGGTGGCCGGTCCGCTGCGCTCGGTCGGCCTGGACGTGCTGTGCGGCGGCGGCGAGGTAGGCACCCCCCTGGCCCGGATGGCCGGCACCAGCGGCACCGAACGGGTCGCCGCACTGCTCGCCGACGCCCACCCGGAGACCGCCTGGCTGCTGCTGGGCGCGCACGTCGGCGTGGGTCTGCTGGCGGCGGCCTGGCTGCGCCGCGGCGAGCAGGCGCTGGCCCAGTTGCTGCACGCGATGCCCGCGACCACCTTCCGCCCGCTGCTGCTGGCGGTCGCCGCGGTGACGGCCCGGCCGGCCCCGGCGGTCCGCCGGCTGCCGCGCCCCGCGCACCGCACCGCCTCCGCCGCGCCCGATCTGCTCCTCGCGCACTCCCTGGGACGGCGCGGACCGCCGTGCTCGGCCCCTGTCGCGCTCGCCGGCGCCTGAGCGCCGACGCCTCGGCGAAGCGACACATCCGAACACGAAGCGGTTCCCTTTTCCGTATGCGCGCACAGCCGCGCGCCACCCCCATGGAGATCACGAGAATGAGCCAGCGGAACAGCCAGGCGGCGAAGACGGCGGCCCGGGAGCGGCTGCGCCAGGAGCGCGAGCGTCAGGCCAAGCGGGAGAAGACCAGGCGGCAGCTGATCGTGGCCGGCTCGATGGTCGCGGTCCTCGCGATAGCCGGCGGCATCGGCTACGCCGTCGTCCAGGGCAGCAAGCCCTCCGGCTGGGAGGCGGCCGCCGAGGCGAAGGTCGTCGCCCCGGCCAACACCTCCGGCAAGGACGGCACCGAGATCCTCATCGGCGACTCGAAGACCGACAACGTGGTGCACCTCTACGAGGACCCGCGCTGCCCGGCCTGCGCCTCCTTCGAGCAGACCATCGGCGAGACCGTCAACAAGGGCATGGAGGACGGCGACTACAAGCTCTCCTTCACCCTCGGCACCTTCCTCGACGGCAACCTCACCGGCGAGGGCTCCAAGAACGCGCTGAGCGCGCTCGGCGCCGCGCTGAACGTGAGCCCCGACGCGTTCCTCGACTACAAGGCGGCGCTGTACTCGGCGAAGTACCACCCCGCGGAGACGAGCGACGAGTTCGCCGAGGACGAGTACCTGATCAAGGTGGCGGACACGGTCGAGGCCCTGAAGAACAACAAGAAGTTCCAGGACGCGGTCGAGAAGGGCACCTACGACGCCTGGGCGATGCGGATGAGCGACACCTTCGACGACACGAAGGACGTCAAGTCCACCCCCACCATCAAGATCAACGACAAGGTCATCGAGAACCCGCGCACCGTGGCCGACTGGGAGAAGGCGCTCAAGGACGCGGGCGTCACCAAGTAGCGCGGGACACAAGGCGGGCGGACTCCCCGGGGTTCGCCCGCTCTTCATGTACGGCTGCTTACCGAATCCCTTACCGATCAGTAATCTGACCGGCCGTGACCAGTCGTATCAGATCCCACACCGATCCCCACCCGTTCGCTCCGCGCCGCCGTACGGTCGTCAAGGCCGCCGCGGCCGGTGTCGCTCTCGCTGCCCCGACGGCCGCCGCCGTCCCGGCGCGGGCCGCCGAGACACCCGCCTTCCTGCACGGCGTCGCCTCCGGAGACCCGCTCCCGGACGGCATCCTGCTGTGGACCCGGGTGACCCCCGTCCCGGAGGCCGTGCCCGGCTCCGGCCTCGGCCCCGATGTCGAGGTGAACTGGACCGTCGCCCTGGACAAGGCGTTCACCACCGTCGTCGCCAAGGGCACCGTCACGGCGACCGCCGCCTCCGACCACACCGTCAAGGCCGACGTCCGCGGCCTCGCCCCCGCCACCGACTACTGGTTCCGCTTCTCGGCCGCCGGCAGCGACTCCCCCGCCGCCCGCACCCGCACCGCCCCGGCCGCCGGCGCGGCGGTGTCGAACCTCCGCTTCGGCGTGGTGTCGTGCGCCAACTGGGAGGCCGGGCACTTCGCGGCGTACCGCCATCTCGCGGCCCGCGGTGACCTGGACGCCTGGCTGCACCTCGGCGACTACGTCTACGAGTACGGCACGGGCCAGTACGGCACGCGCGGCACCGTCGTACGGCCGCACGCCCCGGCCCACGAGATCCTGACCCTCGCCGACTACCGGACGCGGCACGGGCGGTACAAGACCGACCCCGACCTCCAGGCCCTGCACGCCGCGGCTCCGGTCGTCGCCATCTGGGACGACCACGAGATCGCCAACGACACCTGGTCCGGCGGTGCCGAGAACCACACCGAGGGCGCGGAGGGCGCCTGGACCGCGCGCCAGGCCGCGGCGAAGCAGGCGTACTTCGAGTGGATGCCGGTCCGCCAGGCGCTCGCCGGCACCACCTACCGCCGCCTGCGCTTCGGCAAGCTGGCCGACCTGTCCCTGCTCGATCTGCGCTCCTTCCGCTCGCGGCAGGTCACCGTCGGCAGCGGCGAGGTCGACGACCCGGAGCGCACGCTCACCGGGCGCGCCCAGCTGGACTGGCTGAAGGCGGGTCTGGCCGCCTCGGACACCACCTGGCGGCTGGTCGGCAACTCCGTGATGATCGCGCCGTTCGCCGTCGGCGCGCTCTCGGCGGAGCTGCTGCGGCCGCTGGCGAAGCTGCTGGGCCTGCCGCGGGAGGGCCTGGCGATCAGCACCGACCAGTGGGACGGCTACACCGACGACCGCCGGGAGCTGCTGGGCCATCTGCGCGCCAACGCCATCCGCAACACGGTGTTCCTGACCGGCGACATCCACATGGCCTGGGCCAACGACGTGCCGGTGAACGCCGGGACGTATCCGCTGTCGGCCTCGGCCGCCACGGAGTTCGTGGTCACCTCGGTCACCTCCGACAACCTGGACGACCTGATGAAGGTCCCGGAGGGCACGGTCTCCGCGGTCGCCGCCCCGGTCATCCGCGCCGCCAACCGGCATGTCCACTGGGTCGACACCGACCGGCACGGCTACGGCGTCCTGGACCTCACCGCCGAGCGGGCGCAGATGGACTACTACGTGCTGTCCGACCGCACCCGGGCGGACGCGACCTCGTCGTGGGCGCGCTCCTACCGGACCCGCAGCGGGACGCAGAAGGTCGAGCGCGCCTACACCCCCGTGTGACAGCCGCCCCTGAGGGGCGATTTCCAGCCAACGCCAGCGACGCGCTGAGTTGTTAAGGCGAGATCACGACACTCTTTCCTCCGCTACGGCGGGTGGTGCGAGCCGTGGTTCGAATCCGGACACACCACCCGCCCCGGCAACGACCTTCGTTGCGGCGGCATCTCAAACCTCGGACGGACACCGTCCGGTCATCTCCTCAATCCTCCCCGTTTGCCGGGAATTTGATTGGGCCTGAACACTCCTCTTCCCGTTTGAGCATGTCCACGTAATGTCCGGGCGGCGACCAGGAAGACCCCTGTGCGCCATTCCCCACCGCATCCGCTAGGAGCCAGCATGCGTGCGCTTGCCCGGATATCTCCCTCGACACGCAGACGCGTTCTCGCCACCGCCGTCGTGGCCGGAACCCTGATGCTCACCCCCCTGTCGGCGCCCACGAGCGTCGCGGCGGCCGGCACCCCCACGGCCGCCGAGTGCGTCGAGGACACCCACGCGGACGCCCACGCGGGCACCCACGCCACGGCCCGCGAGGCCCGCCCCGGGACCGGCGAGCACGCCGCCGAGCCCAACGAGGTGAGCGCCGCCAAGGCCCAGGCCATGGACGCCGACCTGCGCAGGAAGCTCGACAGGCTGCCCGGACACGGCCGCAGCCTCTCGGCGACCGCAACGACCGGCATCCCGGTCTACTTCCACGTCATCCACGACGGCGCCAGGGGCCAGCTCAGCTCGGCCGACATCACCGCCCAGATGAACGTGCTGAACGCGGCGTTCGGCGGTCAGGGCACCGGCAACGCCGACTCCGGCTTCCAGTTCACGCTGGCCGGCACCGACTACACGGACAACGCCGCCTGGTACAACCTCTCCTCCGGTTCCGCCGAGGAGAAGGCGATGAAGTCCGCCCTGCGCAAGGGCGGAGCGGGCGCGCTCAACCTCTACACCGCCAACCTCGGCGGCGGCCTGCTCGGCTGGGCCACCTTCCCCAGCTCCTACAGATCCAGCCCGTCCATGGACGGCGTGGTCGTGCTGGACGCCTCGCTGCCCGGAGGCTCGGCCGCCAACTACGACCAGGGCGACACCGCGACCCACGAGGTCGGCCACTGGCTGGGCCTCTACCACACCTTCCAGGGCGGCTGCAGCGGCAACGGCGACTACGTCGACGACACCCCGGCCGAGAAGAGCCCGGCCTACGAGTGCCCCGAGGGCCGTGACACCTGCGCCCGCAAGGCGGGCACCGACCCGATCCACAACTTCATGGACTACACGTACGACGCCTGCATGTACCAGTTCACCTCCGGCCAGGTGACCCGCATGCAGCAGAACTGGGCGGCCTACCGCGCCGCGGGCTGAACCACCGGCTAGTCCAGCGAATCCAGGAAGCCGAGCGCCACCCGCCAGGTGGCCTCGGCCGCCTCCGCATCGTGGTCCGGCAGATCCGGATCGGTGTAGAGGTGGCCCGCCCCGGCATACCGGAACACCTCCACGTCCGCGCCCGCGCGGCGCATCTGGAGGTACCAGGAGCTGAGCCAGTCGTCCGTCTCGAACGGGTCGGGCTCGGCCACGTGCAACTGCACCGGCAGATCGTCCACCGAGACGTTCGGCGCGAGATCCGAGGTGCCGTGCAGCAGGAGCAGGCCCTTCGCCTTCTCGTCGCCCAGGGCGAGGGTCTGCGCGATCGAGGCGCCGAGGGAGAACCCGGCGTACACCAGCCCTCGCTCCGAATACGGCGCGGCGGCCAGCACGGCCCGCTTCAGCAGCTCGTCCTTGCCGATCTCCTGCTGGGCCGCCATGCCCTCCTCGACCGTGTCGAACGTACGCCCCTCCAAGAGGTCCGGCGTCCACACCTCGTGCCCGGCCGCGCGCAGCCGCTCCGCCGCGGCGCGCACCGCGGGCCTGAGGCCATAGGTCGAGTGGAAAAGCATGATGTTCATGAGGCCATGGTGCCAGCCGGTGTGACATCGCAGGTCCGGGGCACTGCCCGGAACGTCGGACGAATCACAGGTTCAGGCCCGCCGGTGGCCGGTTACGTTCCTGGGCATGGAGAACATACTCCGCCCACTGATCGTGGTCGGCGGCTCGGTCCTGCTCACCCTGGTGATCGGCTGGGCCACCGACCTGCTGTTGCGCAGGGCCGACGAACGGCACGGCGAGACCCCGCTCTGGGACCTGCTGCGCCGCGGCCGCATCCCCTACCAGCTGGTGTTGTGCGCCGCGCTGCTGAGAGGGTCGTACGACAAGGCGCGGCTGCTCGGTGACCACCGGGCCGGGATCGGCCACATCCTCACGCTGGTGCTGATCGGTTCGGCCGCCTGGCTGGTGATCCGGATCGCGGCGGCGGTCGTCGAGACCTCGTACACCCGGTACGCCCACTCCCGGGCCCGGCGCGACCCCGCGCGGGTGCGCCGGGTGCGCACCCAGGTGACGCTGATCATGCGGGTGGTCGCGGCGACCGTCGGGGTGGTGGCGGTGGCGGCGATGCTGCTGACCTTCCCCGCCTTCCGGGCGGCGGGCGCCTCGCTGCTGGCCTCGGCCGGAATCCTGGGCATCGTCGCCGGTGTCGCCGCGCAGTCCACCCTGAGCAACATGTTCGCGGGCTTCCAGATCGCCTTCGGCGACATGGTGCGCATCGGGGACACGGTCGTCGTGGACGGCCAGTGGGGCACCGTCGAGGAGATCACCCTGACCTATCTCACGGTGCGGACCTGGGACGAGCGCCGGGTGACCATGCCGGTGTCGTACTTCACCTCGAAGCCCTTCGAGAACTGGTCGCGCGGCACCCCGGAGATGACCGGCGTCGTCTTCTGGCACCTGGACCACTCGGCCCCGGTGGAGGCGATGCGCGACAAGCTCCGCGACCTGCTGCGCGAGTGCCCCGCCTGGGACGGACGCGCCTACGACCTCTCGGTCACCGACACCACGCCCAACACGATGGAGGTGCGGGCCCTGATGACCGCCAAGGACGCCGACGACGTCTGGACGGTCCGGGTCGCGGTCCGCGAGCGGATGATCGACTGGCTGGTCCGCGAGCACCCGTACGCCCTGCCCCGGGTCAACACGGCCAACGCCAACCTGCCGGGCCGGCCGCCGGGTCCCCGCTCGTCCCTCGACGGCACGCCGAACCGCCGCGCGGTGGAGACCCCGGGGACGGACCGGCGCTGAGCGGTGCTCAGCGCAGACTGCGCACATCCAGCTGGCGCAGCACCCGGTCCACCACCTCGGGGTCCGCCCCCGGCTCGCTGCGCGCCGCCAGCACCTCGTGCCGGGCGGCGCTCAGCATCTCCCCCTCGATCCGGCGCACCCGCCGCATCCGCTTCACCCGCTGCGCGTGCGCCTCCATCCGCTCCTCCTCGCCCATGTCCGGGCTGATCCGCACCCCGATCTCGAAGGCGCGCCGCAGCATCCGCTCGGACAGCTCCTCCGGCAGTTCCTCGACCTGCTCGATCTCCCGCAGCCGCCGCTTGGCGGCCTTCGCCGCCCGCACCGCCAGCGCCTTCTCGAACTCCTTCTCCCGCTCGGTGTCCGCGCGCACCCCGAGCCGTTTGACCAGCCACGGCAGCGTCAGCCCCTGGAGCACCAGCGTCGCCATGATCACGCCGAACGCGATGAAGACGATCTCGTCCCGGTCGGGGAACGGCGACCCGTCCTCGGTCCTCAGCGGAATGGCCAGCGCCAGCGCCACCGAGGCCACGCCCCGCATCCCCGACCACCACATGACGACGGTCTCCCGCCAGCTCATGGGGATGTCCTCGTAGTCGCGCCGCGCGTGCAGCCGTTTGGTCAGCCAGGTCGCGGGCAGCAGCCAGAGCAGCCGTACGAGGACCACGACGCCCGCGACGGCCGCCGCCCAGCCCAGCATCTCGCCCCACCGCCCGGACGCCGTGCGGATCGCGTTGTGCAGTTCCAGGCCGATCAGCCCGAAGGCGACCCCGGTGACGAGGGTGTCGACGACGTCCCAGAAGGTGTGCCCGGCGAGCCGGGTCATGACGTCGTCGGCGTCGGTGGCGTACTCGGCGAGGAACAGCGCGGCGGTGAGCACGGCGAGCACCCCGGAGCCGTGCAGTTCCTCGGCCAGTACATAGGCGGCGTACGGCACCAGCAGGGTGAGCCCGATCTGCAGGGTGGGGTCGCCCAGCAGGTCCATCAGCCTGTTCGCGCCCCAGCCGAGCGCGAGCCCCACCGCGACCGCGACCACGGCGGACAGCACCAGATCGGCCCCGGCCGACCAGGGCGAGAAGGTGCCGCCGACCACGGCGGTGATCGCCACGTGGTAGAGCACGATGGCCGTCACGTCGTTGAAGAGCCCCTCGCCCTCCAGGATGGACACCAGCCGGCGCGGCAGTCCCAGCTGCCCGGCGACGGCGGTGGCGGCGACCGGGTCGGGCGGCGCGACCAGCGCGCCGAGAGCCAGGGCGGCGGCGATCGGCAGCCCGGGCACGATGGCGTGGGCGACGAAGCCGACGCAGAACATCGTGACGAACACCAGCGCCACGGCGAGCAGGAAGATCGGCCGTTTGTTCGCCGCGAACTGCCGCCAGGAGGTGCGCCGTACGGCCGCGTAGAGCAGCGGCGGCAGCAGGAGCGGCAGGATCAGGTCCGGCGGGATGTCGACGTTCGGCACGAAGTCCAGCAGCGCCAGCACGATGCCGAGCAGCGTCATCAGCACCGGTGCGGGCACACCCAGCCGGTCCCCGACCGGGACGCTCACCACGGCCCCGAGCAACAGGACGAACAACAGGGCCAACTGGTCCACGCTCAGCGCTCCGACAGGTCTAGGCGATCAGGACCCCCCGGATACCCACCCTGCCATGGACCACCCTCACTCCAGGGAGCGCCGCATCGCCTGGTGCGGAATCCCCGCCTCCAGGTACTCCGGGCCGTAGGCCTCGTACCCCAGCCGCGCGTAGAAACCCAGCGCCTGCGTCTGCGCGTGCAGGTCCACCGCCGCGAGCCCGCGCGCGCGGGC
>NZ_MUND01000372.1 GCF_002154375.1 Streptomyces glaucescens | reverse complement strand
CGCGAGCCCGCGCGCGCGGGCCGCGTCCTCGATCGCCCGGACCAGCGCCACTCCGACGCCGAGCCCGCGCGCCTCCCGGACGACCGCCAGCCGTCCCAGGGCGCCCACCGTCGGATCATCACCGGTCCGCTCCGCGGCCGCCTCGCCGTACAGCAGCCGCCCGGTGCCCAGCGGCACGCCGTCCGCCCGCACGGCGAGCACATGCAGCGCACCGGCGTCGTACGCGTCGTACTCGATGTCCTCCGGTACGCCCTGCTCGGCGACGAAGACCTGCTTGCGCACCGCGAAGCACGCCTCTCGGTCGGCGCGCTCCTCGGCGGTCCGGACGACGTACGACGGCGGGGCGGGCCGGGCGGGTGAGGTCATCCGTAGGTCTCCTCGCGGACCTGGTCCAGCGCCAGCTGGAGGTCCTCGGGGTAGTCGCAGGCGAACTCGGCCCACTCGCCGCTGCCCGGATGCTCGAAGCCCAGCCGGACGGCGTGCAGCCACTGCCGGGTCAGGCGCAGCCGCTTGGCGAGCGTCGGGTCGGCTCCGTAGGTCAGGTCGCCGACGCAGGGGTGCCGGTGCGCGGCCATGTGGACGCGGATCTGGTGGGTGCGGCCGGTCTCCAGCTTCACATCGAGCAGGGACGCCGCGCGGAACGCCTCGATCAGGTCGTAGTGGGTGACGGAGGGCTTGCCCTCGGCGGTGACCGCCCACTTGTAGTCGTGGTTCGGGTGGCGGCCGATCGGCGCGTCGATGGTGCCGCTGGTCGGGTCCGGGTGGCCCTGCACGAGCGTGTGGTACCGCTTGTCGACCGTGCGCTCCTTGAACTGGCGCTTCAGCGACGTGTACGCGTACTCCGACTTCGCCACGACCATCAGGCCCGACGTGCCGACGTCCAGGCGGTGCACGATGCCCTGGCGCTCGGCGGCGCCGGACGTCGAGATCCGGTACCCCGCGGCGGCCAGCCCGCCGATGACGGTCGGTCCGGTCCAGCCGGGGCTCGGGTGGGCGGCGACGCCGACCGGCTTCACGATGACGACCACGTCATCGTCGTCGTGCACGATCTCCATGCCCTCGACCGGCTCGGCCACCACCTGGACCGGCGCGGCGGCCTGCGGCATCTCGACCTCCAGCCAGGCGCCGCCGTGCACCCGCTCGGACTTGCCGACCACCGTGCCGTCGACCAGCACCTTGCCCGCCGCGGCCAGCTCCGCGGCCTTCGTACGGGAGAAGCCGAACATGCGGGAGATGGCGGCGTCGACGCGCTCGCCCTCCAGGCCGTCGGGCACGGGCAGGGTACGGATCTCGGGAATCGTGCTCACCCGTCGAGTATGCCGGACCGGCCCGGCACATCCGTACGCGGTGCTCAGTCCTTGTGGACGGTCCCGTCCGGGTCCAGGCCCTTGAAGGACAGCAGCACGATGAGGATTCCGCCGCACACGATCGCCGAGTCGGCCAGGTTGAAGACGGCGAAGTGCTTGGGCGCGATGAAGTCCACCACCGCGCCCTGGAAGACGCCCGGCGAGCGGAAGATGCGGTCCGTGAGGTTGCCGAGCGCGCCGCCGAGCAGCAGGCCGAGCGCGATCGCCCAGGGCAGGCTGTACAGCTTGCGGGCGAGGCGGGCGATCACCACGATCACGGCCGCCGCGATCACCGTGAAGATCACGGTGAAGGCCTCGCCGAAGCCGAAGGCCGCGCCCGCGTTGCGGATCGCCTCGAACCGCAGCCAGTCGCCGATGACCTCGATCGGCTCCTGGTGCTCCAGCTTCTCGACCACGATCATCTTGCTGACCAGGTCGAGCACGTAGGCGAAGGCGGCGACCGCGAAGAGCACGGCGATCCGCCGCCTGCCGCGGGGCCGCGCGGGAGCGGCCCCGGACTCGGCGCCGCTCTCGCCGCTTTCGTCGCCGACGGGCCGCTCCGGCTCCTCGGCCCGGGCCGCGTCCGAATCGTCCGGCGTACCGATGATGCGCTCCGCCTCTGCCACGTGAGTCCCTCAACCTAGGTGCCTGACTGAGGACGAGGGTACGGCACGCCTTCCGCACCGATCAGTACCGGCGTTCAGTACCGGCGCTCCTGCTTCTGCTTGCACTCCACGCAGAGCGTCGCGCGCGGGAAGGCCTGCATCCTCGCCTTGCCGATCGGGTTGCCGCAGTTCTCGCACAGGCCGTACGTGCCCGCGTCCAGGCGCTGCAGGGCGCGCTCGGTCTGGATCAGCATCTCGCGCGCGTTCGCGGCCAGGGCCAGTTCGTGCTCGCGTGTGATGTTCTTGGCCCCCGTGTCCGCCTCGTCGTCCCCCGCGCCGTCCCCGGATTCCCGCATCAGACCGGCCAGGGAGGCCTCCGAGGAGGCGATCTCCGTGCTCAGCCGGTCCAGCTCGCTCGACAGCTCCGCGCGGGCCTCCTCGACCTCCTGGGGGGTCCAGGGGTCCTCACCGGGGCGTACCGCCAGCTCGCCGGGCTCCGCCGCGGCGACGCGCGCCTTGGGAACGGCGGTCTGGGCCGCCGGGGCCGTGCCAGAAGTCTTCTTCGCAACCACTGTCGTGGCTCCCGTCTGCTCCGCGGCCTCGGCCGCGCCCGCCTTCTTCACCGTGCTCTCGGCCCCGCCCACGGCAGGACCCTCCGCTCCACCCTCGGCAGGACCCTCCGCCGCCCCTTCCCGCCCGGCACTGCGTCCGCCCGCCACGGCCGTCCCGTCGGCTGCCACCTTCCTGATCCCCGCCTTCCCTGCCACCGGCCCGGCGGCCGCCGCGCTACCGGTCGCCGCCTCCCCGGCCGCGGCTCCGACGGCCGGCGCCGGCTCCGCGTGGACCTGCTTGGCCGCCGCCTTCTTCGCCGGGGCCTGCCTGGCCGCCGCCTTGCTCGCCGGGGCCTTCTTCGCTACGGACTTCTT
>NZ_MUND01000371.1 GCF_002154375.1 Streptomyces glaucescens | reverse complement strand
GGGACAACGCCGAGAGGGCCTAGGTTCTGTCTCTTTGGTCAGCGTCGGGTCCAGATGAGGATGCCCGCGAGATGGAGTGCGGCCTGGTAGGCGATCGCGAGCTTGTCGGTTCGTGTAGCCAGGCCGCGCCACTGCTTGAGGCGGTTGATGCACCGCTCGACGCTGTTCCGCTGCTTGTATGCCTCGCTGTCGAAGCCGGGCGGACGGCCGCCGAGTCGGCCTCGCCGCAGACGATGGCCGACTTGGTCGGACGGCTGCGGGATGACCGCACGGATGCCCCGGCGCCGCAGATGGGCGCGGATGGCACGTGAGGAATACGCGCGGTCGGCCAGAACGGCCAGGGGCCGGGTCCGTGGCCTGCCCGGGCCCGTGCGGGGCACGCGGATCCGGGACATCACCGTCTCGAAGGCGGGTGCATCACCTGCCTGGCCTGCGGTGACGGTGAAGGCGAGGGGCCGCGCGCGGCCGTCAGCGGCCAGGTGGACCTTGGTGCTCAGCCCGCCGCGGGAGCGTCCGAGCGCGTGATCGGCGGGCTCGCCGCCGGAGGGCGCCCCCTTTTGAGCGCTCCGGCAGCGTGCTGGTGGGCCCGGACGACCGTGGAGTCCACCGACACCGTCCAGTCGATGTCGTCGTCGGCGTCCGCCGCCGCCAGGACGGCGGCGAGGATCATCTCCCAGGTGCCGTCGACGGCCCATCTGATCAGCCGCTTGTGAGCGGTCTGGAAGGAGCCGAGCTCGTCGGGGAGGTCCCGCCAGGGCGAGTTGGTGCGGTACTTCCACGCGATGGCCTCAAGAGTGCGGCGGTGGTCGGCCCACCGCCGCCCGCGGACCGGATCCGCCGGCATCAGCGGCTCGATCCGGTCCCACATCGCATCAGTGATCACTAATCGGACGGACACATCCGATCAACTGACCAACCCATCAAAGAGACACGCGCTAGGCCGAAGCCGTACAGCTCATTGCGAGCGGGCAGCGGGCGCAGGACGACGCACTCCTCCAGCATCACGGCCGCCCGCCAGAAGGCATCCGGGTGGTGCTGGTCGTGGCGGGGCGGGTCGACCTTGTGCCGGGCGGCCAGACCGACGAACACGGAGTAGTCGTTGACCGCGAGGTCGTCCAGCAGCTCAGTCTGGCGTTCCAGGAACCACCGATAGTCCACGTAGTACTCGGCAGGCATAGGTCAGGCCGCCCGCGGGGCGGTGCGGGCCGACTCCGGGGCGCCGTACTCGGCGTCGAACGCGGCGACCGTCTCCGGGTCGGAGGTGACCTGCCGGAAGATCTCCGCGCCCTCGGCCAGCGCGCGCTCGCGCCGCTTTTCCTCGGCCACCTGCGCCAGGTAGGCGTCCAGCGGCAGCCCCGCCGCGTCGGCCAGGGCCTGCAGCGCGTCCGCAGTGGTGTCGTCGATCTCGATGCCAGCCATGCACCGAGTATGCCGCGTAACAGCGCACCAGGACGACTCACATGGAAATATGGCTGTGACCTGCACCTTTATCCTTCAGTAGGTGCAGCTTGGCCTTCGGCTCTGCCCCAAGCTGATCGCCGTCCGACGCCGCGCCAGGGAGGACGCTCAGGTGGACGCGCTCGCCGACCGGGGGCCCTCACCCGGGAGCAGGCCGCCGCCCGCCCCGCCCCGACTTGTCCCCCGTCGACACTTAGTGGCGCCGCCTTCCGAGGTGTCCCAGTAGCCGGTGTGGGTGAGGGCGCCAGTCTCAGGTCGAGGCAGGAGGCAGAGACCGGACGGGACGAGGAGCTGTACCGGCCGGATGGGCAGCGGCATCGCGGGCCTGGGCGCCGACGCCGTCGGCGTCCGGTGCCGCGCCCGTGCCAGGCTGTGAGGACAGGTGGTGGCTGCTGGCCGACGGATCACTGCTATGAGGATGCTGCCCGAGGTCAGCGTGCGGGTCAGATGACGGGCGGGCGCCCCGCGGCGGTCAGCCGCCACACCCTGCGCCAGCTCATCGGGCGCCGCGTCTGGGCGTGCCGGCTCGTCCAGCCCTCGCGCATGCCACGCAGCGTCTCACTCAGCCCGCCTGTGCGCACGGCCCGGGCCAGAGTGATCGCGGTCCACACAGCGAGGTAGAGCGGGACGAGCGGAGCGGGGAGGTTGCGGTAGGCGACCCAGATCCGGTTGCGGGCGGCGAGCCGGTGGAACAGCGCGTGCCGAGTAGGAGAGGTGAGCGGGTGGTGCATCCGGATCCCGGCGGCGTACCAACCGGACCACCCAGCCGCCCAGCACTGCCACGCCAACTGGAGCCCTTCGTGGTACAGGAAGAACTCGGCCGGCCACCCTCCGACCGCGTCGAACGCTTCTCGGCGAACGAGAACGACTCCCTCGGTCATCGTGGTGATCGTGCCGGGGCGATCCGGACGGCTCGCGCGCAGCCGGGGAACCCAGCGGCGCGGCGTGGTCACGTCGTCCGGGCCGGTCAACCGGGGTTGCACGTAGGCGGCTTCGGGATGCCCCTGGGCCTCGGCGACGAGCCGGGCGAGGACGTCGGAGCAGGGGAAGGTCGCGTCGTTGTCGAGGAAGAACAGCCAGTCGGCCGGGTCGTCCGCGTCGCGGAGCGCGTCTGCGCCGGCGTTGCGGCCGCCGGGGATGCCGATGTTCTCGGGCAGGCACACGGTGAGCGCGCCGGGCGGTACGACTTCGGGCCGGCAGCCATTGCCGACCACCACCACCCGGACGTCGACGCCGCTCTGCGCGAGGAGCGTCGTCTGTGCGGCGGCTTCTTCATTCGGGCGGTCGTTCATGGACAGCACGACTACGTCGACGCGTGGGTGGAACACGGGGTCTCCCGGCCGTTAAGGGGCCATTGCGGTCAGGGTGCGGGGACGGGAGCGCCGGTGAGGTGCTCGGCCCGGCGGGCGATGAGCGGGGCGAGGTGGGGGTGGACACCCCGGGAGCAGGCCTGGAGGAGCTGACCGAGGGCGACGAGCTCCCCGGCCCGGCCGGCGGGTGTGTCGAGGACGTCCGCGAACTCGCGCCGCACGCGCGCGGCGACCGCCGGCACTGGCAGGGAGTAGGCGTGCAGCAGGCCTTGGTCATAGCCGGTCGGCATGCGGCCCCAGCCCTCCCAGTCGAAAATGATCAAGGCCGGGGCGGCGAGGTTGGCCCAGTGCAGATCCGCGTGCCCAGTGGTGTGGTCGCTGATCCGCGGCGGGTCGATGCCAAGGAAGCTACGGAAGTTGCGGTCGATCCAGGACTGCCGTACGGCCTCACGTTCGGTCGGCACGGTGGCAAGCGCGTGCGATGCCGCGCGCAGGTCTCGCCACCAGGCGTCCGGCAGCTTGGGGTCACGGTCCAGCACGGGGCTGCCGGCGACGACCGCCGGTGTGGTGATGAACTCGGTGAGTTCGGCCCGGTACGCATACGGACCGCGCGTCCAGTCCGTAAGGTCTCGCAGCTGGGGACGTGGCACCGACCGCGGCACGGCCGTGTCCGCGAGGACGGTGCCCTCCCACAGCCGTCCACCAGCCTTCTCGGACAGTGCGGAGACGACACGCAGCCAGCTCATACCGACGCGCCGCCCGAGCGTGCGGCCCCGCCATCCCCACACCTCCGGGCCCGACGGCATGACCTGGAAGGCGCGGGCCGCATCCGCGAACGCGCAGCGCATCCGCGTGACGTCCTCGGCATGCTCGGGGGCGGTGAACACCGGTGCGGTCATGATCCGTTCCTCGCTTCGCGTCGGTCTGCTCAACGGACGTGAACGGATTCCTGTCACGGCCAACCCCACGGGCGCCGGCCCAGGGACGCCAGCCGCGCGACGTTCTCTCCGGCAGGGCGCCAGGTCAAAACAGTGCCCTCTGCTCTGCTTCCGGGTCCGTGGCCGGTCGTTTTGGCTGCAGTGCGGCGGCCGCGTCCAGTTCGAGGAGCGTGCGCCACCGGCCACCGGCGCTCCCTTCGGCCAGCAGTCGGGCCAGCACCTGGGTGGTGACCTCGACGTCCGGCATTGCCCGGTGCCGTCCGGCTGGCTTGGGGATGCCGTAGTAGCCGAGCAGGTTGTCCAGCCCGTAGGAGCCGAGCCCGGGCACCACGGTCTTGGCCAGACGCAACGTGCCCAGCAGCGGTGTTGCCGCGAGTACGGGACAATGATCTGCATGGCGGGCGATGATTCTGGCTTCCGTGGAGGCGTGGTGGGCGACCAGCCGGTACAGCGGCGCGGACAGGCGCGTGTCGAGCCGGGCCATCACCTCGGCGGCCGGGGCCGCCGAGGAGAGCATCCGTAGGGTGGTGCCCTTGAGCTGGACATCTATCGCGGTCACGGGCACATCGGCAGGCGGCGGCATCAGCTCCTCGAACCGACCGACCGACCTCAACCAGCCGGCCCCCTACGGGGCGCACAGCCAGCACGGCGACCTCGACCGGCTCGACGGTCCGACCCCCCGGAGTAAGGCCCTCGAAGTCGATCACCACGAGCGTTGTCCCAACGAACCGCGGATGTTCATCCACGCGTCCACAGCGCCACATCCCGTCGCACCACCGCCAGCCTCCGCCAGACGATTCGGCCGTCGTCGTTTCGGGTGACCGGCACAGTGCGACCGCCGCATGCCAGCGAAGGCCCAGGGAGCACTCCGATCATGGGCACGAGATTTCCTCTGGTGGTCACCACATTATCCATCGGGTGGCCGTGCGGGCGGGGATCAGGGGTGCAGGGCGTAGCAGCGCAGGACGTCGAGATCGGCGCTGTGGACGGCGGACCAGCCCGCCGTGAGAAGCTCGGCCTGGGCGGGGGTGATGGCGAGGCTCTGCAAGGGGTCGGAGGCGGCGCGACGCCCGGCGATCTCGGTGACCACCCAGAAGATGCCACCCGGGACGAGGAGGTGGCGAACGCGGTTAAGGAAGGCGGCCTTGTCGTCGATCCACCGGTAGACCAGGCGGCAGGTGATGACCGCGTACGCCGGCTCCGGCAGGACGCTGAGGTCGTCGGTGGTGAAGTCCATGCACCACCAGACCGGCTCGTGCCGGGACCCAGGGCCCTGGGCGGCAGCGAGCGCGACGGCGCTGGAAGAGCAGTCGATGCCGGTCGTGCGGTAACCGAGCTCGGCGAGGCGGCGAACAAGGGACCCGTCGCCGCAGCCGATGTCGAGCGCCGGGCGGTCGCGGCCGGGGCCGAGGTGGTCCTCCAACAACCCGTTCTCGGTGTCGTCGACCTGCCGGTAGCGGCGGCCCTGGGTCCAGAGCCGCTCCCAGTGCGTCGCGGCCGTGGTGGACACGGTGGTCATGAGACTCCTTCACGGTCTGGCGGCATGGCCGCGCGGGCAGGGATCTCCCGCAGCGCGCGAAAGGGAGAGGTCAGCAGCAGGACGACGGAGACGACCTGGAGGAGGGCGCCGACGCCAAGGGCGGCCCGGTCGTTGAGGAAAAGGGCCAGACCGCCAGCGGTGCCGACGCGAGCGGACGGGCCCTGGCGCTGAGCGTGGTGCTGGCGGACTGCATCCCGCGTACCTGGCACACGCTCACCTTTGCACCGCAGTCACAGACGGTGATAGATATTTGCCGGTCAATTGGCCGCGCGGCTGGAATCACGCGGAGCGAACCAACCCCGGCCCGCACTCTGAGCGCCTCTCGATCGCCACCTGGTACGCCCCATCACGAAGCAGGGGGGACCACAACGAGCATCGACGCCGCAGTTCCCGCCGATGTTGAACTCGCAGGTTACTGCGACTGCGTTGGTTATCCAGCAGGCACGAAGCCCTGGGATAGGTCGAGCAGAAAAGGGGATCCTGGCTCGTCGGGCGTCCAGCCTTTGGCGTGAGCCATGCGGATCGTGGCGGCAACCTCTGCGGGCAACACGGGCCTGGCGGCGATCTCGCACCAGTTACTCGGATGCGGTTGATTGGTGGTGATCACCAGGGTGGTGCCTGACGTCTCGGCCTGCTCGATGGCGTAAGTCAACGGACTCCAGACCAGCCCTTGGTCATAAGTCGGTCGCCTTCGGACTCTCCAACGATAGGTGACGCCGTCGACAATGATGCGGCGTGAGCCCTTCCTGACCAGTGCCATGGCCTCCTCATTTCCGCCCGCAGGACAGTAACCGACAGTTCCTGCGGTGTCGCGTAGATTCCAGCTGCTGGTGGAGCCCAGCCTCCACATCGCTGCCCACGTCAGCGCAGACTCCGAGCACGATGGTCCGTGGTGCGGGAAGGTGGCTGACTCTGCTCGTGCTGGCGACGCCCCGCGGAAGAGAACGACCGCCCCAGGGCGGCGGGCCGGGCCAGAACCAGGCTGCGGAAGCCCGTGACCTCGCCGAACGTCTGCTCCGACGCCCTCAGCCACTCCCTGAGCTTGACGTTCTCCAGCTCGAGCCGGGCCATCTAAGCTTCGCGGGGGTCAGGAACTCTGTGACTGAAGTGTCACCTCGCTGCCCCCATGCGCCCTGCTACCACTCCGCAGGCTTTGCACCGTCCCCGACACCTGCCCGTCCAGCACGCTAGTGCTGTGACCGCATAGGTTCGCCGGGGTTTTGGGCCTGGCGTTGTTCCGTGCGAGTGGCCGAGGGTGCACACTCGCAGGATGGGGCGTCCACGACCTGTTACGCGACAAGACCCGCCGGGCCCACGGCCGCAGTGCCGAGCCGACCGCGGCCGTGGTCGACGCCCAGAGCCTGAAGACCTCGGCAAACGTGCCCGAGACCAGCCAGGGCATCGACGCCGGCAAGAAGATCAAAGGACGCAAACGGCATCTCATCACGGACACACTCGGCCTGGTGCTGGCCGTCCTCATCACCGCCGCGAACGTGCACGACACCACCGGCGGCAAGCTCCTGCTCGACGACCTGGCAGCGAACCATCCCAGTGTGTCCAAGGTCTGGGCCGACGGCGGATACCAGAACAGCATCTTCAACCACGGCGCCCTGCTCGGCATCGACGTGGAGGTAGTGCAGCGACCTCGAGCCAAGGGGTTCGAGCCGCTTCCCAAACGGTGGGTGATCGAGCGGACCTTCGGCTGGCTGATGCAGCACCGCCGCCTGGCCCGCGACTACGAAGCCCTGCCCCACAGATCCCGGGCAATGATCCATTGGGCGATGGCTAACAAAATGTCCCGCGAACTGACTGGAGAATCCGCACCAACCTGGCGAATCGAAACGGACATGACCGCCACAACGGCCTGAACAGTGATCAGATGCTCTCTAACTGGCTCTAACAAAAACGGTTTGATCATGTGACCGTCGGCTTGATCGTTCGGTGATGTGGTCATGGGGAAGCGTCAGTCGCGGCCGTGGATCGTGTCGGACGAACCCTGGTCGCTGATCGAGCCGTTGCTGCCCGAGCCGCCGCCGAAGCAGGTGGAGGGACGGCCTCGGGTGCCCGACCGGCAGGCCCTGTGCGGGATCTTGTTCGACCTCATCGCCCAAGACCGGTACACCACAGCCGCCAGCCGCCGCCTCCACGCCGTAGCCGCCGAACTGGCGCACTGCGCCGCATGGCTACGCTTCGACGCCGACCGGCACGCAGACGCCCAACACCACTGGCAGGCCGCCGTCCACGCAGCCCACCAGGCCGACGACCGCGACCTCGCCGCCATCGCCCTCTCCGACCTCGCCTACCAGGCCACCTGGCTGTCAAAGCCCGCCGACGCGGTACAGGCCCTGGAACACGCCCGCTCCCGCACCCGCACGCCCGCAACCCGCTCCCTGCTGGACGTGCGCCTCGCTCGTGCCTGCGCGGTCTTGCAGGACCGCCAGGGAACCCAGCGTGCGCTGGCATCCGCGGAGGCCGAGCTGGAGCAAATCCGCCCGCAGGCAACGCCCCCGGCCGTGTCCTGGATGTCGATGGCAGACGTCAACGCCGACGCCGGACGGTGCTGGCTCGACCTCGGCGAACCGGACCGCGCGACCACCGCAATCGACACAGGCCTGAGCGAACTACAGCCACACCGCACCCGCACAAGGGCGGTGTTCCTGACCTACCGAGCCGAAGGTTCGCTGCACGGCAGGGACACATCGACTGTCGCCGCCGATGCCCGCGCCGCCCTCGATACCGCCCTGGACTCGGGCGCTGCCCGCTGCGTCGATCTCGTCTCCGCGCTCATCCACCGTCTTGCCAGCCGCGCCGAGCAGCCGATGGTCGAGCTGCGCGAGTACGCGCGGGAACGCCTCGCCGCCTGATGCGAGCAGCGCGGGCAGGCCCATAGTCGTTCCAGCCAAATGCATGGCCGACGGCTCTTCAAGCAAGGACACGTGGGCGCGCACCCCGAACCAACTGGAGCGCTGGGGACCGCCTGCGATCACGGGACGGCTCATCGCGGCTGCTGCCCTCTGACGAGTGCGGTGGGCAGTGATGCGTCGAGGATCAGATTACGCGGCAGTGCCAGTTCGAAGCGCTGTTCCAGCACGGCGAGAGAGGCACGGTGCGCCGTGTCCCTGTTGCTTTCCTCTGGGATTCCGGCCGCGATGATGTCAGGGCGGATGAGGTCGGCGCCGGGGCCGGTGACTTCCTGTGACCATGTGTTCATGTACATGTCGACGCCGCACACGTAGTGGTCGTCGTGGAAGTAGGCGAATGCGGGTGGCGGCACCTTCGGGTTCTGCTTCTCGTAGTACAGCTCGAAGACGTGGACCCCGTCTCGGGATGTCCCGTCGTGGTATGCGGGCCCGAGGACGGACGGCCAGTGGCCATAGGCTATGGCGAAGCCCAGGCCGGCGTGGTCGCCGTAGCGGACGGCGATGCTGTCTGTGTCGCCGCGCTCGGCGTCGAGCTCGTCGATGAGCTCTTCGGCCTGCGGCCCGGTGGTGGCCTGGACCGGTACGGGGCCGCCGGTGGCGGCGAGGCGGGCGGTGAGCTGTTCGCCGGTCAGGCCCCGGGCCAGCTTGATGTAGTAGCCGAGCCAGGAGATGTCCTCATCGGCTATCCATGTGATCCCGCTGGAACTCACTGCGTGTCTCCGTTCTCCGGTGTGGAGCGGCCCGAAGCCGGCCCTGTGACCGACCCCGGGCCGCACGTGCGGCGTGCGGTCAGTATCGTGCTACCGGATGTCGCACTTGATCGTCGGCTTCGAGGTGTCGCACTTGTCGAAGCCCGGCGTTCTGACGAAATACGCGTCCTGGTCGATCAGCCGGAGTTCCTTGGCGAACGTGGGGAAGCGGCTCATTGAGGTGGAGTTGACCCACCCGGACATCGCGTGCGCCTCTTGTCGGGTGTGGTCACCTGCTCCCGGCCATGCCGGGCAGCGAGGCATGCTGGAAGTGCTGGCGTCTTGTGACGGAGACGGCCAGCGCTCGGCGCGGTCGTCCTGCGCCTTAGCCGATGCTGCGACCGCGCCGGGGCCCTGCTAGGACCTGTCTGATAATTGATCTTGTGGTGGGTCGGGGTGAGTTGACGGATGCGGCGTGGGAGCGGATAGCGCCGCTGCTGCCTGGTGTTGACGGTCGTGGTCGTCCGTGGCGTGATCACCGGCAGGTGTTCAACGGGGTGTTGTGGCGGTTGCGGACCGGTGCTCCGTGGCGTGACCTGCCGGAACGCTACGGGCCGTGGCAGACGGCCTATGAACGGTTCGCCCGCTGGGAGGCAGACGGAACCTGGGCCCGCCTGCTCGGGCAGGTCCAGGTCCGCGACGACTCCGTCGGGGCCGTGGAGTGGACGGTGTCGGTCGACTCCACGATCAGCCGGGCGCATCAGCACGCCGCTGGTGCCCGCAAAAAGGGGCGGTCTCTTATACAC
>NZ_MUND01000370.1 GCF_002154375.1 Streptomyces glaucescens | reverse complement strand
CGAGAAGACGGTCAAGAACCACATCAACCGCATCTTCGCCAAACTCCACAGCACCAGCCGCGCCGAGGCCACCGCCAAGTGGCTGGGCACGACCCCCGGCTCCTCCGGGAGCCGACGATGACCCCGCCCCCTTCGAATTGGGCCCACGACTGGGCCCACGGACCCTCCAAGACACCCCCCACCCCGCCCTACCCTTCCGGCACCGACAGCGGCACACCCGGAGGGAAACACCATGCGCACCAAGTGGAGCGACGACAAGGGCCAGACCGCGGTGGAGTACCTGGGCATCATCGCGGTGGTGGTGGCGATCGTGCTGGCCATCACGGGGACGGACATCGGGCAGACGATCTACAACGCGATCACCGACAAGATCACCGAAGTCACCGGCGGTTGACGCGGTCCAGGGGGTTAGACGACGCGGGGCAGGCCTTTCCCATCTACATCACGGTGGTGGCGGGCCTGCTCTTTCTTGCGTTCGCCTACCTCGCGGTGGGGCAAGCCGCGACGACCAGGAGCGACGCCCAGACCGCGGCCGATGCGGCAGCGCTCGCGGCAGCCCTCGACACCAGGGACCAGCTGGCCGGGGAGTGGCTGGACAACGTGAAGGACCCGGCCGCGTGGCAAGGCATCTTCGACGGTGCCGTGCAGGTGGCCGACTCCTGCTGGCGTGCTCACCAGCTCGCTGCGCAGAACGACGCTGCCGTGCGGGACTGCGCGCCGGACGGTCTGCTCGGCTACACAGTCGACGTCGAGACGGACGAGACCGTGGGGGACAGCATCGTCCCCGGTACCGAGGACATCCGGGCCACAGCCTCGGCCAAGGCCGTCATCGAGCCCCGCTGCACCTTCGAACCGCCGGCCGAGGACACGGGCGACGACGAGCTGCCCACGCTCAGCTGCGAGGACCAGGACTGGGAACTGTCGCCGGATGACCTCACCGACCTACCGGACCCGGAGGACCTCTTCGAGGTCCATCTGGCCGACTGACAGGCGAACGACGAGTGACTAAGGAAGCAGAGGCATGAGCATTCGGTTCACAGCGAAGGCCCGCAGGAGGATGGCCGCGTTGTCCGTGGTGGCCGGTCTGGCCCTCGGCGTGGCCGGATGCGGTGGCGGAGACGGCGAGGACAAGAAGCCTCAGACGTCGGCATCCGCTTCCGGGTCGGGCGGTTCCGATCAGAGGGCGCAGGAGGGGCAGTCGGAGGAACCCCTCACCGAACTCAAGGGACCGGACAGCCTGCTGCTGCAGATCACCTCCGCCGTACGTGACTCGGGCGGTTTCGTGACGGTGAGCGGGACCCTGAAGAACGACGGCGGCGATACGGTCAACGTTCCGGCCCAGCTGAGTGGCAACGAGACGGAGATCATCCGGAACGGCAGGTCGCTCGGCGGGGCCACGCTGGTGGATTCCCAGGGTAAGAAGCGCTACTACGTGCTGCGTGACACCGATGGGCGACCGCTCACGACGACCAACTTCCCCGCCATGAAGTCCGGCGAATCCCTCCCTGTTTTCATGCAGTTCCCGGCGCCTCCTGCCGACACCACCGAAGTGACCCTCCAGCTGCCGATGTTCGCCACCGCCCCGATCAAGATCTCTGAGTGAGGCCTCCATGACCTCACGACTCACCGCATCCCTCACCGCCACCCTCCTCCTCACCACCACCCTCTACACCGCCGCCACCACCGCCCACGCCGACGACGGCCCCAGCGTCCCGCCCGGCACGGAGGCCACCGCCGCGGCTCCGGTCGAGCTGGACGCCAACGACCCGGACCTGAAGCTGCCGGAAGGCGCCACGCTGGCCGAGCCGAAGGTGCTCGACATCAAGCAGGTCGTGGAGGACGAGAGCGGCGAGGAGCGCCGGGAGGACACGAACGCGGACGTGAAGTTCGCCCTCCAGGCGGAGGTGCTGTTCCCGAAGGACAGCGCCAGGCTCGGCGGGGCGGCGAAGGCACGCCTCGGAGCGATCGCACAGGAGATCAAGTCGCAGAACGCGACCCGCATCCGCGTCTTCGGCTTCACGGACGACCTCGGCTCCTCGGCCCACGGCGACGTCCTGTCGAAGCAGCGGGCGAACGCCGTCCACCAGGTCCTGGACGCGGAACTGAACGACCCGGGCGTCACCTTCGAGGTCCGCGGCTACGGCGAGGACTACCCGATCGCGTCGAACTCCTCGGAGGAGGGCCGCAAGAAGAACCGGCGGGTGGAGGTGTCGTTCGCGCGGGGGGAGGGCTGACGGCGCCGTCGGCCAGGGTGTCCACTTCGGACCGTTCGCCGCTGACAGCTGCCCCCTGTAGGCGCGGCGATAGGAAGACTTGGGCCAGTGGGTGTCAGGGGCGGCCCGGCTCAGGGGGCTGTGAACCCGCTCCCGTGGTGTTCGTGGTGGCCCAAAGCGTCCGATTGCACCTCTGCCGCCGCCCACTCCCCTGCACGACCGGCGTCGGGAAGTCGCCGAGAGGTGGCCGAATGCTCACTCTGTGACGTTTCCCCGGAACGGGTTGTCACTGCCGGTCACTAGAGTGTGTGGGGCGGTCTCGCTCTTCCTGAGGCCGACGGGGGAACGGGGAACGGGGGGCACCAGTGCTGCCGAGCGACAGTGGCGGTTCGACGAGTGCGTCGACGGGCGGGACGGGCTCGTCCTGGCTGTCCGGTGTGTTCGACACGGCGAGGGACGCGGTCCAGGACCTGTCCACCGAGCTGTCGTCGTTCACGAAGTTCCGGCAGCGGGTCGACGAACTCGTCCGCGACCTGAAGGAGTCGCAGGCCGGCCCCACCAAGGTGGGTCAGGAGCCGCTCGTGCGCCAGAAGTTCGGCGGCGGTGACGGATCCTGGACCGAGGCGGCCGGTCTGTACACGTCGTACGAGAAGGTCATCGCCGACCTGGAGAGCTTTTCCAAGCTGCTCTCGGACTGCATGGAGGCCATGTCCATCGCGGTCCTGGCGTCGCACAAGGGCTACGAGAACATCGACGTGGACGTCCGTAACCGCATGGCCGCCATCACCGCCGAGACGACGGAGCACTACGGCGGGCCGTACGACCCGGAGCGTGCGAAGCACCACGGCGCCACGGGCGGCCGCACCGAAACCGGCGGCCAGAAGCCGTCGCACGGTGACGCCGGCGGCACGATCTGACCCAGAGGGCGACGAGCGCGGTACGAGAACGGGGAGACGGCTGATGGCAGGCAAGGGATCCGGTGGCGCCCGTGGGGGCACGTCCTTCGAGGGCATGAGCCACGAGCAGATGCTCGCATGGCTGGACCAGGCTGACAGCGGGACGGTGCAGGCCGCTGCCCAGAAGCTCGTCGCCGCCGCCGAGGAGATCCGCAAGATCGCGGATGAGCTGAAGATCCGACCACAGTGGGTGGAGTGGAAGGGCGAGGGCGCGGACGCCTTCCGTACCTGGGCGGGCGATCTCGCCAACTCCGCCCTACGGCTCGCCGACTTCAGCGGCGACTCCGGCAAGTGGCTCTCCCAGGCCTCCGGCGCGATCGCCACCGCCCAGGCCGCCGTACCGCGCGACGAGTCGAGCGCCTCGGCCAACCTCGCGGCGGCCCGCGCCCACCACAACGACCCCGACGCCGGCGCGGTCGCCGCGAAGTCCGGTGCCGAGCTCGCGGCGCTGAAGGCGCACAAGGAGAAGGTCCGCCAGGAGGCGGCGGTCGAGATGCGGAAACTGGCGCAGGCGTATGACCTGTCGTCGACGCAGATGGACAGCTTGGAGCGGCCCAGGTTTCCGCCGCCGCCGTCCGCGATCAGCATCGATACCCCCGAGGGCCTGGCGCGCCCGGGAACCGGGCGCGCCGGCAGTGCCACGGGGAGCGGCACAACGTCGAACACGGCCGAGTCGGTAGGCCGAGTGACCGGGCATGCCACAGCAGCGGGACGGTCTGAGGGGGAGCTGGGGCCCGTCACCGTGGCTCCGGCCGCGCCGCACCCACCGGAGACACCTGACCGCCCGGCGCATGTCCAGATCGACTCGGTCGACACGCTTCCCGAAGCGCATCGCCCCGTCACGGGACCGGGGCCGACGGTGGGACCGATCACGCCGGCTCGTCCCGAATCGATCCTGCCCCCGACGGTGACCGGACTGATTCCGCCAACCTCAGGCCGCGGTGGAGGGCGCACGCCCACCGTCTCCGGAGGCGGAGGAAGGCCGTTCGCCGGTGGGCGCACACCGTTGTCGCCGGGGCAGGAAGGCACGGGTGTTCCGCGCGGACGTGACATCACGGCAGGTGGTCCGTTCCCGCACGGGCCGACGTCCGGTACGGCTGCCGGCAGGACCCTTCCCGGTCCGGGTATGGGCTCCGGCCGCGGTATGCCCTCTGCCTCCGGCACCGCGGCCGGATGGCCCCCCAACTCGGGCGTCATGGGTGGACGGCCGACAGGACCGGCCGTCACAGGCGGACGGCCGACGGGCCCGGGCGCCATGGGCGGACGGCCCGGAAGCCCCGGCGTCATGGGCGGACCCCCGGTCAGCCAGGCCATCACCGGGGGACGTCCCACGGCAACGCCTGCCGCGGGGAAGCCGTCAGGTCGCCTGCCTGGTGGGACAGTCGTGGGCGGAGAGCCTGCTGCACACCGTGGATCGACGGGCCCTGTCCCGGCGGGACCGACGGCGCCGTCGACGACGGCCCGCCCCGGAGCCACGACGAACACCGGACGCCCCCCGTCCACCCCGCCGAGCGGCGTGGTCGGCGGGTCTCCGCAGCGGACGGGCCGCGCGCCTGCCCGCCCCGGTGCCCCGGTACCCTCCGCACCGACCCGAGGTGGCATTTCCGGAGGCACGCCGAACGACGACGGCGACCGCGCCAGCGGCCATCGGCCTGCGAGGCCCTCGAGTGGTGCTCGACAGGGCAGGCAGCAGCAGACCGACCGTCGCAACAGCTCATCGGCAACCGACTGACACGCAGAGGAACGGGAGAGGGACGCACATGCCGACCAACAGGACACGGGGAGGCCGACTCCGGGCTGTCGCCTCAGCGGTCGTCGGCCTTCTGCTGGTGGGTGGTGCCGCCTCTCCCGCGCGCGCCGATTCGACCCGCTCACAACAGTGGCATCTGGATGCCATGCATGCCGAAGAGATGTGGGGGACAAGCACGGGCAAGGGCATCACGGTTGCGGTGATCGACACCGGCGTGGACCCCGATAACCCCGACCTCGAAGGGCAAGTGCTCGATGGGCGGGATCTGGCGACCTCCCGTCCCGGCGATGAGCACACGGACTACCTCGGTCACGGCACATCCATGGCTGGGCTGATTGCCGGCACCGGGGGTTACGGAGGCGGAATCGGCGCCTACGGCCTCGCGCCGGGCGCCAAGATCCTCCCGATCCGAGTACCTACGCAGAGCGATGACCCGACAGCGGGTTTCGCGTTTGCCGGAGTCCTCAGCAAGGCCATTCGTCTCGCGGCGGACGCCGATGCGCAGGTCATCAATGTCTCCCTGGCCTCGACGAACACCAGTGACGACCTCACTGCGGCCGTGAAGTACGCCCTGGACCGTGGCTCGCTGGTCTTCGCAGGCGTCGGCAACAGCGGCGACGAGGGCAACCCCGTCTTCTATCCGGCGGCCACGCCTGGAGTGGTCGCTGTGGCGGCGGTGGGCCGAGATCTCCGTAGGACTGATGAATCCGAGTTCGGGCCTCAAGTCGACATGGCGGCCCCTGGTGAGGACATGGTGCACGCGTGCGGAGGCAGGACAGGCCTCTGCAAGAGCCACGGCACCAGTGACGCCGCCGCCCTGGCCTCCGCCAGCGCCGCCCTCATCTGGTCCGAGCACCCGACCTGGACCAACAACCAGGTCCTCCGCGTCATGCTGAACACCATCGGCGCGCCCACGGACGGCGCGAAGCGCAACGACTCCATCGGGTACGGCATCGTCCGCCCCCGCATCGCCCTCCAGAACCCCGGCGATCCGGGCCCGGCGGATGTCTACCCGCTGCCCGACCTCGAGGCCGCGGGGAGCCCGGCGTCCCCCTCGGGGAGCGCGCCCGCATCGGAGTCCACGCAACCGCCGGCCGAGGCGGACGACAGGGGCTCGGACACCTCGGGGACGAAGGACTCCGGTGACGTCTCCCCGTGGGTTGTCCCGGGCATCGGCGCGGCCGTCGTCCTCGCAGCGCTCGCAGCAGCGGTCGTCGTGCTCCGCAGGCGTTCGCGCCCCGGGGCCGTGCCACCACCACCGTCCGTCCGGCCCGCGCAGCAGACCCCGTACGGCGGCGGGCAGCTCACCCCGCCCGGGCCGGGCGGCACCCCACAGAGCGACCCGTACCACCGACAGTCCCCCTGAGGTGGCGCCGCGATCCCTGTCGCCCACTGGAGGCGCGCAGCTAGCCGATCGGATCCTGTTCGATCGACAGCCGGACGCCGGGCCGCACTCCCCAGCCTGCCATGACCCGTGCCCCCGCCTCCACCACGTGCCGGGCGCGTAGTCGGGGCAGGCCGAGTCGTCCTGGTCGCATCGTGCGTACCGCGATCACGCGGAGGTGCCGGTCGAGGTAGGCGACGTCGATGGGGATGCGCATGCGGATGGTGTGAATGGAGGAGGCGGGGGAGAGAAGGAGGGCGCCGTCCACCGTGTCGCGGCCCAGCAGGCCCTTGGTGCGGGCACGATAGGAGGTCGCCAGTTCCAGGGGCACGGACACGTCACCGTTCGGCCCGTGCACGACCAGCCGTCCCCGCCCGTCACTCCAACGCCGCGTCATGACACGCACTCTCCCCACCCGGAGCTAGCCCATGCGCAAGATCGTGTTTCACATGTCCGTCTCGCTCGACGGATACATGGAGGGCCCCGGCCACGACATCAGCTGGCATCGCGTCGACGACGAGCTGCACCAGTACATGAACGACACGCTCCGCGAGGCGGGGGGCTTCCTCAGCGGGCGGGTCCTGTACGAACTGATGGCCGAGTTCTGGCCGACGGCCGACCAGGATCCCGAGGCCTCTCCTGTGATGGCGGAGTTCGCGGGGATCTGGCGGGACATGCCGAAGTTCGTGTACTCGCGCACGCTGCGGGACGCGGACGTCGGGTGGAACACGACCGTGGTACGGGAGGTCGTACCGGACGAGGTTCGCGCGCTGAAGGCCCGGCCCGGCGGTGAGCTGGTGCTCAGCGGGGCGCGGATCGCGGAGGCGTTCCTCGGGTACGGGCTGGTCGACGAGTTCCGGGTCTACGTCCATCCCGTTCTCGTGGGGAGGGGCACGCCCATGTTCCCGGAGACGTCCTCGCTGACCGACCTGCGGCTCCTGGAGAGCCGTACGTTCGGCACCGGAGTGGTTCTGCTGCGGTACGAGGTGCGGGAGACGACCGCCCGGGAATCCGGGTAAACCGGTTGTCCCCTGGTCCCGGTGCGCCGTTAGGTAGTCCCATGACTGGACTCGGCGCTGTGTTCCGCCCGCAACTTCCGCCCGAGCGACTGCGTGCCCTCGCACGCCTCGCCGACGACACCGGGCTCGACGAGCTGTGGCTGTGGGAGGACTGTTTCCTGGAGGGCGGGATCTCCACGGCCGCCGCCGCGCTCGCCTGGACCGAGCGGGTGAGGGTGGGTGTGGGGCTGCTGCCGGTGCCGTTGCGCAATGTGGCGGTCACGGCGATGGAAGCGGCGTCCCTGCACCGCATGTTCCCGGGCCGCGCGATCGTGGGCGTCGGGCACGGGGTGCAGGACTGGATGGGGCAGGTGGGGGCGCGGGCCGAGTCGCCGGTGACCTTGCTGCGGGAGTATCTGGCGGCGCTGCGGGCCCTGCTGCGCGGGGAGCGGGTCAGCACCGAGGGCCGGTATGTGCGGCTGGACGACGTGGCCCTGGACTGGCCGCCCTTCGAGCCGGCGGAGGTGCTGGCCGGGGTCACCGGTCCGCGCTCGCTGCGACTGTCGGGGGAGTCCGCCGACGGGACCATTCTCACCGCGGTCACGCCTCCGGACGGCGTACGCCGGGCGCGGCGGCTCATCGACGAGGGGCGGGCGGCGGCGGGACGGACCGAGCCGCACCGGATCGTCGTCTACCTGCTGACCGCGACCGGTCCCGACGCCTCCGCCCGGCTGCGGGCGGAGCTGACGGCCGAAGGCGTCGCGGACGTGCCCGAGCTGGGGGTCGCGGGTGACGCGAAGGACGTCGCCGAGGCCGTCGGGCGGCTCGTCGAGGCCGGTGCCGGCACGGTCGTGCTGCAGCCGACCGCCGACGAGCCCGACCCCGAGGGGTTCGTACGGTTCGCGGCGGAGCAGGTACGGCCGTTGGTGCCCTGAGCGGCAGGCAACGCCGCAGGAGGAAACAGAGTCCGGGACGGTCGCGTGATGGAAGCTCAGCACACCCCCACCTTCGAGGAACTGATCGCCGAGGGTGCCTCCGTGCCCACCGAAGGGTGGGACTTCTCCTGGTTCGAGGGGCGGGCCACCGAGGCGCGGCCCTCGTGGCGGTACGCCGAGTCGCTGGCCGGGCGGCTGGGCGCGGCGCGTGCCGTCCTCGACATCCAGACCGGGGGCGGGGAGGTCCTGGACTTCGCGCTGGGCCGGGCCGCGACCGCCCCCGCGCTCACCGTGGCCACCGAGGGCTGGCCGCCGAACGTCGCCAAGGCGACGGCGCTGCTCCGGCCCCGCGGTGTCGCGGTCGTGGCCGCTCCGCAGGACGCGCCGCTGCCGTTCGCGGACGGCGCCTTCGACCTGGTCGTCAGCCGGCATCCCGTGGTGCCGCACTGGGACGAGATCACCCGGGTGCTCCAGCCCGGCGGCACCTATTTCGCACAGCACGTCGGGCCGGGCAGCGTCTTCGAACTCGTCGAGTACTTCCTGGGGCCCCAGCCGGATGAGGTCCGCCGGGGCCGGGACCCGGAGCGGGAGCGGGCGGCCGCCGAGGCGGCGGGTCTGGAGGTCGTGGAGGTGCGGGCGGAGCGGCTGCGGATGGAGTTCCACGACATCGCCGCCGTGGTTCATTTCCTGCGCAAGGTGGTCTGGATGGTGCCGGGCTTCACCGCGGAGGCGTACGAGCCGCGGTTGCGTGCCCTGCATGAGCGGATCCGCGGCGAGGGGCCGTTCGTCGCCCACAGCACCCGGCATCTGTTCCACGCGCGGAAGCCTCGGCGGGACACGGGGGCATCACCCAACGGAGCCTGAGAAAGCGCCAGTTGGTACGTAGGGGGGCTTGCTGACGCATACGTCTGTCGTCGCCGGGACGACGCCGCCAGGTGAGTGATGTGCGCGGGGGAGCGGCGGCTCCTGGGTGGCGGGTGCCTGTGTGCCCGAGGGGCCAAGTGGACGGCGGAGGCGTGGTGGCGGGCGCGGTGGCGGTCCGTCGCGGAAGCCGCCCGGTCTCCGTGCGTCCGTACGGGCTCGGTGAAGCCGGCAATCCGTCCCCGCCGCGCCGGTGTTGGGGCCGCCGCACAGGTCATTCCGTCGCGTGCGCGTCCCGTGTTTCCACATCGTTATCGCCGGCGGCTCGCCTCGCGGGCGCTGGCTCGAGTAAGTTCAGACCAAGGGAATTCGCGTGAGCAAAGCTGCGTGGCGGCACCGCGCAGTGGAGGGGGCTGCGCGGCGCACCCCGCTCCCTTCCGGCACGCCCTGCCTCCGTTCCGGCGTGCTCTTCTCCTTCCCGGGGTGGCGAAGGCCGCTTCCGGGTGACCGTCAAGCGGACGCCGACGCGCGGGGGTCGCTCGCACGGGGGACCCCCGGACGGGCCCGCCGAACCGCGCGGATCGGCCTGAAGCCCCGGTGGGGCCGCACTTTCGGCGTCCAGCGCGGCGTTGCCGGGCAACTTCGGAGAGTAGTTGTGGCGCGCCGATGTGCGCGGTGGCCCTTACGAAGGGTTATGGTGGAAACCCCCCCCTCGGGCCGGTCCGTCTCCCCCCCACGGACCGGCCCGTTTCTCTTGTCCCGGGCAGTCCGGCCCCTTTCCCGGGCCGCCGCCGACTGCCTGCCCCGGGCGGCCCGCGGGCTCCCTCGTCCGGAGCAGGCCCCGGCCCAGGAGCGGCGCTCCGGCGCAGCGGGGGTAGGCTTCGCCCCGGGGGACCGCCATACGGACAGGGACGCACCCGGCCCGCTCCCGGCCCAGCCGCCGCACGAGCGCCGCGCCCGTCCCCTGTCCGATCCGCACCGGAGGGGCTGACAATCACGTGAACCTGCGCGACAAGCTGCGCGGCCTGCTGGTCAGGCTCTACGCGCGCCGGGTGGAAGGTCACCTGGACCACGCTCAGGTGCCCAAGCACATCGGCGTGATCATGGACGGCAACCGCCGCTGGGCGAAGGCCGCGGGCTCCAGCACCGTGCACGGCCACCGGGCCGGCGCCGAGAAGATCGAGGAGTTCCTCGGCTGGTGCACCGAGACGGACGTCGAGGTCGTCACCCTCTGGCTGCTGTCCACGGACAACTTCGACCGGCCGCAGGAGGAGCTGGGCCCGCTCCTCGGCATCATCGAGGACGTCGTACGCACCCTCGCCGCCGACGGCCGCTGGCGGGTGCACCACGTGGGCACCATGGACCTGCTGCCGGCGGGCATGCAGACCACCCTGAAGGAGGCCGAGGAGGCCACCGCCCACATCGACGGGATACTGGTCAACGTCGCCATCGGCTACGGCGGCCGGCAGGAGATCGCCGACGCGGTCCGCTCGATGCTGCACGAGGCGGCCGAGAAGGGGACCTCGGTCGGGGAGCTGGCCGAGGCCGTCGACATCGACATGATCGGCCGGCACCTCTACACGGGTGACCAGCCGGACCCGGACCTGGTGATCCGCACCAGCGGCGAACAGCGGCTGTCCGGATTCATGCTCTGGCAGACCGCCCACTCGGAGTACTACTTCTGCGACGTCTTCTGGCCGGCCTTCCGCAAGGTCGACTTCCTGCGTGCCCTGCGTGACTACGCGGCACGCCACCGCCGTTACGGCGGCTGACCCATAAACGCCCCCCGAGCGGGGGTACGGGTACCCCGTCCGGCGGGGGGCAAACGGCGGCAAGACGGCGCATGTCACGTGGAGTTCACAGGCGCGCCGTCATATGCCGTGGCATGGCAGCGCTTGTTCGAGGGCATAGACCAGACAGGTCGACACCCGAACCACGGGTGTCGGATCTCAGCGGGCGGCACGGGGCCGTCCGCCCGGGAGGCCCTTTGCACCAGCCCGACCGTGCGGTCCTCGGCACGGAAGAAGCAGCGGAGGGCCGGTTCTCGGCTCCTGCGCGTGCAGGGCGGCCGACGACCGGTCCAGCTCCGCTCCGTCGCTCCCCGACCTCATCCGAGGGGGTACGTCCTTCCGTGGTGACCAGCGCACAGCGCCACAAGCCAGACCGGCGCACCTATGTTCTCGACACCAGCGTCCTGCTGTCCGACCCGAACGCTCTGAGCCGCTTCGACGAGCACGAGGTCGTGCTCCCCATCGTCGTGGTCACGGAGCTGGAGGCCAAGCGGCACCATCCCGAACTCGGCTACTTCGCCCGGCAGGCCCTGCGCCTGCTCGACGACTACCGGGTGCGGTACGGCCGTCTCGACGCCCCCATCCCGATCGGGGACCTGGGCGGAACCGTCCGTGTCGAGCTCAACCACTCGGACCCCAGCGTGCTGCCCACCGGCTACCGCCTGGGGGACAACGACTCCCGCATCCTCGCGGTCGCCCGCAACCTGCAGGCCGAGGGGTTCGACGTCACCGTCGTGTCCAAGGACCTCCCGCTCAGGATCAAGGCCTCCTCCGTGGGTCTCCTGGCCGAGGAGTACCGCGCGGAACTCGCCATCACGGACTCCTCCGGCTGGACCGGGATGGCCGAGCTGACGCTGCCCGCCGAACAGGTGGACATCCTCTTCGAGGAAGGCCACATCCACGTCCCCGAGGCGGCGGAGCTGCCCGTCCACACGGGCCTGACCATCCACTCCGAGCGCGGCCGGGCACTCGGCCGGGTGACCCCGGAGGGGAACGTCCGGCTGGTGCGCGGCGACCGGGAGGCGTTCGGCATCAAGGGGCGCAGCGCCGAGCAGCGCATCGCGCTCGATCTGCTGCTCGACCCGGACGTCGGGATCGTGTCCATGGGCGGCCGGGCCGGCACCGGCAAGTCGGCGCTGGCGCTGTGCGCGGGGCTGGAGGCGGTGCTGGAGCGCCGTCAGCACGAGAAGGTGATGGTCTTCCGCCCGCTGTACGCGGTCGGCGGGCAGGAGCTCGGCTATCTGCCCGGCACCGAGGCGGAGAAGATGAGCCCGTGGGCTCAAGCCGTCTTCGACACCCTCTCCGCGGTCACCAGCCGTGAGGTCATCGAGGAGGTCACCGCGCGCGGCATGCTGGAGGTGCTGCCGCTCACCCACATCCGCGGCCGGTCGCTGCACGACGCTTTCGTGATCGTGGACGAGGCGCAGTCGCTGGAACGGAACGTCCTGCTGACCGTTCTGTCCCGGATCGGCGCCAATTCGCGGGTCGTTCTGACCCACGATGTGGCGCAACGCGACAATCTGCGGGTCGGGCGCTACGACGGTGTCGTCGCCGTTGTGGAGAAACTGAAGGGGCATCCGCTGTTCGCGCATGTCACCCTGACCCGGTCCGAGAGATCCCAGATCGCAGCGCTTGTAACCGAAATGCTGGAGGACGGCCAGATCTGATCCGCTTCTGACTCTCTGATCCACTCGCCCCGTCTCGGGGTGATAGCAGGCGAGTTGGCGCCGTTCGGAAAGGCGAAAAGCCTAGCCGGGCGGCGCCTTCGCGTGTGTGGGAACGAGAAAATCTCCTGGTGTGAAAAGGGTGTGAGCTTTCCCACGCAACTCGGAATTGCCTACCGGCGTCACCGTGCGGCAGAGTCTCACTCCTGTCAGGCCCCGCATACGACACACCTGTATCCCCAGCGATACGGCACCACCAACTCCATAGCAGCCGTCGTATGCCGCCCGAGCACCATGCGGCGCTCCCCGCGAGGGAGTTGCCCACCGGGCCCGTGCCTCCCGTGACCCGCAGTTGGGGAGGCCAGTGTCAGGGGCACGATTGCGTCCGCCAGGGTCACCGAAGCGGGCGATGCTGGAAGGAAAACCGTGTGAGCCGGATTTCGGTCCGGGGATTCGCAGTGGCCTCGGCCACCGCGGTCACCGCAGTCGGAAGCGTCGTCGGCGTTGCCTCGGGCAGCACCGCGCAGAACAACGACGCCGAGGCGGCGGCAACCGACCTGACGTTCCTCGCGGACATCCCCGCGGGCCAGCAGGCCCAGGTGCAGACCGCGTCCCTGACGCAGCAGGCCGACGTGCAGGCCATCGCCGCGGACGCGACCGCGAAGAAGGACGCCGAGGAAGCGGCCCGCAAGAAGGCCGCCGAGACCGCGATCGCGAAGAAGGAGCAGGCCGAGAAGGCCGCTCAGGAGGCCAAGGAAGCCAAGGAGCGCGAGGAGGCCGAGCAGAAGGCCAGCCGCGACGCCGCCCGGGCCGACGCCTCCACCTTCGCCGTCCAGAGCTCGTACTCCATCGCGCAGATCCAGTCGATGGCCGCGCAGATGGTGCCGGGCGACCAGTTCCAGTGCTTCAGCAACATCGTGGACCACGAGTCCGACTGGAACTACCGGGCCGTGAACCCCTCCTCCGGTGCCTACGGTCTCTTCCAGGCGCTGCCCGGGACCAAGATGGCGTCCGCCGGCGCCGACTGGCAGACCAACCCGGCCACCCAGATCAAGTGGGGCCTGAACTACATGAACGAGCGCTACGGCAGCCCCTGCGGCGCCTGGTCGTTCTGGCAGGCCAACCACTGGTACTAGGCCGCGAACGCCCGCGGACCGTCCTCCGCTCGACTTCGTGAAGCCCCTCGCCGTTCTACGGTGAGGGGCTTTCGCCATGTACGGTCTGACGGGACGACTCCAGGGGGGAGTGGTGGGGACCGACGGGGGAGAAGGACGGAACATGTCGCGAGTGCCAGGGTGGCTCGGCCGGCTGGGCGCCGGTCTGAACCGCATGGGCAGGCAGTGGGAGGAACGCCGCGCGGAGGCGGAGCGGGAGCACACGGACGCCGAGCACGACGCGGCCGGCTCGCCCGCTTACGTGCCGCCGCCTCCCGGGTACGCCCCGGCCGTCGCGCCCCGCCCCGACCCGGCGCAGGCCGTGCCGTGGGGGGTCCGGGTCGCCGCCGAGGCCGGCTGGCGGCTGCTGGTGCTGGCCGGCACCCTCTGGGTGCTGATGCGCGTCATCAGCGCCGTCCAGCTGGTGGTGCTGGCGTTCGTCGCCGCGCTGCTGATGACGGCGCTGCTCCAGCCGACGGTGGGGCGGCTGCGGCGGCTGGGCGTGCCGCGCGGGCTCGCGACCGCGCTGACCGCGCTCCTCGGCTTCGTGGTGATGGGCCTCGTCGGCTGGTTCGTGACCTGGCAGGTCATGGAGAACATCGGCAACCTCTCCGACCAGGTCCAGGACGGCATCGACGAACTGCGCCGCTGGCTGCTGGACAGCCCCTTCCACGTCACCGACAAGCAGATCAACGACATCGCGGAGAACCTGCGCGAGGCGATCGGCGCGAACACCGACCAGATCACCTCCGCGGGCCTGGAGGGCGTGACGGTCGTCGTCGAGACGCTGACCGGCATCCTGCTCGCCGTCTTCTCCACCCTCTTCCTGCTCCACGACGGCCGGCGCATCTGGGAGTGGACGCTGAAGCTGGTCCCGGCCGCCGCCCGGCCGGGGGTCGCGGGCGCGGGGCCGCGGGCCTGGCGGACGCTGACCGCGTATGTGCGCGGCACGGTGATAGTGGCCCTGATCGACGCGATCTTCATCGGCCTCGGCATCTACTTCCTCGACGTGCCCATGGCCGTGCCGCTGGCGGTCTTCATCTTCCTGTTCGCCTTCATCCCGCTGGTCGGCGCCGTGATGTCCGGGGCGCTGGCGGTGGTCGTGGCGCTGGTCACGCAGGGGGTGTTCACCGCGGTGATGACGCTGGCGGTGGTGCTCGCCGTGCAGCAGATCGAGGGCCACATCCTCCAGCCGTTCATCCTGGGCCGGGCGGTGCGGGTGCATCCGCTGGCCGTGGTGCTGTCCGTCACGGCGGGCGGCATGGTGGCCGGGATCGGCGGCGCGGTGGTCGCCGTACCGCTGGTGGCGGTGACGAACACGGTCGTCGGGTATCTGCGGACGTACTCGCAGGAGGCCGCGCTGCGGCATTCGCCGGCGCCGCACGGCGCCACCTCGTCGGACGCGTCCCCGGCCGAGCCGCCGGCCGACCCGGCCGACTGAGCACGGCCGAGCTGCCGGACGGCTGAGCACGACGAAGGCCCGGCCGTCGGCCGAAGCACGACGAAGGCCCCGTCCACCGCTGGGTGGACGGGGCCTTGCCGGTGTTGCTCAGCGCCTCAGCGCCTCGGCGCTCCTCAGCGTCTCAGTGCCTCACTCGGCGAGGACGGCCTCGGCGTCGAGGGTGACGCCGACCGCCTGCACCACGGAGGCGATCTTGAACGCCTCCTGGATCACGTCACGGTCCAGGCCCGCCTTGCGCAGCACCTGCTCGTGCGAGTCCAGGCACATGCCGCAGCCGTTGATGGCGGACACGGCGAAGGACCACAGCTCGAAGTCGACCTTGTCGACACCGGGGTTGCCGATGACGTTCATCCGCAGGCCGGCGCGCAGGTTGCCGTACTCGTGGTCGGACAGCAGGTGGCGGGTGCGGTAGAAGACGTTGTTCATCGCCATGATGGCCGCCGCGGACTTGGCCGCGGTGTAGGCCTCCGGCGTGAGGTTCGCCTTCGCCTCCGGCTCCAGCTCACGCAGCACGATCGGGGAGCGCGAGGCGATGGCGGTCGCCAGCACGGTGCCCCAGAGCTGCTGGGCGGGGAGGTCGGAGTTGCCGATGACCGAGCCCAGGTTGAGCTTCAGGTCCTTGGCGTAGTCCGGTATGCGGGACTTCAGGGAGTCGAGCGACATGGGTCACTCACCGGCCAGCAGCGCGACCGGGTCCAGGGTCTCGTCGCCCTTGCTCCAGTTGCAGGGGCACAGCTCGTCCGTCTGGAGAGCGTCGAGGACCCGCAGGACCTCCTTGGGGTTACGGCCGACGGAGCCGGCGGTCACCATGGTGAACTGGATCTCGTTGTTCTGGTCCACGATGAAGACCGCGCGCTTGGCGAAGCCGTCCTCGTCCTCGATGCCCAGCTCGCGCATCAGCTCGTGCTTGGAGTCGGCCATCATCGGGAACGGCAGGTCGCGCAGGTCGTCGTGGTCCTTGCGCCAGGCGTGGTGGACGAACTCGGAGTCGCCGGAGAAGCCGAGGACCTGGGCGTCACGGTCGGCGAACTCGTCGTTCAGCTTGCCGAAGGCCGCGATCTCGGTCGGGCACACGAAGGTGAAGTCCTTGGGCCAAGCGAAGATCACCTTCCACTTGCCCTCGTAGGTCTTGTGGTTGATCTTCTCGAACTCCTTGCCCTTCTCCAGCGAGACGCAGGCGGTCAGTTCGAACTCGGGGAACTTGTCACCGACAGTGAGCACTAGCTCTCCTTGCAGCGCAGCGAAGAAACACCCGCTTTTGGCAGGTGTTTCCCATGGGTTGGACGTGGCTGATGGTGGCACAGCGCGCATTGATTAGTGAAATAGCTACACTCGGTCGTGTTGATCGGAGGTAGTTATCAGTGACTGTCAGTAACGTGGGTCACGTCGGCAAGCGCCGCCAGCCCAGTCTCGCCCAGCTGCGCGCCTTCGCCGCCGTCGCCGAGCATCTCCACTTCCGGGACGCCGCCGCGGCGATCGGCATGAGCCAGCCCGCGCTCTCCGGCGCCGTCTCCGCGCTGGAGGAGGTGCTGGGGGTGACCCTCCTCGAGCGTACGACCCGCAAGGTGCTGCTCTCGACCGCCGGGGAACGGCTGGCCGTCCGGGCCAAGGCGGTGCTGGAGGAAGTCGGCGCCCTGCTGGAGGAGGCCGAGGCGGTGCGGGCGCCGTTCACCGGTGCGCTGCGGCTCGGGGTCATCCCGACCGTCGCGCCGTACCTGCTGCCGACGGTGCTGCGGCTGGTGCACGAGCGCTACCCCGACCTCGACCTCCAGGTCCACGAGGAGCAGACCGCCAACCTGCTCGACGGCCTCACCACCGGCCGCCTCGACCTGCTGCTGCTCGCGGTCCCGCTGGGCGTGCCGGGGGTCGTGGAACTGCCCCTGTTCGACGAGGACTTCGTCCTCGTCACACCCCTCGACCACGAACTCGGCGGACGGGAGGGCATTCCCCGCGAGGCGCTGAAGGAACTGAACCTGCTGCTCCTCGACGAGGGGCACTGCCTGCGCGACCAGGCCCTCGACATCTGCCGTGAGGCCGGCCGCGAGGACGCCCCCGTGACCACCACGGCCGCCGGCCTGTCCACCCTCGTCCAGCTGGTCGCCGGGGGCCTCGGCTGCACCCTGCTGCCGCGCACCGCCCTCAAGGTCGAGACCAGCCGCAGCAACCAGCTCCTCACCGGCTGCTTCGCCGACCCCGCCCCCACCCGCCGGATCGCCCTGGCGATGCGGGCGGGGGCGGCGCGGGGCGCGGAGTACCAGGAGCTGGCGGTCGCGCTGCGGGGGGCGCTGCGACCGCTGCCCGTGCGGGTGCTGGAGGGGCAGGACTGAGCGCGGTGCCCGTCAGGGCCGGGCCCGGCCGGCCGCGCGGGTACGGCATGCGGTGAGCGGCCGTCGTTGCGGCCGGGTTCGGCGGGGACGCCAGGACCGGCGGCCCTCGCCTGGACCGGCGGCCCTCGCCTGGACCGGTGGCCCTCGGCCGCGCCCGGCC
>NZ_MUND01000037.1 GCF_002154375.1 Streptomyces glaucescens | reverse complement strand
CCCTCGGCGCTCTCGCCCCCCGCCTGACCGAGCTGTCCCTGCGCGACGCGCACCGGCTCGGGCGCAGGCTCGAAGGCGCACGCAAGATCCGCAAGCCGGAGGCCCGGGCCGCCGTCCTCGCCGAGATCGAGGCGGAGGTCGCCAAGGCCGAGGAACGGATGGCCGGCCGCCGCTCCCGCGTGCCCGCGATCAGGTACCCCGAGCAGCTGCCGGTCAGCCAGAAGAAGGACGAGATCGCGGCGGCCATCCGCGATCACCAGGTCGTGATCGTGGCCGGTGAGACCGGCTCCGGCAAGACGACGCAGATCCCGAAGATCTGCCTGGAGCTGGGCCGCGGCGTGCGCGGCATGATCGGGCACACCCAGCCCCGCCGGATCGCCGCCCGCACGGTCGCCGAGCGGGTCGCCGAGGAGCTGGACACGCCGCTCGGCGAGGCCGTGGGCTGGAAGGTGCGCTTCACCGACCAGGTGAACCCGGACGCCACGTTCATCAAGCTGATGACGGACGGCATCCTGCTGGCGGAGATCCAGACCGACCGCGAGCTGCGCGCCTACGACACGATCATCATCGACGAGGCGCACGAGCGGTCCCTCAACATCGACTTCCTGCTCGGGTATCTGGCGCAGCTGCTGCCGAAGCGCCCCGACCTCAAGGTCGTCATCACCTCCGCGACCATCGACCCGGAGCGTTTCTCCCGGCACTTCGGCGACGCGCCGATCATCGAGGTCAGCGGCCGGACCTACCCGGTGGAGGTGCGCTACCGCCCGCTGCTGGAGGAGGACTCCGAGGACGCCGACCGCGACCAGATCACCGCGATCACGGACGCGGTCGAGGAGCTGATGGCCGAGGGCAAGGGCGACATCCTCGTCTTCCTCTCCGGCGAGCGGGAGATCCGCGACACGGCGGACGCGCTGACGAAGAAGCAGTACCGGTTCACGGAGATCCTGCCGCTGTACGCGCGGCTGTCGCACGCCGAGCAGCACCGCGTCTTCCAGCCGCACACGGGTCGCCGGATCGTCCTGGCCACCAACGTGGCCGAGACGTCCCTGACCGTCCCGGGCATCAAGTACGTCATCGACCCCGGCTTCGCCCGGATCTCCCGCTACAGCCACCGCACCAAGGTCCAGCGGCTGCCCATCGAGCCGGTCTCGCAGGCCAGCGCCAACCAGCGCAAGGGCCGCTGCGGCCGTACGTCCGACGGCATCTGCATCCGGCTGTACAGCGAGGAGGACTTCCTCGCCCGCCCGGAGTTCACCGACGCGGAGATCCTGCGCACCAACCTGGCCTCCGTCATCCTCCAGATGACCGCGGCCGGTCTCGGCGACATCGAGAAGTTCCCCTTCATCGACCCGCCGGACCACCGCAACATCCGCGACGGCGTGCAGCTGCTGCAGGAGCTGGGCGCGCTCGACCCGGCGCAGAAGGACCCGCGCAAGCGGCTCACCGAGCTGGGCCGCAAGCTGGCCCAGCTGCCCGTCGACCCGCGCCTGGCCCGCATGGTCCTGGAGGCGGACCGCAACGGCTGTGCCCGCGAGGTCATGGTCATCGCGGCGGCGCTGTCCATCCAGGACCCGCGCGAGCGTCCGGCCGACAAGCAGACCCAGGCCGACCAGCAGCACGCCCGCTTCAAGGACGAGACCAGCGACTTCCTCGCGTATCTCAACCTGTGGCGGTACATCCGCGAGCAGCAGAAGGAACGCGGATCGTCGTCGTTCCGCCGGATGTGCAAGCAGGAGTACCTGAACTTCCTGCGCATCCGCGAATGGCAGGACATCTACACCCAGCTGCGCACGGTCGCCAAGCAGATGGGCATCCACCTCAACGAGGACGACGCGCCCGCGGACCGCGTTCACGTCTCCCTCCTCGCCGGCCTCCTCTCCCACATCGGGATGAAGGACGTGAAGGACGGCAACAAGAACGAGTACCTGGGCGCGCGGAACGCCAAGTTCGCGATCTTCCCCGGCTCGGTGCTGTTCAAGAAGCAGCCCCGCTTCGTGATGTCCGCGGAGCTGGTGGAGACCTCCCGCCTCTGGGCCCGCGTCAACGCGAAGATCGAACCCGAGTGGGTCGAACCGCTCGCCGGCCACCTCATCAAGCGCACCTACTCCGAGCCGCACTGGGAGAAGGACCAGGCGGCGGTGATGGCGTACGAGAAGGTCACGCTGTACGGCGTCCCGATCGTCGCCCAGCGGAAGGTGAACTACGGCCGGATCGACCCGGAGGCCAGCCGCGAGCTGTTCATCCGCAACGCCCTGGTCGAGGGCGACTGGCGCACCCACCACAAGTTCTTCGCGGACAACCGCAGGCTGCTCAGCGAGGTCGAGGAGCTGGAGCACCGCGCCCGGCGCCGGGACATCGTCGTCGACGACGAGACGCTGTTCGACTTCTACGACCAGCGGGTTCCCGAACACGTGGTCTCCGGCGCGCACTTCGACTCCTGGTGGAAGCACAAGCGGCACGAGCAGCCCGACTTCCTGGACTTCGAACGGGAGATGCTGATCCGGGAGTCGGCGGAGGCGGTCACCAAGGCCGACTACCCCGACACCTGGCGGCAGGGACAGCTGAAGTTCCGCGTCACCTACCAGTTCGAGCCGGGCGCGGACGCGGACGGCGTGACCGTGCACATCCCGCTCCAGGTGCTCAACCAGGTCACCGACGAGGGCTTCGACTGGCAGATCCCGGGCCTGCGGGAGGAACTGGTCACGGAGCTGATCCGCTCCCTGCCCAAGCCGATCCGCCGCAACTACGTGCCCGCGCCGAACTACGCCAAGGCGTTCCTGGAGAGGGCGGTCCCCCTCCAGGAACCGCTGACCGTGACGATGGCCCGCGAGCTGAAGCGCATGGTCGGAGTCCCCTTCGAAGCGGACGACTTCGACTGGGCGAAGGTGCCCGACCACCTCCGCGTCACGTTCCGGATCGTCGACGAGCGGCGCCGCAAGCTGGCCGAGGACAAGGACCTGGAGGCGCTCAGGCTCCAGCTGAAGCCGAAGGCGCGCAAGGCCCTCTCCCAGGCCGCGGCGGCGACCGCCGTGCGGCAGGGCGGGGAGTCCCTGGAGCGCAAGGGCCTGACCGACTGGACGATCGGCACCCTCACCCGCGTCTTCGAGACCCGCCGGGCCGGCCAGCCGGTCAAGGCGTACCCGGCGCTGATCGACGACGGCGACACGGTCTCGGTCCGCCTCTTCGACACGGAGGCCGAGCAGGCGGAGGCCATGTGGAAGGGCACCCGCCGCCTCATCCTCCGCAACATCCCGGTGAACCCGGCGAAGTTCGCCTCCGAGAAGCTGACGAACGCCCAGAAGCTCGCCCTCTCGGCGAATCCGCACGGCTCCATCCAGGCGCTGTTCGACGACTGCGCGATGGCGGCGGCGGACAAGCTGATCGCGGACTTCGGCGGGCCCGCGTGGGACGAGGAGTCGCACCGGAAGCTGCACGACAAGGTCCGCGCGGAGATCGTCGACACGACGGTGCGCACGGTCGCCCAGGTGCAGCAGGTGCTGGCCGCGTGGCAGGCCTGCGAACGCCGCCTGAAGGCCGTACGCAGCCCCGCGCTGCTGCCGAACCTCCAGGACGTGCGGAGGCAGCTGGACGCGCTGGTGAAGCCGGGCTTCGTGACGGAGACCGGGCTGCGGCGGCTGCCGGACCTGATGCGCTATCTGGTCGCCGCCGACCGGCGCCTCCAGCAGATGCCGGCGAACGTCCAGCGGGACACCACCCGCATGGAGAAGGTCCACGAGATGCAGGACGAGTACGCCTGGCTCCTGGAGCAGATGCCCCAGGGCCGGCCGGTCCCGTCGTCGGTCCTGGACATCCGCTGGATGATCGAGGAGCTGCGGGTCAGCTACTTCGCCCACGCGCTGGGCACGGCGTACCCCGTCTCCGACAAGCGGATCGTGAAGGCGATCGACGCGGCGGCTCCGTGATCACACCGGCACACAGGGTGAGTTCGACCAGGGGGGCCAGGCTCCTGTAGAGTCTCTTCTCGCAGCGCAACGCACGAACAGCGCGGCGAAACCTGGTCCTGTGGAGCAGTTTGGAGTGCTCGCCACCCTGTCAAGGTGGAGGCCGCGGGTTCAAATCCCGTCAGGACCGCATCGACGCGAAGAGGGCCCGCCCCCGAGAGGGAGCGGGCCCTCTTCGCGTTGCCCGTCGGAGCGCGCGGCACGGACGCCCCTGACGGCCCCTCAGGCCCCTCTCGGCGCGGCCGACGTCCCAAATCCGCCTCCCGGTCGTATACGGCCCTCCTGACGGCGCTCGCGCCCTTGACGGCGTCACATTCGGTCGGTACCCCAGGAGTCAGGGCAGCGTTTCCCGTACGGCCCCGGAGGTGGCGTATGGCGGCATCGGTGAGGCACGAAACGCGGGCGCTGCTCCGTGCCCATCTGTCGGCCGCGTCGTCCTATCGCCATCTGACCCGGCACTGTCCGGTCTGCCATCAGCTGCTGCGGCTCGCCATGCAGGCGCCGGCCGGACAGGACGAGCCCGCCGAGCGGACCGAGGGTGAGAGCCGCTCCCCGGCGTGACGCCCTCCCGCCCGGCCCTCGGGGGAACGACCCTCGGCGGCCCCAACACCCTTGCGGCCAGCGGGCGCTGGAACCTCCGCCTCCACTAGCGCACGGACGCCGACGGCAACAAGTAGGCTGAGGTGTGACGGGTGTCACCGCATGAGTTTTTGAAACCGCGGTACTTACCCCGGTCCTACAACTGGTCAATTTAATATGTGCAATTGCACTGCCGCCGAGGGGCGCCGCACGGCTGTTCCGACACCCCTCCCCAGACTCCGACAAGCCCGCGCACAGCACCGCCGGGCGCCCCGGGTCCGCGCACAAAAAAGATCGCGCTGGACCCGGCGGAGTCCAGCGCGATCGACGACGCACCCTGGTGGCATCTCAAGAGTGTGGGCGAGGGGCCTGTTGGGGCAGGACCCGCGTCGTGTGGAGCTAGGGTTTCGGGCTGCCCGGCGGGTTGGGGGACCTGCCGGATTGCCCTGTTATGCAGTTGTTCAGGCCTCGCTGCGCTGCTGCGGGATGCCCGCGAGCAGAGCGCGGACCTCGGCCTCGCGGTAACGGCGGTGCCCGCCGAGCGTACGGATCGACGTGAGCTTGCCGGCCTTCGCCCACCGCGTGACCGCCTTCGGGTCCACGCGGAACATGGTGGCGACCTCAGCCGGGGTCAGCAGCGGCTCGGCATCAGGGGTGCGAGCGGTCATGAGCGGCCTCCTCGGGAGAACCGAACCTTCTCGGTTCTTTCCTCTAAATTCTGCACCTTGACCCGCGTTGCCCGAAATGGCGGACGCGAGTCGAGTCGGTTATAGGACGAACGGCTTGTCCTCGGCACTACAACTACACCATCTGTCCAGCCGCGTCGGCCAAACCGATGGAATTGCCCTCCCAGGTGTTCATCACCGACGGAAGCCGATGGACCATGCCATAGCGGACAGTCACGCCACTGTGACGATCAGTCACAGGGCGATCAGGAGTCACCAGACCCCCCAAAGCGTGCAATGCTGAGATTCCACCCACAGTGGAGCACAACGGGGCGGACAGACTCCTCCCCGGACTCCTTGTCCTATTTTGGCACGAGGAGGGGCAAGGGACGCAAGGGTGGTGCTACGTGCGGTCCGTCACCCTTGACACACCGTCGCCACATACGCCTGGATCGGGACCCAGGTCCTGTGCTGACGGTTCGTAAGACGGCGCCACGTGAGCCACGTCACTCGTGCAGGTGAAGCCGGCACAGCGGTTCAGTTCGCCGACCGCCGGTCCCGCACCGCGCGCCACCGCTCCACCAGCCGGCCGTACGCCTCGCCCGCTGCCGCTCCGTCGCCGTCGCGCAACGCCTCGATGCCCGCGGCCACATCGGCCGCCGAGTGGTCGTCCTCCAGGTCGCCGGCCGGCAGGGCGTGCACCAGCCCGCCGTAGTCCAGCTCGACCAGCGAGCGCGGGTGGAACTCCTCCAGCCAACGCCCCACGTCCACCAGGCCGTCGATGAGCGGTCCCTCGTCCATGGCGTCCCTGAGGGTCCGCAGGGCCCGGGCCACCCGGCGGCGGGCCTGCACCATGGGCGTGCGGTAGCGCAGCACCGGAGCGGTGTCCTGCGACGCGCCTGCGGAGCCCTTGGCGTACTCCCGCTCCTCGTCGGCCACCAGCACGAACCAGTTGAGCGGCACCTGCCAGGTCGCGGTGCGGATCCAGGGGCGGGCGTCGGGGTTCTCGGCGAGCCAGCGCTCGTAGTCCTGGGTGGCCTGGTGACGCAGGACCGGGGGCAGCACGGCGTCCAGGACCGGCGCCGGCAGCTCCTCGGCGAGACCGCCCAGGGCCTGCCAGCCGCGCAGGCGGGTGCGCCACGGGCAGACGTGCACCACCCCGCCGCTCTCCAGCACGAACGCGTCGCCGCTCTCGTGCACCGGGACCACGACGGGCGGGGTGGGCAGCAGGTCGGCGAGCGAGCGACGGAGTTCGTCCTGGTACGAGGGGCGGTCCGGGCGGCGGGCGTAGCGCTCCCAGTGGCCGCGCTCGGGCTGCGCGAAGGCGGCCAGCGGTTCGTACACCCGCAGGTAGGCCGCGTACGGGACGATCACCGAGGACACCTTGGGCACGCCTGCTCCCTCCCCCGCCGGATGCCGGGGAAACTCGGGGAACCCGACGGCATGGCCGCGGGAAAACTATGCAAATCGTCGCACGCCGGTACTCCGTGGGGGGGTGATCCTGAACACTGTCCGTCCGGCGGCGCTCCCAGGCTCTACTCTCATGCTCACAGCGCCCGCCACCCTTACGGGATGCTGGTCCCGCCCGCCGTTCTTCACCTCAGGAGTCACCACCGTGACCGACGTAACCGACGGCGTCCTGCACACCCTGTTCCAGTCGGACCAGGGGGGTCATGAGCAAGTAGTGCTCTGTCAGGACCGCGCCAGCGGCCTCAAGGCCGTCATCGCCATCCACTCCACCGCACTGGGCCCCGCCCTCGGCGGTACCCGCTTCTACCCGTACGCGACCGAGGAAGAGGCCGTCGCCGACGCGCTGAACCTCGCGCGCGGGATGTCGTACAAGAACGCCATGGCCGGGCTGGACCACGGCGGTGGCAAGGCAGTGATCATCGGTGACCCCGAGACGATCAAGACCGAGCAGCTTCTGCTCGCCTACGGCCGTTTCGTCGCCTCCCTGGGTGGCCGCTACGTCACCGCCTGTGACGTCGGCACGTACGTCGCCGACATGGACGTCGTGGCACGCGAGTGCCGCTGGACGACCGGCCGGTCCCCCGAGAACGGCGGCGCGGGCGACTCCTCCGTGCTCACCGCCTTCGGCGTGTACCAGGGCATGCGGGCCAGCGCCCAGCACCTGTGGGGCGACCCCACGCTGCGCGGCCGCAAGGTCGGTGTCGCGGGCGTCGGCAAGGTCGGCCACCATCTGGTCGAGCACCTGCGCGACGAAGGTGCCGAGGTCGTGATCACCGACGTCCGCGAGGACGCCGTGCGGCGGATTCTCGACCGGCACCCCGAGGGCGTGACCGCGGTCGCCGACACCGAGGCGCTGATCCGGGTCGAGGGCCTGGACATCTACGCGCCCTGCGCGCTCGGCGGCGCGCTGAACGACGACACCGTGCCCGTGCTGACCGCCCGCGTGGTGTGCGGCGCGGCCAACAATCAGCTCGCCCACCCGGGTGTGGAGAAGGACCTCGCCGACCACGGGATCCTCTACGCGCCGGACTACGTGGTCAACGCCGGCGGTGTCATCCAGGTCGCCGACGAACTGCACGGCTTCGACTTCGAGCGGTGCAAGGCGAAGGCGGCGAAGATCTACGACACCACTCTCGCCATATTCGCACGTGCGAAGACGGATGGGATTCCGCCGGCCGCCGCGGCCGACCGGATCGCCGAGCAGCGGATGGCCGAGGCCGCCGCGGCACGCGGGTGGTGACGTTCCGAAGGGTGCCCCGCGGGGTCGTGGCGCGGGTTTGAGCGGTACCTGCCGGTGGGCAGTTAGAGAGAACTCTCACTTCCACCGGCGGGTCGTCCGCCAATAAGTGGTTAAAATCGCCACTGACCAGCGAGGACGGGGCGCCTCGAAGGTCCTGGGCGCGGGCACGTCATACGGGCGACGTACCGTATGGGCGCGGGCTCAGGTACCGTGGAAGCCCTACGGACCGGCCTCTCCATGGAGAGTCCGTTCTGGACCATGAACGCGTGTCAAGACTCTGGGGCCGTCGAGCCCCGTCGTTGAGGGGGTCGAGCCATGGGGCGCGGCCGGGCCAAGGCCAAGCAGACGAAGGTCGCCCGCCAGCTGAAGTACAACAGCGGTGGGACTGACCTCACACGCCTGGCCGAGGAGCTGGGCGCATCGACATCGAACCAGTCACCGAACGGTGACCGCTTCGAGGACGATGAGCACGACGACGACCTGTACGCAAAGTACGCCGACCTCTACGGGGACGACGAGGACGAGGACGACGATTCCTCGCACCACCGTCGCGGCGCTTGACCTTGCACTGAGCAGCAACCCGGTCGGTGACCTCGGTCACCGGCCGGGTTCTGTGCTGCCCGCAGGGGCTCAGCTCGCGTAGTCACCGATCAGGGCGGCGCCCGTCTCGTGGTCACCGCGGTCGGTGATCTCGCCGGCGATCCAGGCGTCGACGCCGCGGTCGGCCAGCGTCGCCAGGGCCACGTCGGTGGACTCCTCGGGGACGATGGCGATCATGCCCACGCCCATGTTGAGGGTCTTCTCCAGCTCCAGCCCCTCGACCTGACCGGTCTTGCCGACCAGGTCGAAGATCGGCGCCGGGGTCCAGGTGGACCGGTCGACGACTGCGTGCAGCCCGTCCGGGATGACCCGGGCCAGGTTGGCGGCCAGGCCGCCGCCCGTGATGTGGCTGAACGCGTGCACCTCGGTGGTGCGGGTCAGCGCCAGGCAGTCCAGCGAGTAGATCTTCGTGGGCTCCAGCAGCTCCTCGCCGAGGGTGCGGCCCAGCTCGTCGATCCGCGCGTCCAGGGACAGCCCGGCCTGGTTCAGCAGCACGTGGCGGACGAGCGAGTACCCGTTCGAGTGAAGACCGGAGGCCGCCATGGCGATCACCGCGTCACCCGTACGGATACGATCCGCGCCGAGCAGCCGGTCGGCCTCCACGACGCCCGTACCGGCGCCGGCGACGTCGAAGTCGTCCTCGCCCAGCAGGCCCGGGTGCTCGGCCGTCTCGCCGCCCACCAGGGCGCAGCCGGCCAGCACACAGCCTTCCGCGATGCCCTTGACGATGGCGGCCACCCGCTCGGGGTGGACCTTGCCGACGCAGATGTAGTCGGTCATGAACAGCGGCTCGGCACCGCAGACGACGATGTCGTCCATGACCATCGCGACCAGGTCGTGGCCGATCGTGTCGTACACGCCCAGCTGCCGGGCGATGTCGACCTTCGTGCCCACGCCGTCGGTGGCGGAGGCGAGCAGCGGGCGCTCGTAGCGCTTGAGGGCGGAGGCGTCGAAGAGGCCGGCGAAACCGCCGAGGCCGCCGAGGACCTCGGGGCGCTGGGTCTTCCTCACCCACTCCTTCATCAGCTCGACGGCGCGGTCGCCCGCTTCGATGTCGACGCCCGCGGCTGCGTAGCTGGCACCAGTTGTCTCAGACATGGCTATGAGAACTTTCGTGTCGTACGGCAGGTAACGCGGACGGCTACGGGCGACGGATGGCGTCGGCGGCGGCCGTGGCGGCGGGACCGGCGGCGAGCTCGGTCTCCAGCAGCTGCTTGCCCAGCAGCTCGGGGTCGGGAAGCTCCATCGGGTACTCGCCGTCGAAGCAGGCGCGGCACAGGTTCGGCTTGGCGATCGTGGTCGCCTCGATCATGCCGTCGATGGAGATGTAGGCGAGGGAGTCGGCGCCCAGGCTGGTGCCGATCTCGTCGATCGTCATGCCGTTGGCGATCAGCTCCGCGCGGGTGGCGAAGTCGATGCCGAAGAAGCAGGGCCACTTCACCGGCGGCGAGGAGATCCGGATGTGGACCTCGGCGGCGCCCGCCTCGCGCAGCATCCGGACCAGGGCCCGCTGGGTGTTGCCGCGCACGATCGAGTCGTCGACGACGACCAGGCGCTTGCCCTTGATGACTTCCTTCAGCGGGTTCAGCTTCAGGCGGATGCCCAGCTGGCGGATGGTCTGCGAGGGCTGGATGAACGTACGTCCGACGTACGCGTTCTTGACCAGGCCGGCGCCGAACGGGATGCCGGAGGCCTCCGCGTAGCCGATGGCGGCCGGGGTGCCGGACTCCGGGGTCGCTATCACCAGGTCGGCCTCGACCGGGGCCTCCTTGGCCAGGCGGCGGCCCATCTCCACGCGGGAGAGGTACACGTTCCGGCCGGCGATGTCGGTGTCCGGGCGGGCCAGGTACACGTACTCGAAGACACAGCCCTTGGGCTTCGCTTCCGCGAATCGCGAGGTGCGCAGGCCGTTCTCGTCGATGGCGATGAACTCGCCCGGCTCGATCTCCCGCACATAGCTCGCGCCGCAGATGTCGAGGGCGGCACTCTCCGAGGCCACCACCCAGCCGCGCTCCAGGCGCCCGAGGACCAGCGGGCGGATGCCCTGCGGGTCGCGGGCGGCGTACAGGGTGTGCTCGTCCATGAAGACGAGGGAGAAAGCGCCACGGACCTTCGGCAGGACCGTGTGGGCGGCTTCCTCGATGGTCAGCGGCTTGCCGTCCTCGTCGACCTGCGCCGCGAGCAGCGCGGTGAGCAGGTCGGTGTCGTTGGTCGCCGCTACACGGGTGGACCGGCCGTTCTCCTTGGGCAGCTCGGCGACCATCTCGGCGAGCTGCGCCGTGTTGACCAGGTTGCCGTTGTGACCGAGCGCGATGGAACCGTGCGCGGTGGCGCGGAACGTCGGCTGGGCGTTCTCCCAGACAGAGGCCCCGGTGGTCGAGTAGCGGGCGTGACCGACCGCGATGTGACCCTGGAGCGAACCGAGAGAGGTCTCGTCGAAGACCTGGGAAACCAGGCCCATGTCCTTGAAGACGAGGATCTGGGAGCCGTTGCTGACCGCGATTCCCGCGGATTCCTGACCCCGATGCTGGAGGGCGTAGAGCCCGAAGTACGTGAGCTTGGCGACCTCTTCACCCGGAGCCCAGACACCGAAGACGCCACACGCGTCCTGGGGGCCTTTCTCGCCGGGGAGCAGGTCGTGGTTGAGTCGTCCGTCACCACGTGGCACGCCTCCGAGTGTAGGCGAGGTCGACCACTGGTCCGAATTGGGGAATGCCTGATCAGCGCCGCCGCCATGGATCACTCCGCCGCGACCGCGGTCACACTCTCGCCGTTTTCGCTGGTCAGAGTGAGGGTGCGGTGATCGAGGCGGTACTGGACGGTGCCGTCGAACATCCGCAGGAGCCGCTTTTCGATGCCCATGAGTGAGGCGTCGCACATCATTCGGGTGGTGGACGGCGTGCCGAGGGTGATATTGCCGTCGCGTACGGTCGCGGTGGAGTTCACCTTGTTGCAGCCGAGACGGCCGGTGACCCTGCCGTCCTCCTCGAAGGTGAGGTGCGCCCGCGCGCCCTGTGGGAGGGACTGGGCGACACCGTTCGCGCCGAGTGCCGTGACGTTCCAGCGGGTGCCGAGCAGGGACGCGTCCTGGGCCTTGCTGAGCCGCACGCTGTCGCCTCCGTCCGTGGTCAGGGTCAGCCGGTCGCCGCTGACCCGGGTCCTGAGCGGGCCGTCGGCGAGGGTGCGGGCCAGGGTCTCCTCGAACTTCATCGGCTTCTCCTCGCAGCCCATCTCGGTCACCGAGGCGTCGCCGAGCCGGATCCGGTCGCCGTCGAAGGAGGCCCGGGCGCTGAAGTGGTTGCAGCCGTAGTTGCCCTGCGTCCTGCCGCTGTCGTCGATCGTGACGTACGCGCCGGCCGGGGCGTCGTGCGCGGTGCCGTCGACGGTGACGCCGTCCACGGCCCAGTGCACGCCGGTGACGCCGCCGACGTCGGCTCCGGCGGGCTGTGTGCCGGCCTTCTCGGTGCCGCAGGCCGCCGCGAGGGGCAGCAGGGCGAGGACGGCTGCGGTGAGGGTGATGCGGTGCGTCTGCCTGTACATGCCGCTTCGACGGGGCGACCGGGGTGATCGGTTCCACCCCGGTCGCGTCCGGCCCACGTGCGGCCGGTGCCCGGCCCGGGTCCGGGCTACGACAGGATCGGCAGCAGCGCCCGCAGATCGGCCCGCTCGCCGCTCGCGCTGACCTTCGCCCGCTCCAGGGCCTCGGTCCAGTTCATCCGCCCGGTCGCCAGCCGGATCCAGGTCAGCGGGTCGGTCTCGACCACGTTCGGCGGGGTGCCCCGGGTGTGCCGGGGCCCTTCCACGCACTGCACGACGGCGTACGGCGGGATCCGCACCTCCGTCGACCCGCCGGGCGCCTTCGCGGCCAGCGCGTCCGCCAGCAGCCGCGTACAGGCGGCGAGGGCCTGGCGGTCGTACGGGATCTCCAGGCCGGGCACGGCGGCGTTCAGGTCGTCGGTGTGGACGACGAGTTCCACGGTGCGCGTGACCAGGAAGTCCGTGAGGGTCATGGCACCGGCCCGGATGTCGAGGAGGCGGGACTCGGGGGCGGCGGCGAGGTGCCCGGTCAGCTCGTCCTCGGTGCGGGCGTACAGCGCGTCGAGGTCGGGGTGGGCCGCGGCGAGCCGCCGGGTGCCGTCGGCGATGGCCTCGGCGAACGGGGCGGTCGCGGACGGGTAGTCGAGCAGCGCCAGGTCCGCCTTCTCCGGCTCGGCGCGCTCCAGGGCGCGGCCGACCGCGACGACGGTCATGGTGATGTGGGCGGCCAGCTCCCGTACGGTCCAGTCGCCCAGTCGCGTCGGCAGCTCGAGCTGTTCGGGCGTCAGGGTGCTCACCGCCCGGCGGACCTGCCCGAACTGGGCGGACACCGCGGCACGGATCTTGACGGGGTCATGGCTGCGAGTGCGCTTCTTGGCCGGCATGGGGCGAGCCTATGCCGGGACATGAGCGTGCGGCCCCGTCCCGGCTCCAGGAGCCGGGACGGGGCCGTGCGGACCGCCGGTCAGGCGAGGAGCGCCGGGATGGTGCTCTCGTGGGCCGTGCGCAGCTCCTCCAGCGAGAGGCTGAACTCGCCCTGGATCTCCACCGTGTCGCCGTCGACGACACCGATGCGGGTGGCCGGGAGGCCCCGGGCGCCGCACATGTCGGTGAAGCGGAGTTCCTCGGAGCGCGGGACGGCGACGATCGCGCGGCCCGCGGACTCGGAGAAGAGGAGGGTGAAGGCGTCCAGGCCGTCGGGGACGACCAGGCGGGCACCCTTGCCGCCGAGCAGCGCCGACTCGACGACCGCCTGGATCAGACCGCCGTCGGACAGGTCGTGCGCGGAGTCGATCATGCCGTCGCGGGAGGCGGAGATCAGGATCTCGGCGAGCAGGCGCTCGCGCTCCAGGTCCACCTGCGGGGGCAGGCCGCCGAGGTGGTCGTGGACGACCTGGGACCAGGCCGAGCCGCCGAACTCCTCGCGGGTGTCGCCGAGGAGGTAGATCAGCTGGCCCTCCTCCCGGAAGGCGACCGGGGTGCGGCGGGCGACGTCGTCGATGACGCCGAGGACCGCGACGACCGGCGTCGGGTGGATGGCCGCCTCGCCCGTCTGGTTGTAGAGCGAGACGTTGCCGCCGGTCACCGGGGTGCCGAGCTGCTGGCAGGCGTCCGCCAGGCCGCGCACGGCCTCCGCGAACTGCCACATCACGGCCGGGTCCTCGGGCGAGCCGAAGTTCAGGCAGTCCGACACGGCGAGGGGCTTGGCGCCGGTCGTGGCCACGTTGCGGTAGGCCTCGGCCAGCGCCAGCTGCGCGCCCGTGTACGGGTCGAGCTTGGCGTACCGGCCGTTGCCGTCCGTCGCGATGGCGACGCCGAGGCCGGTCTCCTCGTCGATGCGGATCATGCCGGAGTCCTCGGGCTGGGCGAGGACGGTGTTGCCCTGCACGAAGTGGTCGTACTGGGACGTGATCCACTTCTTCGAGGCCTGGTTGGGGGAGGCGACCAGCTGCAGGACCTGGTCCTTCAGCTCGTCCGCCGTCCGCGGGCGCGGCAGCTTGTTCGCGTCGTCCGCCTGGAGTTCGTCCTGCCAGGCCGGGCGGGCGTACGGGCGCTCGTAGGTCGGGCCCTCGTGGGCGACCGTGCGCGGGTCGACGTCGACGATCTTCTCGCCGTGCCAGAAGATCTCCAGGCGGTCGCCGTCGGTCACCTCACCGATGACGGTGGCGATGACGTCCCACTTCTCGCAGATCTCCAGGAAGCGGTCGACCTTCTCCGGCTCGACGACCGCGCACATGCGCTCCTGCGACTCGCTCATGAGGATTTCCTCGGGCGAGAGGGTGGAGTCGCGCAGGGGGACGTCGTCCAGGGTCACGCGCATGCCGCCGGAGCCGTTGGACGCCAGCTCGCTGGTGGCGCAGGACAGGCCCGCCGCGCCCAGGTCCTGGATGCCGACGACCAGCTTCTCCTGGAAGGCCTCCAGGGTGCACTCGATGAGCAGCTTCTCCTGGAACGGGTCGCCGACCTGCACCGCGGGGCGCTTCGACGGCTTGGCGTCGTCGAAGGTCTCCGAGGCGAGGATCGACGCGCCGCCGATGCCGTCGCCGCCGGTCCGGGCGCCGTACAGGATGACCTTGTTGCCCGCGCCGGACGCCTTGGCGAGGTGGATGTCCTCGTGCCGCATCACACCGATGCAGCCGGCGTTGACCAGCGGGTTGCCCTGGTAGACGGCGTCGAAGACGACCTCGCCGCCGATGTTGGGCAGACCCAGGCAGTTGCCGTAGCCGCCGATGCCCGCGACGACGCCCGGGAGGACGCGCTTGGTGTCGGGGTGGTCGGCGGCGCCGAAGCGCAGGGGGTCCACGACGGCGACCGGGCGGGCGCCCATCGCGATGATGTCGCGGACGATGCCGCCGACGCCGGTGGCCGCGCCCTGGTAGGGCTCGACGTACGACGGGTGGTTGTGCGACTCGACCTTGAAGGTGACCGCGTAACCCTGGCCGACGTCGACCACACCGGCGTTCTCGCCGATGCCGACGAGCAGGGCGTCGTTCTCTGGGGCCTTCTCGCCGAACTGGCGGAGGTGGACCTTGGAGGACTTGTACGAGCAGTGCTCGGACCACATGACCGAGTACATGGCCAGCTCGGCGCCGGTGGGGCGGCGGCCGAGGATCTCGACCACGCGCTCGTACTCGTCCTTCTTCAGGCCGAGTTCGGCCCAGGGCAGCTCGACGTCGGGGGTCGCGGCCGCGTGCTCGACCGTGTCCAGAGGCGTCCGGCTCATGCGTTGACCAGCTTCTTGAGGATCGAGGTGAAGAAGGGGAGGCCGTCGGTGCGGCCGGTGCCGATCAGCGGCTCCACGGCGTGCTCCGGGTGCGGCATCAGGCCGACGACGTTGCCCGCCTCGTTGGTGATGCCGGCGATGTCGCGGAGCGAACCGTTGGGGTTGAAGTCCACGTAGCGGAACGCGACCCGGCCCTCGGCCTCCAGCTCGTCGAGCGTGTAGTCGTCGGCGACGTACCGCCCGTCCATGTTCTTCAGCGGGATGTGGATCTCCTGGCCGGCCGTGTAGTCGGTCGTCCAGGCGGTGTCCGCGTTCTCCACCCGCAGCTTCTGGTCACGGCAGATGAAGTGCAGGTGGTCGTTGCCGAGCATCGCGCCGGGGAGCAGGTGGGCCTCGGTGAGGATCTGGAAGCCGTTGCAGATGCCGAGGACCGGCAGTCCGGCCTTCGCCTGGTCGATGATCGTGTCCATCACCGGCGAGAAGCGGGCGATGGCGCCGACCCGCAGATAGTCGCCGTAGGAGAAACCGCCGCACAGCACCACGGCGTCGACCTGCTTGAGGTCCTTGTCCTTGTGCCAGAGGGCGACGGGTTCCGCGCCCGCGAGGCGGATCGCACGCCGGCTGTCCCGGTCGTCGAGGGAGCCCGGGAAAGTGACGACGCCAATACGAGCGGTCACTTCACGGCCTCCGCGACTTCCTCGACGCGGACGGTGAAGTCCTCGATCACGGTGTTGGCGAGGAAGGATTCCGCAAGATCGTGGATGCGGGCGAGCGCGGCTTCGTCGACCGGCCCGTCGACTTCCAGTTCGAAACGCTTTCCCTGGCGGACGTCCGAGATCCCGTCGAAACCCAGCCGCGGCAGTGCGCGCTGCACCGCCTGGCCCTGGGGGTCGAGGATCTCGGGCTTGAGCATGACGTCGACTACGACGCGTGCCACTGGCACTCCCGGTGTGTGGTGCTGAGCAGGTCCCTTCAGACTACCCGCACAAAATTTCTACGCGAGTAGAGTTGTAGGAACCTACGGAACCGGCGTCACGATCCGGCATCGGAGCGGCCTCTTCACGAAAAGTTCAGGGAAAGATCCCGGGAGGCCCCGCGATAGCTATTGCGCCGGGGACACGCGGAGAGATTTAGTCGGGCTTCACATTGCTTTGCCGGGCACTGTACAAATGAATTGGCAATAGCCGATACTCGGCACGTCATCGCAGATGAGCTGCATTGAGGTGCCGCACGAAGGGACCGATATTCGTGGCGCAAAAGGTCGTGGTCACCCTCTTTGACGACATCGACGGCTCGGAAGCGGCGGAAACGATCGCCTTCGGGCTCGACGGCAAGTCGTACGAGATCGACCTGAATGAAGCCAATGCCAGGAAACTGCGTAAGGCGCTCGCGCCCTACGTGGAGGCCGGCCGCAAGCGGTCGAGGTCCGGCAAGGCCTACAAGCAGACCGAGGTCGCCCCCGACCCGGCGGCGGTCCGCGCCTGGGCGCAGGCCAACAAGATGGAGGTGCCCGCGCGGGGCCGGATCCCGAAGAAGGTCTACGAGGCGTTCGCCGCCGCGCAGTGAGCCGTCGCCGCGGCCGCCCCGCGGCTCCCGCCGGCCGGGCCGATGCCCGCTCAGCCGCCCCTCGCGCCAACCGACTTGCGCAGCACCCCCGCTGATCAGCTAGAGTCTGGAGCACGCCGAGGGGCGAGGCCGAAAGGCCCGGCTCACGGACATGCGGGTGTAGTTCAGTAGCAGAACATCCCCCTTCCAGGGGGAAGGCGCAGTGTGCAATTCCTGTCACCCGCTCTGCACCACCACCGTACGGACCACTGCTGTGGATCAGGTAGGCTGGTGCTCGCACCGGTCAGTGAAAGCTGGTCGGGAGCAACGCGGACGTAGCTCAGTTGGTAGAGCGCAACCTTGCCAAGGTTGAGGTCGCGAGTTCGAGCCTCGTCGTCCGCTCCAGTCACCAAGGCCCCGGTCACCGACCGGGGCCTTCGGCGTGTGCCCGGCCCATCCGGTGGCCCTGACATTTGTCATGCTCGCGCATGACACGGCGCACTGCCGGACGGCCTCCACGACCGCGACGCTGATGTCATGAACAGAGACGGACACGAGCACGTGATCGAGGTCACCGACCTCAAACGTGTCTACGGGGGCGGGTTCGAAGCGGTGCGCGGCATCACGTTCAGCGTGGCCCGCGGCGAGGTCTTCGCGCTGCTCGGCACCAACGGCGCCGGCAAGACATCCACGGTCGAACTGCTGGAGGGGCTCGCCCCGCCGAGCGAGGGCCGGGTCCGGGTGCTCGGACACGACCCCTACGAGGAGCGGGACACCGTACGGCCCCGCACCGGGGTGATGCTCCAGGAAGGCGGATTCCCGGCGGAGCTGACCGTCGCCGAGACCGTGCGCATGTGGGCCGGATGCACCAGCGGGGCGCGGCCCGTCGGGGAGGCGCTGGAGACCGTCGGGCTCGGCAAGCGGGCCGGGGTGCGGGTCAAGCAGCTGTCCGGCGGTGAGCGGCGGCGGCTGGACCTGGCGCTGGCCCTGCTCGGCGGCCCCGAGGTGCTGTTCCTGGACGAGCCGACGACCGGTCTGGACGCCGAAGGACGACGCGAGACCTGGGACCTGGTGCGCGCGCTGCGCGACGGCGGTACGACGGTGCTGCTGACCACGCACTACCTCGAGGAGGCCGAGGAACTGGCCGACCGGCTGGCCATCCTGCACGAGGGACGCATCGCGGCCGGCGGCACCCCGGACGAGGTGACCTCCGCCCAGCCGTCCCGGATCTCCTTCGAACTGCCCGACGGCTACTTCCTCGGCGACCTGCCCGCGCTCGGCGAACTGGGCGTCGTCGGACACGAGGTGGACGGCAGGGCCGTACGCCTGCGGACGCACGAGTTGCAGCGGGCCGCCACCGGACTGCTGGTGTGGGCCCGGGACGCCGGGGTCGAGCTGCGGCGGCTGGACGTGCGGCCGGCCTCGCTGGAGGAGGCGTTTCTGGGGATCGCCGGGCGGGCCTCGGCCCTCGCGGCACGCAAGGAAGAGGTCGGAGCATGAGCACGACGACTGTCGCGGGACGGATGGGCGCGCTGGCGCGGACCGAGCTGATCCTGCTGGGGCGCAGCCGGGCCACCATCGTGGCCGCGGTGATCGTGCCGCTGTTCCTGCCGTTCAGCGTGCGGTCCGCGGTCGACGAGGCGGACCTGAAGGAGGCCGGGCTGTCCGTCGGCACCCTCCTCCTGCCCGCCGCCGTCGGCTTCTCCCTCCTCTTCGCGGTCTACGCCGCCCTCACCACCGCCTACGTCACCCGCCGCGAGGAACTGGTCCTCAAGCGGCTGCGCACCGGGGAGCTGCGGGACCGGGAGATCCTGATCGGGGCGGCGCTGCCGGCCACCGGGATCGGGTTCACGCAGAGTGTGCTGCTCGCCGCCGGGTGCATGGCGCTGCTGGACCTGGGGGCTCCCTCGGCGCCCCATCTCGTCCTGCTGGGCCTGTTGTTGGGGCTGGTGATGTGCGGGGCGCTCGCCGCCGTCACGGCCGCGTTCACCCGGACCGCGGAGAGCGCGCAGGTGACCGGGCTGCCGCTCATGTTCCTCTCCATGCTGGGCTCGGGCATCACCGTCCCGCTGGAGATGCTGCCCGACCGGCTGGCGTCCTTCTGCGAACTGCTGCCGCTGACCCCGGTGATCACCCTGGTGCGGGGCGGCTGGACCGGGGACCTGTCCGGCTACGACGCCCTGGGCGCCGTAGCCACCGCGCTGGCCTGGACCGTGATCGCGGTGTTTGCTGTACGGCGGTGGTTCCGCTGGGAGCCGCGGCGCTGACGGATGGGGGTGGCGGTCACGTGTCCGGGCCGGGGAAGTGGTGGCGGCGCAAGAGCACGCCGGCGAAGGTCGAGACGTACACGCGGTGGTCGTTCCACTCCTTCGCCGCGGCCGAGGTGACGGTGTTCGGCCTCCCGGCCCTCGGCCAGGTGCCGCTGCCGTACGCGCTCTGGCTGTGCCTGCTGACGTGCGTGCACGCGGCGTTCGGCGCGGTGGTGGCCAGCCGGGCGCTGGACTGGACGCGCGGTCGGCGGGCACAGCCGCTGCCGCTGATGTCGGCGTACGGGGCGACCAGCGCGCTGTTCGCGGGCCTCGTGCTCTGGCTCGCCGACCAGGACCTCGGCGGTGAGGACACGGCGACCGCGCTGGGCACGGTGACCGCCGGTCTGCTCTTCTTCGGCGTCGGCATGATCTCGCTCGGCGTCCGCGGCAGGCGCCGGGTGCTCGGACTCGTGCTCGGCTTCTCGGCGGGCGTCGGCCTGCTCGCCCTGGCGCTGGGGGCGGGCACGGCCGCGCTGGTGGCGGCGCTGGCGGCCCTGTTCGGCACCGGCTTCTTCGCCATGACCTCGGTGTTCTCCGTCTGGCTGCTCAACGCCGTCTACGAACTCGACGAGGCCCGCGAGACCCGGGCCCGGCTCGCCGTCGCCGAGGAGCGGCTGCGGTTCGGGCGCGACCTGCACGACGTCATCGGCCGCAACCTCGCGGTCGTCGCCCTGAAGAGCGAACTGGCGGTGCAGCTCGCCCGGCGGGGGCGCGAGGAAGCCGTGGAGCAGATGCTGGAGGTGCAGCGGATCGCGGTGGAGTCGCAGCGGGAGGTGCGGGACGTCGTACGGGGTTACCGGGAGGCCGATCTCGGCGTAGAACTCCTGGGCGCGCAGGGCGTCCTGAAGGCCGCCGGGATCGAGTGCGAGGTCACCGGGGACGCGGCCGGACTGCCCGCCGAGGTGCAGTCGGCGCTCGGCTGGGTGGTGCGGGAGGCGACCACGAACGTGCTGCGGCACGGGGACGCCGCGCGGTGTTCGGTGGGACTGGAGATGTCCGAGGGAACTGTGGTGCTGATGGTGGAGAACGACGGGGCGGGGACCGCCGTCGCGGGCAGCGGCGGCAGCGGCCTCGCCGGGCTTCGGGAGCGGCTGCGGGCGGTCGACGGCACGCTGGAGGCCGGACCGGCCGGAAAGGGCACGTTCCGGGTGGTGGCGAGGGTGCCGTTGGCCGGTGAGCCGGCGGCCCGGGAGTCCCTGGCCGAGGACGCCCCGGCCGGCGCGGAGCCCGTGGCCGCGGAGCGGGGGGCCGCCGCGTGAGTGTGCGGGTGCTGCTCGCGGACGACGAGCACCTCATCCGGGGCGCGCTCGCCGCACTGCTCTCCCTGGAGGACGATCTCCTCGTCGTCGCGGAGGCGGCGAGCGGGCCGGAGGCACTGGCGATGGCACGGGCCCACGCGCCCGACGTGGCGGTGCTCGATCTCCAGATGCCGGGCGCGGACGGTGTGAAAGTCGCCACATCGCTGCGGACGGAGCTGCCGGGCTGCCGGGTGCTGATCGTGACCAGCCACGGCCGGCCGGGGCATCTGAAGCGGGCACTCGCGGCCGGGGTACGGGGCTTCGTCCCCAAGACGGTGAGCGCCCAGCGGCTCGCCGAGATCATCCGCACCGTGCACGCCGGAAACCGATACGTCGACCCGGAATTGGCCGCGGACGCGATCTCCGCCGGGGACTCGCCGCTGACCGCGCGGGAGGCCGAGGTGCTGGAGCTGGCGGCCGACGGGGCACCGGTCGCGGAGATCGCCGAGCGGGCCGCGCTGTCCCAGGGGACCGTGCGGAACTACCTGTCCTCGGCCGTGTCGAAGCTGGGCGTCGAGAATCGTCATGCGGCGGTGCGTCTCGCGCGCGAGCGAGGTTGGGTATAGTTGCTCTCGCGCCACGGCGCAACGCGGACGTAGCTCAGTTGGTAGAGCGCAACCTTGCCAAGGTTGAGGTCGCGAGTTCGAGCCTCGTCGTCCGCTCCAGTCACCCAAGGCCCCGGTCATCGACCGGGGCCTTCGGCGTGTCAGCTCCAGGTGCCGCCCGTCAGACGCTCGTAGGCCTCCACGTACTTCGCCCGCGTCGCCTCCACGACGTGCTGCGGCAGCGGGGGCGGCGGCTGCTCGCTCCTGCGGTCCCAGCCGGACTCGGCGGACGTCAGCCAGTCCCGGACGAACTGCTTGTCGTACGACGGCTGGGCGCGGCCCGGCTGCCACTGGTCGGCCGGCCAGAAGCGGGAGGAGTCCGGGGTCAGCACCTCGTCGGCGAGGACGAGGGTGTCGCCCTCGAAGCCGAACTCGAACTTGGTGTCCGCCAGGATGATCCCCCGGTCGCGGGCGATGTTCCGGGCCCGCGAGTACACGGCGAGGGTGGCCTGGCGCAGCTGGGCGGCGGTCTCGACGCCGACCTGGCGGGCGACCTCCTCGTAGGAGACGTTCTCGTCGTGCTCGCCGACCGCGGCCTTGGTGGCCGGGGTGAAGATCGGGCCGGGCAGCTCGGAGCCGTCGGTGAGGCCTTCGGGGAGGGCGAGGCCGCAGACCGTGCGGGACTCGTTGTACTCGGCCAGGCCGGAGCCGGTGAGGTAGCCGCGGGCCACGCACTCCACCGGGACCATCCGCAGCGACTTGCAGACCAGGGTGCGGCCCGCCCAGTCGGCGGGGGCGCCGGCGGGCAGCTCGGTGCTCAGCACGTGGTTGGGGACCAGGTCGGCGAGCTGGTCGAACCACCACAGGGAGAGCTGGGTGAGGACCCGGCCCTTGTCGGGGATCTCGGTCGGCAGCACCCAGTCGTAGGCCGACATACGGTCGCTGGCGACCATCACGAGGTCGCCCGCCTCGTTCTGGTACAGGTCGCGCACCTTGCCGGTGTGCAGATGCACCAGACCCGGAACCTGGATCGGCTCGGGCTTTTCGACGAATCCGGACACGGTTCCTCCCCGTGGTTCTGTCCAATGGCTCGATTCTCCCGTACGCCGACGGGATCCAGGACAGTGGGTCAGTCACGTTTGCAGATGCGGTCCAGGAGGTTGGCGGTGGCGCGCTGGATACGCGGGTCGACGTGGCCCGGGCGGTCCAGTGCCGGGGACCAGGCGAAGGTTCCGGACGCGAAGACCCAGGCGCCTGAGGGGGCCCGGTAGAGGGACGTCTCCTGGTGGCGGGTGACACCGTCCGCGTCCGCGTAGGGGGAGTGGGCGAGCAGGACGCGCTCGTCGTGGTCGGGGAGCGGGGCGCGCGGGAAATAGCGGTCGGCCTCGCCCGCGACCAGGCTCTCGATCGGGTCGCCCTCCTGCGCACCGGTCGCCTCCCACAGCCAGTGGCCGGCGTTGCGGACGATCAGCGGGTGGGGTTCGGGGACGCGGCCCGCGTACTGGATGCCGAGCAGCTCCTGCTCGGGCCGGTCGATCTCCCGCCACAGCACGGGTTTGCCGGGGCCCTGGCGCTTACGGCAGGTCAGGAGGCGGTCCGGGCTGCCGGAAGGGGACGGTCCCAGCTCCACCTGCCAGTACACCGAGTTGGAGGAGAGGAACACCAGGGAGGTGCCGTGGTCGCGGGCCTGCTCGGCGGCCCGGCGCATCTGGGGCGACCAGTACTCGTCGTGGCCGGGGAAGACCAGGCCCCGGTAGCGGGTGAGGTCGACCCGGCCGGCATGCAGGTCGCGGGCGTCGGCGTAGGCGAGGTCGTAGCCGTAGCGCTCGGCCCAGCGGATGACGTCGTAGGCGTGGCCGACGTGCAGCGGGAGACCGGCGCCCGCGTACGGGCGGTCGAAGGAGACGGTGGTCGCGGCGTCGCGCTCGCCGAGCAGCCGGCCGTCCTCGTCCCAGGCGTGGTAGAGGCTCGCGCCGGTGCGGCCGTCCTCCGGGTAGAGGTTGTACGCCTGCCAGGTGACGTCCGGCAGCACCAGGAGCAGGTCGGCCGGGCGGTCGTCCCGGACCGTGAAGGGCACGTGGGAGCGGTAGCCGTCGGCGGTGGTGAGGACGGCCACGTAGGCGCCCACGTTCCAGTGGGCGGGGACCTGCAGGCGCCAGGACAGCCACCAGTGGTGGCAGGAGACCGTGCGGTCGGCGGCCAGCGGCGCGGACTGGACGATGCCGGACAGGCGCGGACTGGTGGTGATCTTGGCGGCGCCGTCGCCGGCGTAGTGGCCGATGCGGTAGACGTCGACGCTGAACTCCTGGGGCGGGTCGACGGTGATGTGGAAGTCGACGGCCTCGCCGGGGGCGAC
>NZ_MUND01000369.1 GCF_002154375.1 Streptomyces glaucescens | reverse complement strand
CACGCCGTAACTCGTCGCGCTGCTCGGATTTCCGCGTAATGCGGCAACTACGAGCAAGCGCGACGAGTTACGGCGTGAAGCCGGTCGATACGGAGAACCACTCGATCCGGTGAGGACGCCAACGCGCCCGGTTCCGTTGGCTCTTGACTACTTCTCGACCTCGGCGGCGAGCTTGGCGAGCACCGCGTCGTAGATCCGGCCGAGGCCCTTGGGGGCGAAGGTCCTCTCGAAGAAGCCGCCGATGCCGCCGGCGCCGTTCCACACGGTGGTCACGACGACCCGGGACCTGCCCTCGCCGGCCGGGGTGACGCGCCAGGTGGTGACCATGGAGGAGTTGCGGTCCTTCTCCACCAGCTCGCCGTCGGTGGGCTCGGTGACCTCCAGGAGGCAGTCGCGGACGCGCTTGCTGGTGGCCTGGAGCTTCCAGTGGACGAGGGTGCCCTCGCCGTCGCCGCCCTCGCGCACCTCGTACTCGCTGAAGTGTTCGGGCAGCAGCTTCGCGCGTGTGCCGCTGTAGTCGGCGAGGGTGTCGAACACCGTCTCCGGGTCCGCCGCGACGACCCGCTCGGTAGTGGCCTCGACCTGCGCCATTGCGTTCCTCCAGCACCTGGGTTCTCGGGACGGGGGCAAGCCAACCACCCCGGCGCCCGGCCGCCCAAATCGGGGCGGGGTGCCGTTCGCACGATCATGCGAACATGTGTTCTATTGTGTGGTCGAGCACTACCGAGGAGGCGTCATGCGCTGGGAGAACCTCTCCGTCGAGTCCGACGACCACGCCCGGGCCGACACCGCGCTGTTCGGCGCGGACACGGTGATCACCCGCACCTTCGACACGCCCGAGTTCCGCGGGATCACCTTCCACGAGGTGCGGGCCCGCTCCATCCTCAACCGGGTGCCCGGGGCCTCCCGCATGCCCTTCGAGTGGACGGTCAACCCCTACCGGGGCTGCTCGCACGCGTGCGTGTACTGCTTCGCCCGCAGGACGCACAGCTATCTGGACCTCGACACCGGCCTCGGCTTCGACTCCCAGATCGTGGTGAAGGTCAACGCACCCGAACTGCTGCGCCGCCAGCTGGCGTCCCCGCGCTGGCACGGCGAGCACATCGCGATGGGCACCAACGTCGACTGCTACCAGCGGGCGGAGGGCCGCTACCGGCTCATGCCGGGCATCATCGCCGCCCTGCGCGACCACGCGAACCCCTTCTCGATCCTGACCAAGGGCACGCTGATCCTGCGCGACCTGGACCTGCTGACCGAGGCCGCGAGCGTGACGGACGTCGGCATCTCCGTCTCGGTCGGCTTCACCGACACCGCGCTGTGGCGCACCGTGGAACCGGGCACGCCGGCGCCGGAGCGGCGGCTGGACGTGGTCCGCACCCTCGGGGAGCACGGCATCGGGTGCGGGGTGCTGATGGCGCCGGTGATCCCGTTCCTGAGCGACCACCCGGACCGGCTGCGGGCCACCGTGCGGGCGATCGCGGCCTCCGGGGCCACCTCCGTGACGCCGCTGGTGCTGCATCTGCGGCCCGGCGCCCGGGAGTGGTTCATGGCCTGGCTGGAGCGCGAGCACCCGTATCTGGTGCGCCGCTACGAGCGGCTGTACGCGGACGGCGCCTACGCCCCGAAGTGGTACCAGCGCCGGATCACGCGGCAGGTGCACGACCTCGCGCGGGAGTACGGCATCGGACCCACGCGCGCGGGCACGGCCCGGCGGATCCGTGAGCCCGAGCCGGCCCCGCCGAAGCAGCCGGAGCCGACTCAGCTCACGCTGATCTGAGAGCATCGGGGCGCATCCGGCGGCGCAATCGGGTCAAGTCCTGGCCGAACAGGTTCCTCCGGGCGTCCAGCCCGGGACGATGCGGCGAGGGCCGTGATCCTCACGGTCCGGAAACCTCCGTCCCGGGAGGCTCCCTTGCACTCCTTGCCCCGGATGCGCGCCCTGTCCCAGCGTGCCGCCGTGCTGTGCGGCGCCGCCGCCGTCGCGGCGGCGACGCTGTCCACCGCAGCGCTCTCGGCCGCCCCCGCCCAGGCGGGCGTCCACCGCGCGGACGCCGCTCCCGCCGCGCGGCTCGCCTGGAAGAAGTGCGGCACGACCGCCCACCCGACGCTCCAGTGCGCGTCCCTGAAGGTGCCGCTCGACCACTCGGACCCGCGCGGGCGGAAGATCACCCTGGCGCTGTCCCGGGTCCCGCACACCGCGAAGACCACCCAGGGCCCCCTCCTGGTCAACCCGGGCGGTCCCGGAGGCAGCGGTCTCACCCTCGCCGGGTTCGTCGCCTCCGCGCTGCCGGCGAAGGTCGCCGCCCAGTACGACGTGATCGGCTTCGATCCGCGCGGGGTGGGCCGCAGCGACCCCGCCCTGGACTGCGCACCCGGCCACTTCGACCCCGTACGGCCGGACCCGGTGCCGCTCACACCCGGCGTCGAGCGCGCCAACCTCACGCGCGCGAAGGCGTTCGCGGACGCCTGCGGGCGGAAGTACGCGGACGTGCTGCCGCACATCGGCACCGTCGCCGCGGCACGGGACCTGGACCTGATCCGCCGGGCGCTGGGCGCCGACCGGATCTCCTACTTCGGCTACTCCTACGGCACCTACCTGGGCGCGGTCTACGCCCGGCTGTACCCGGAGCGGGTGCGCCGCGCGGTCCTCGACTCGGTGGTCGATCCGACCGGCGTCGGGTACGAGAACAACCTCGTCCAGGATCTCGCCTTCGACGACCGCCACCGCGCCTTCCTCGCGTGGGTGGCCCGGCACCACGGGACCTACGGGCTCGGCGCGGACCCGGAGCGGCTGGAGACCGCCTGGTACGCGATGCGGGCGGAGCTGGCGCGAAAGCCGGCGGACGGCCGGGTCGGCGCGGCGGAGCTGGAGGACACCTTCCTGCCGGGCGGCTACCACGACGGCTACTGGCCGTATCTCGCCGAGGCGTTCGCGGCGTACGTCCGCGACGGGGACACGGAACCGCTCGTCGAGGCGTACGAGGACTTCGGGGCGGCGGACGCCTCGACCGGCAACGGCTACAGCGTCTACTCCGCGGTGCAGTGCCGGGACACCGGCTGGCCGCGCGACTGGGAGCGGTGGCGCGAGGACAACTGGGCGGTGCACGAGCGGGCGCCGTTCATGACGTGGAACAACGCCTGGTACAACGCGCCGTGCGCGTTCTGGCCGACGGACGCGGGCCGGCCGGTGGACGTGGCCAACGACCGCCTGCCGCCGGTGCTGCTGTTCCAGGCGACCGGCGACGCGGCCACCCCGTACCGGGGCGGCGCCACCGTCCACCGGCTGCTGCGCGGCTCCAGCCTGGTGGTCGAGGACGGCGGCGGGAACCACGGTGTCACGCTGAGCGGCAACGCCTGCCTGGACGGGCACCTGGCGGCGTACCTGACCGACGGCACGGTGCCGCGCGGCGACGGCGGCGGGGAGGCGGACGCGGTGTGCGCGGCCGGGCCCGACCCGAAGCCGCTGCACGCCCGGACGTCCGCCCCGCCGCCGGGCGAGACGCTGCGCACCCTGCTCGGCTTCCGCCCCTGAGCGGTGAGGTGACGGCCCGTCGGGGGCGTTGCCGGCCCCATGGTCCACCATGGACGCATGACCGAGCCGACCAGGATCGCCGCCCCCGGACCGACCAGAATCACCGCCCCCGACGGCGTCGCCCCCGCCGCGCAGTACTCCCATGTCGTCATGGGCACCGGCCGCCTCGTCGCGATATCCGGGCAGCTCGCCCTGGACGAGGACGGCAAGCCGGTCGGCGAGGGCGATCCCGCCGCCCAGGCCCGCCAGGTGTTCGAGAACCTCCGGCGGTGCCTGGCCGCCGCCGGGGCGGCCTTCGACGACGTCGTCAAACTCACCTACTTCGTGACGGACATGGCGCACATGCCGGCGATCCGCGCGGCCCGCGCCGAGCACATACCCGACGACCGGCTCCCCGCCGCCTCCGCCGTGCAGGTCGCCGCCCTGGTCCGCCCCGAGTTCCTGATGGAGATCGAGGCGTTCGCGGTGATCCCCGCGTGACGGCCGTGCGCGTCCGGGAGATGACGCCCGCCGACTGCGACCGTGTCGGGCGGATCCGCGTCGGCGGCTGGCGCACCGCCTACCGGGGGCTCGTCCCGCAGTCGTACCTCGACGCGATGGACCCGGCGCGGGACGCCGCCGGCCACCGCGCCCGCCTCGCCCGGCGTCCCGGCCCGGTGCTGGACCTGGTGGCCGAGCAGGACGGCGATGTCGTCGGCTGGGCCTGCCACGGGCCCTACCGCGACGGCGACACGCACACCGAGGACGCCGAGCTGTACGCGCTCTACGTGGATCCGGGGCGGTACGGCGGAGGCATCGGGCGGGCGCTCATGGCGGAGTCGGCGGGCCGGTGCGCGACCGCCGGGCATCCGCGCATGCTCCTGTGGGTGCTGAAGGAGAACACCCCCGCGCGCCGCTTCTACGAGCGGGCCGGCTTCCGGCCGGACGGCGCGCAGGAGCCGTTCGAGGCGGACGGGGTGGCCGTGCCCGAGGTGCGGTACGTCCGGCGGCTGACGGCATGAGGGCGTCCGGCGCGCCCATGACGTACGACCGTCCGGCGCCCTCGCTCGCCTGCGCGGGCAGCCGCGGCGGCCCCGGCCGCCCGGGCCTCACCGCCGTTGTTTCGGGATGCGGGCCAGGGCCCGTACCGCGGCCTCGGCGAGGGACGGGTGGGCCAGGGCCTCGTTGAGGACCGGGCGGGCCCGGGGGTCGCCCAGCGCGCCCAGGCCTTCGACGCAGGCGAGGGCCACGCGGCGGTAGGGGTCGTGCGGGCGCAGCCGCCGTTGCAGCGTGGTGATCAGCGCGGGGACGGACTCCGGGGCACGCAGCTCGGCCAGGAGCCGCACCGGGTGCAGGGCGTAGGCCACCCGCAGTTCGTTGGTGGCGAGGGCCGCCGCCGCGCGGGCGGTGCGGGGGTCGGCGAGCCGGGCCAGCGCGTGGGCGGCGGCGGCACAGCGGGGCGGGTCGCGGTGGTTGAGGAGGAGGACCAGTGCCTCGAAGGCCCGGCGATCCCCCGCCACGCCCAGCCGGAAGGCGGCCAGTTCCCGCGCCCACAGGGGCTGTCCGGGGGCGGTCAGCACCTCCGCGAGTTCGTCGTGGTCGCCGGTCGCCGCCAGGTGCTCGAACGCCGCCGAGGCTCCCGACTCCTGCCGTAAGCGCTCCGTGAGCGCCCGTGACGCTTCGTCCCTCACATCCATGAGGTGAGGGTAGGGGCGATCGGGCCGGGGAGGGACCTACATCACAAAGACCGGGGACTGGCGCGCTCGTTACCCGCCGGTTAAGCTCAGACGAGCGAGTTACCCACTCGCCTCTCCTCGCGACGGTCTGGTGACGCGGCCGCCGCGCGGGACACCTCCCACGTCCCTCGGGCCGTGGGGGCAGCAGTCGGTTCGGTACTGATGTACCTCGGTACGACTCGGCCACGGGACAGGGCCGGTCGGTTCACCGCCGTAGCGCGGACGTGTGCGCGTCCGCGGCGACCGGCACCGGGCGTGTGCGCTCGCAGCCCGGCCAACACCCGCATCTCAGCACGCACCCGGTGCGCCCCTTCGGCGCACCCGGGCGCGCTTCCCGTCGTCACCCTCATTCTGGAGTCCCGCGATGGCCGCTCCCCTGTCCGACAGTTCCCTGTCCCCGCTCCAGACCGTCGCCGTCGTCGGCCTCGGCACCATGGGCACCGGCATCGCCGAGGTCCTGGCCAAGGCCGGCCGCGAGGTCGTCGGCATCGACATCAGCGAGGCCCAGGCCGCGCGCTGTGTCGCCGCCCTGGAGGCCTCCACCGCCCGCGCCGTCGAGCGCGGCAGGCTCACCGAAGAGGAGCGCACCGAGGCGCTCGCCCGGATCCGCACCTCCACCGACCTGCGGGCCGCGGCCGAGGCCGACCTGGTCATCGAGGTGGCGCCGGAGTCGTACGAGATCAAGCACCAGATCTTCCGGGAACTCGACGGCATCGTGCGGCCCGAGACGATCCTCGCCACCGGCACCAACGCGCTGTCCGTGACCCGCCTGGCCGCCGACTCGGCCCGTCCCGAGCGGGTCCTGGGCCTGCACTTCTTCAACCCCGCCCCGGCGATGAAGCTCGTCGAGGTGGTCTCCTCGGTGCTGACCGCGCCCGCCGCCGTCGGCGCGGTCACCGACCTCGCGCTGGCCCTGGGCAAGGAGCCCGTCGCGGTCGGCGACCGGCCCGGTTTCGTCGCGGACGGCCTGCTGTTCGGCTACCTCAACCAGGCCGCCGCGATGTACGAGGCGAAGTACGCCTCCCGTGAGGACATCGACGCCGCGATGCGGCTGGGCTGCGGACTGCCGATGGGCCCGCTCGCCCTGCTCGACCTGATCGGCATCGACACCGCCCGCACCGTCCTGGAGGCGATGTACGCCGAGTCCCGCGACCGGCTGCACGCCCCCGCGCCGATCCTCAAGCAGCTCAGCGAGGCGGGCCTGACCGGCCGCAAGGCGGGCCGCGGTTTCTACACCTACGAGGCCCCGGGCAGCGCCACCGTCGTGCGGGACGCGCTGACGCCGCTCGACGGCGAACTGAAGGTCCCCGGCCGCCCGGTGCGCTCGGTCGGTGTGGCGGGCTCGGGCACCATGGCGTCCGGGATCGCCGAGGTGTTCGCCAAGGCGGGCTACGAGGTCGTCCTCGCCGCCCGCAGCGAGGAGAAGGCCCAGGCCGCCAAGGCCCGCATCGGCAAGTCCCTGGCCCGCTCGGTCGACAAGGGCCGGATGACCGCGGAGGCGGCCGCGGGGACCCTGGAGCGGATCGTCCCGGCCGGTTCCTACGACGCGTTCGCCGACGTCGACCTGGCCGTCGAGGCGGTCGCCGAGGACCTGGAGGTCAAGCGGCAGCTGTTCGCCGCGCTGGACAAGGTCTGCAAGCCGGGCGCGGTGCTGGCCACCACCACCTCCTCGCTGCCCGTCGTCGCCTGCGCCCGCGCCACCTCGCGCCCGCAGGACGTGATCGGCATGCACTTCTTCAACCCGGCCCCGGCGATGAAGCTGGTCGAGGTGGTCCGCACCGTGCTGACCGCGGACGATGTGCACGCCACGGTCCGCGAGGTCTGCGGGAAGATCCGCAAGCACGCGGTGGACTGCGGGGACCGCGCCGGGTTCATCGTGAACGCGCTGCTCTTCCCGTACCTGAACAACGCGATCAAGATGGTCCAGGACCACTACGCCTCGCTCGACGACATCGACGCCGCGATGAAGCTCGGCGGCGGCTACCCGATGGGTCCGTTCGAGCTGCTGGACGTGGTCGGGCTGGATGTCTCACTGGCCATCGAGCGGGTCCTGCACCGCGAGTTCCGCGACCCGGGCCTGGCCCCCGCGCCGCTGCTCGAGCATCTGGTGGCCGCGGGCTGCCTCGGCCGCAAGACGGGCCGCGGCTTCCGCGAATATGCCCGGCGCTGAGCGGCCCGGCGACCGGTTCCGGGCGGGTGAGGACTGGGGCGGACTGCTCGATCCCGCGCGGCCGGCCCAGCCCGCCTCCCTCCGGACTTCCCCGCCCGCCGAGGGCGGGGGAAACCCCGGACCTGCGCGAAGAGCCGCGGAGATGCAGTACTTTCGGGTCATGTCCCAGCCCGCCAAGTCCTCCCGTACACCAGCCACGTCCGACGCGCCGGAAAGTGCCGCAGGCAGTCGCGCCGCCGCCCAGCGGCTGAAAATGCGCCGAGAACTGGCGGCCGCGGCCATGGAGCTGTTCGCCACCAAGGGCTACGAGGCGACCACCGTCGACGAGATCGCGGCCCAGGCCGGGGTCGCCCGCCGCACCTTCTTCCGCCACTTCCGCTCCAAGGAAGAGGCGATCTTCCCGGACCACGACGACACCCTGATCCGTGCCGAGGCGGTGCTCAACGCCGCCCCCGCACACGAGCATCCGCTCGACACGGTGTGCCGCGGGATCAAGGAAGTGATGAAGATGTACGCGGCGCGGCCCGAGATCTCGGTCGCCCGCTACAAGCTGACGCGCGAGGTGCCCACCCTGCGCGAGGCGGAGATCGCGTCGGTGGCCCGCTACGAACGCCTCTTCACCCGCTATCTGCTCGGCCACTTCGACGAGCACGCGCACGACGACGACGCCAACGACGACCCGCTGCTCGCGGAGGTCGCCGCGTCCGCCGTGGTCACCGCGCACAACCACGTGCTGCGGCGCTGGCTGCGCGCGGGCGGCCACGGCGATGTGGAGGCGCAGCTCGACCACGCCTTCGCGATCGTCCGCAAGACCTTCGGCTCCGGGATCATGGCGGGCCGCGGCACCCCGCCGAAGCCGGCCGCGGCGACGGCCTCGGCCCACGGCGAGGTGCTGGTGACGGTGGCCCGCACCGACGCCCCGCTGGAGGAGGTCATGCGGACCATCGAGGAGGCGCTGAAGGAGCGCTGACGGTCCTTCCGCGTGTGATGACGGCCACCCTTCGGGGTGGCCGTTTTGGCATGTCAGAGGCGGTTTTCGGGAGGCTTTCCGACCCTGTTCGATCGATCATCGCTCATCTGTCAGGTAAAGAATTCATTTGAGAGCAACTTCTGGCACCCAGTGCCTTGTCACCTGACACGGGGTGCCATACGTTGAAAGTGTCCGGGCGGCCGGCGCACCCGATCACAGTGCGGCGACTGTCCCCGCGGGCCCATGGCCCGCGCGCCCGGACGCCTGCGTCACAGGCACCCTCCCGCGCCACAAAGCGCTGCCGAAGCACCACCCGCCGAACCGACGGCACCGAAAACCCTCACCCTCAGCAGCACCGACGTAACCCTCAGCACCCCTCCCTCAGGGTGCGCATCGCCGGAGGCAACACCGTGACCGTGAAGGACATCCTGGACGCGATCCAGTCGCCCGAATCCACCTCGGCCGACTTCGCCGCCCTGCCGCTGCCCGAGTCCTACCGGGCGATCACCGTCCACAAGGACGAGACGGAGATGTTCGCGGGCCTTTCCACCCGCGACAAGGACCCCCGCAAGTCGCTGCACCTGGACGAGGTGCCGCTGCCCGAGCTGGGCCCGGGCGAGGCCCTGGTGGCCGTGATGGCCTCCTCGGTCAACTACAACTCGGTGTGGACCTCGATCTTCGAGCCGCTGTCCACCTTCGGGTTCCTCGAGCGCTACGGCCGCACCAACGAGCTGGCCAAGCGCCACGACCTGCCGTACCACATCATCGGCTCCGACCTCGCGGGCGTCGTGCTGCGCACCGGTCCCGGCGTCAACGCCTGGAAGCCGGGCGACGAGGTCGTCGCGCACTGTCTGTCGGTCGAGCTGGAGTCCAGCGACGGCCACAACGACACCATGCTCGACCCCGAGCAGCGCATCTGGGGCTTCGAGACCAACTTCGGCGGCCTCGCCGAGATCGCCCTGGTCAAGTCCAACCAGCTGATGCCCAAGCCGGACCACCTCAGCTGGGAGGAGGCCGCCGCGCCGGGCCTGGTGAACTCCACCGCCTACCGCCAGCTGGTCTCCCGCAACGGCGCCGGCATGAAGCAGGGCGACAACGTGCTGATCTGGGGCGCGAGCGGCGGCCTCGGTTCCTACGCCACCCAGTTCGCGCTCGCCGGCGGCGCCAACCCGATCTGTGTCGTCTCCTCGCCGCAGAAGGCGGAGATCTGCCGTTCGATGGGCGCCGAGGCGATCATCGACCGCAATGCCGAGGGCTACAAGTTCTGGAAGGACGAGCAGACCCAGGACCCGAAGGAGTGGAAGCGCTTCGGCAAGCGCATCCGCGAGCTCACCGGCGGCGAGGACATCGACATCGTCTTCGAGCACCCCGGCCGCGAGACCTTCGGCGCGAGCGTCTACGTCACCCGCAAGGGCGGCACCATCACCACCTGCGCCTCGACCTCGGGCTACATGCACGAGTACGACAACCGCTACCTGTGGATGTCGCTGAAGCGGATCATCGGCTCCCACTTCGCCAACTACCGCGAGGCCTGGGAGGCCAACCGGCTCATCGCGAAGGGCAAGATCCACCCGACGCTGTCGAAGGTGTACTCCTTGGAGGACACCGGCCAGGCGGCCCACGACGTGCACCGCAACGTGCACCAGGGCAAGGTCGGCGTGCTGTGCCTCGCCCCCGAGGAGGGCCTGGGCGTGCGCGACCACGAGATGCGCGCCAAGCACCTCGACGCCATCAACCGCTTCCGGAACATCTGAGAGGCGCCGGATGACTGAGCGTCAGAAGGACCGGCCGTGGCTCATGCGGACCTACGCCGGTCACTCCACGGCCGAGGCGTCCAACGAGCTGTACCGCCGCAACCTCGCCAAGGGCCAGACGGGTCTGTCGGTCGCCTTCGACCTGCCGACCCAGACGGGCTACGACCCGGACCACATCCTCGCCCGCGGCGAGGTCGGCCGGGTCGGAGTGCCCGTCGCGCACCTCGGTGACATGCGCCGGCTGTTCCAGGACATCCCCCTGGAGCAGATGAACACCTCGATGACCATCAACGCCACGGCCATGTGGCTGCTGGCGCTCTACCAGGTCGTGGCGGAGGAGCAGGGCGCGGACATCACCAAGCTCCAGGGCACGACCCAGAACGACATCGTCAAGGAGTACCTGTCCCGGGGCACCCATGTGTTCCCGCCGGGCCCGTCGCTCCGCCTGACGACGGACATGATCGCGTACACGGTCTCCCACATGCCGAAGTGGAACCCGATCAACATCTGCAGCTACCACCTGCAGGAGGCGGGCGCCACTCCGGTGCAGGAGATCGCGTACGCGATGTCCACCGCGGTCGCCGTGCTCGACGCGGTGCGCGACTCCGGCCAGGTGCCGCAGGAGCGCATGGGCGACGTCGTCGCCCGCATCTCCTTCTTCGTCAACGCGGGCGTCCGCTTCGTCGAGGAGATGTGCAAGATGCGGGCGTTCGGCCGCATCTGGGACAAGATCACGCGCGAGCGGTACGGCATCGAGAACCCCAAGCAGCGCCGCTTCCGCTACGGCGTCCAGGTCAACTCCCTCGGGCTGACCGAGGCGCAGCCGGAGAACAACGTCCAGCGGATCGTGCTGGAGATGCTGGCCGTGACGCTGTCCAAGGACGCCCGCGCGCGGGCCGTGCAGCTCCCCGCCTGGAACGAGGCGCTGGGCCTGCCGCGCCCCTGGGACCAGCAGTGGTCGCTGCGCATCCAGCAGGTGCTCGCCTACGAGAGCGACCTGCTGGAGTACGGCGACATCTTCGAGGGCTCGACGGTGATCGAGGCGAAGGTCGGCGAACTCGTCGCCGAGGCCCTCGCGGAGATCGACCGGATCGAGGAGATGGGCGGCGCGATGGCGGCCGTCGAGTCCGGCTACCTCAAGTCGCAGCTGGTCGCCTCGCACGCCGAACGCCGGGCGCGGATCGAGTCCGGCCAGGAGAAGATCGTCGGCGTCAACGTCTTCGAGACGACCGAGCCGAACCCGCTCACCGCGGACCTGGACACCGCGATCCAGACCGTCGACCCGGCCGTCGAGGCCCGGGTCGTCGAGTCGCTGCGGAACTGGCGCGACACCCGCTACCAGCCGCCCTTCAACCACCCGCGCCCCTGCAAGGCGCTGGAGCGGCTGAAGGAGGCCGCCAAGGGCACCGGCAACCTGATGGAGGCCACCCTGGAGTGCGCCCGCGCCGGCGTCACCACCGGCGAGTGGGCCGGGGCCCTGCGTGAGGTGTTCGGCGAGTTCCGCGCCCCCACGGGCGTGTCGTCGGCGCCGGTGGCCATCCCCGCCGAGGAGGGCTCCAAGCTGGCCCAGGTGCGCCGCAAGGTGGAGCTGACCGCCCAGGAGATGGGCGTCGCCCGCTTGCGCTTCCTGGTCGGCAAGCCGGGCCTGGACGGGCACTCCAACGGGGCCGAGCAGATCGCGGTGCGGGCCCGGGACGCCGGCTTCGAGGTGGTCTACCAGGGCATCCGGCTCACCCCGGAGCAGATCGTGGACGCCGCGCTCGCCGAGGACGTGCACGCGGTGGGCCTGTCCATCCTGTCCGGCTCGCACGCCCAGCTGGTCCCGGACGTGCTGGAACGGCTGCGTGTGGCCGGTGCCACAGATATACCGGTGATCGCCGGTGGCATCATCCCCAGCGGTGACGCCGAACAGCTGCGCGCCGCCGGAGTGGCCGCGGTCTTCACCCCGAAGGACTTCGACATCACCGGCATCATCGGCCGGATCGTGGACGAGATCCGGAACGCGAACAAGCTCGACCCCCTGGAGGTCCCCGCATGACCGTCAACCGTCTGCGTCCCCGCCGTTCCTGCCTGGCGGTCCCGGGAAGCAACCCGCGCTTCCTGGAGAAGGCGCAGGGCCTCCCGGCGGACCAGGTCTTCCTCGACCTGGAGGACGCGTGCGCCCCGCTCGCCAAGCCCGAGGCGCGGCACACCATCGTGAAGTTCCTCAACGAGGGCGACTGGACCGGCAAGACCCGCGTGGTGCGCGTCAACGACTGGACGACCGAGTGGACGTACCGCGACGTCGTCACGGTCGTCGAGGGCGCCGGCCCGAACCTGGACTGCATCATGCTGCCGAAGGTGCAGAACGCGCAGCAGATCGTGGCGCTGGACCTCCTCCTGACCCAGATCGAGAAGACGATGGGCTTCGAGGTCGGCCGGATCGGCATCGAGGCGCAGATCGAGAACGCGCAGGGCCTGAACAACGTCAACGAGATCGCGCAGGCCTCCCCGCGCATCGAGACGATCATCTTCGGCCCGGCCGACTTCATGGCCTCCATCAACATGAAGTCGCTGGTCGTGGGTGAGCAGCCGCCCGGCTACCCGGCGGACGCCTACCACTACATCCTGATGAAGATCCTGATGGCCGCCCGTGCCAACGACCTCCAGGCGATCGACGGCCCCTACCTCCAGATCCGCAACGTCGACGGCTTCCGCGAGGTCGCCGGCCGCGCCGCCGCGCTCGGCTTCGACGGCAAGTGGGTGCTGCACCCCGGCCAGGTCGACGCCGCCAACGAGGTCTTCTCGCCCTCCCAGGAGGACTACGACCACGCCGAGCTGATCCTGGACGCGTACGAGTACTACACGTCCGAGGCGGGCGGCAAGAAGGGCTCCGCGATGCTCGGCGACGAGATGATCGACGAGGCCAGCCGCAAGATGGCCCTGGTCATCGCGGGCAAGGGCCGGGCCGCCGGCATGCGGCGCACCAGCACGTTCGAGATCCCGGAGGCCTGAGCGCGATGCAGTTCGGACGCACGTACGAGGAGTTCGAGGTCGGCGCGGTGTACAAGCACTGGCCGGGCAAGACGGTCACGGAGTACGACGACCACCTGTTCTGTCTCCTCACCATGAACCACCACCCGCTCCACATGGACGCGAACTACGCCGAGAAGACGACGGACTTCGGCAAGAACGTGGTGGTCGGGAACTACATCTACTCCCTGCTGCTCGGCATGAGCGTGCCGGACATCTCCGGCAAGGCGATCGCCAACCTGGAGATCGAGTCGCTGAAGCACGTGGCGCCGACCTTCCACGGCGACACGATCTACGGCGAGACGACCGTGCTCGACAAGTGGCCGTCGAAGTCGAAGAACGACCGCGGCATCGTCTACGTCGAGACCAAGGGCTACAAGCAGGACGGCACGCTGGTCTGCGTCTTCCGCCGCAAGGTGATGGTGCCGACCGAGACGTACATCAAGGAGCGCGGCGGCGAGCAGCCGGGCCGCCCCCAGCTCAAGGAGCAGGAGAAGTAACCATGGCCCGCCTCGCCCAGACCCACGGCCTCACGGACGTCCAGCGGGAGATCCTCTCCACGGTCCGCGACTTCGTGGACAAGGAGATCATCCCGGTCGCGACGGAGCTGGAGCACCGCGACGAGTACCCGCAAGCGATCGTGGACGGCCTGAAGGAGCTGGGCCTCTTCGGTCTGATGATCCCCGAGGAGTACGGGGGTCTGGGCGAGTCGCTGCTGACGTACGCGCTGTGCGTGGAGGAGATCGCCCGCGGCTGGATGTCGGTGTCCGGCATCATCAACACGCACTTCATCGTGGCGTACATGCTCAAGCAGCACGGCACGCAGGAGCAGAAGGACCACTTCCTGCCGAGGATGGCGGCCGGCGACATCCGCGGCGCCTTCTCGATGTCGGAGCCGGGCCTCGGCTCGGATGTGTCGGCGATCACGTCCAAGGCGGTCAAGGACGGCGACGAGTACGTCCTCACCGGCCAGAAGATGTGGCTCACGAACGGCGGCACGTCGTCCCTGGTGGCCGTTCTCGTGCGAAGTGACGAAGGACACCCCGAGGGGACCGCACCCCACAGGTCGATGACCACCTTCCTGGTCGAGAAGGAGCCCGGCTTCGGTGAGGTCCGCCCCGGCCTGACCATTCCGGGCAAGATCGACAAGATGGGCTACAAGGGGGTCGACACCACCGAGCTCATCATGGACGGCCTGCGGATTCCGGCCGACCGGGTGCTCGGCGGGGTCACCGGACGCGGCTTCTACCAGATGATGGACGGCGTCGAGGTCGGCCGCGTCAACGTCGCGGCGCGTGGTTGCGGCGTCGCTCAGCGCGCGTTCGAGCTGGGCGTCCAGTACGCCCAGCAGCGTCACACGTTCGGCAAGCCGATCGCCCAGCACCAGGCGATCCAGTTCAAGCTCGCCGAAATGGCTACCAAGGTCGAGGCCGCCCATGCCATGATGGTGAACGCAGCGCGCAAAAAGGACTCCGGGGAGCGAAACGACCTCGAAGCAGGGATGGCGAAGTACCTCGCCTCCGAGTACTGCAAGGAGGTCGTGGAGGATGCCTTCCGGATCCACGGCGGCTACGGCTTCTCCAAGGAGTACGAGATCGAGCGCCTCTACCGGGAGGCCCCGATGCTGCTCATCGGTGAAGGTACCGCCGAGATCCAGAAAATGATCATCGGGCGGAGGCTGCTCGAAGAGTATCGATTCCAGGGCTGATTGCCCGGAACGGGGTGTTTTCTTCGAGAAGAAGATCACACCCCGTAGGCACTCTTCGGCCGCCGACTCGGCTTCCCGACTTACCCAGTTGTGGCGGTTAGCCGCTACGATCGCGAGAAAGCCGCCGTCCCCCCGAGAAGCGCGGCATCATCCGCTACGAAGGTCATCCATGCCCCACAGCCAAACCTCTGCACCTCGCGACAGCCGAGTCGGCGTACGCCTCGCGCGCGGAGCATCGCCGTGGCTTCTCCCGACCGTCGCCACCGCAGCCCTCAGCCTGGCCAAGGCCCGCCGCTCCGGCGCTGCCAAGGCCGTCGCCGTCCCCGCCACCGCGCTCGCGGCGGGGATGCTGTGGTTCTTCCGCGACCCCGAGCGCGAGATCGCCACGGGCCGGGTCATCTCGCCCGCCGACGGTGTGGTGCAGAGCATCATGCCGTGGAAGGACGGACGGACCCGCGTCGCGATCTTCATGAGCCCGCTCAACGTCCACGTCAACCGCGCGCCGCTGGCCGGCACGGTGACGTCGGTGGAGCACATCCCGGGAGGCTTCGTTCCCGCTTTCAACAAGGAGAGCGAGAACAACGAGCGGGTCGTGTGGCACTTCGACACGGAGCTGGGCGACATCGAGATGATCCAGATCGCCGGCGCGGTGGCCCGTCGCATCGTCCCCTACATCCCGCAGGGGACCAAGGTGGAGCAGGGCGAGCGGATCGGCCTGATCCGCTTCGGCTCCCGGGTCGACCTGTACCTGCCCGAGGGCGTGGAGGTCGCGGTGGAGGTCGGCCAGAAGACAGTGGCTGGGGTGACTCGCATTGACCGTGACTGATCCGGAGGCGCAGCCGGGCTGGGTCCCCGAGGCCATCGAGGACGACGAGGAGGAGATGCCGCTCTCGCTCCGCCTGTCGATAGCGGACACCCTCACCCTCGGCAACGCCACGTGCGGCTTCATGGCGGTGTACTTCACCACCACCGGCATCCTGATCCCGCACCTCACGGGCAGCCAGGAGACCGGCATGGCCCGCCACAGCGCGGCCACCGCGGTGATCCTGATGCTGTGCGCGGCGGTCTTCGACCTGTTCGACGGCCTGGTGGCGCGCAAGCTGCGCTCCTCCCCGATGGGCGCCGAGCTGGACAACCTCTCCGACCTGATCAGCTTCGGCCTGGCCCCGGCGTACTTCGTCCTGGTCTACGGCATGGTCGCGAACGACGCGCACCAGCGGGTGGCGGCGGTCGGCGCGATCGTCGTGCTGCTGGCGGTGGTGCTCAGGCTCGCGAGATTCTCCTGCGTGACGGTGAAGGACGGCACGTTCCAGGGCATGCCGAGCCCCTTCGGCGCGCTCACGGTGGTCTCCATCGTGCTGCTGGAGCTGCCCTTCGAGGCGACGCTGCTGGCGATCCTCGGCACGGCGTGGCTGATGGTCAGCCGGGTCGAGTACCCGAAGCCGCGCGGCCCGCTGGCGGTGGCGATGCTCTCCTGGATCGTCTCCGCGATGGGTCTGCTCGCCGCCTGGGCCTTCGACGCCCCCGGCGGCCAGCTGCTCCTCCAGGCCGGCTGCGCGCTCCAGCTGGTCCTCGGCGCGGTGATCCCGCTGTTCGCCACGGCCCGCCGGGTGAACAACTTCCGCGACAACCGCCGCGAGGCGCGGGCGGCCCAGCTGCCCTGACGGCCGTGGCGGATGTACGGCGACGAAGGCCCCGAACCTGACGGTTCGGGGCCTTTCGCGTGCCCGGGGCGGCGGGCATCAGCGCGTCCCGCGTGTGAGGACGAGGCCCGTCCAGGGCCGAAGCGTCGGTCCGGGAGGGGCAAGCCCCAGGGGGACGGGAGAAGCAGCCTCAGGG
>NZ_MUND01000368.1 GCF_002154375.1 Streptomyces glaucescens | reverse complement strand
CACCGCACCTCACAGCGGCCCACCCCTCATAGCGGTCCGCCCGGTCCGCCCTCGCTGCGGCCCGCCACCGCTGCGGCCCGCCGCCGGCCGTGGTCGCACCGCCGGGCGAACGAGACCGTGCGCCCCCGTCCGCTACCGCGGGGACGCACGGTCGGTGCCGGCCGGCTGCCCGGCCGGGGTTCAGCGGGCGAGCGCGGGCTCGCGTTCGGACGCCGGTCCGGCCGCCGCCGGCGTACGGGACTTCAGGGCCGCGCCGAGCAGTACCGCCCCGAGCCCCAGTACCGCCCACCAGGTCAGGGTGAGGGCCGGGCCGGTCGCCGCCGCGCCGTCGAAGTACGCCACCGAGCGCAGCAGGGACACTCCGGCGCCCGGCGGCAGCCACTGGCCGACCGCGCCGGCCGGCGCCGGCAGCATCTCCGGCGCGGAGGAAGCGCCGGAGAACGGGTTGCCGAGCAGCATCATCACGGCGGCCATGAGGCCCGTCCCGGCGGTGCCCAGCAGGGCGGCGAGCCCGGCGACGGCGCTCGCCACGGCCAGCGAGGCCAGCCCGAACACCCCGGCCTCGGCCCACCAGTGGCCGGTCAGGACGCCCAGCCAGCTGTGCGCGATCGCGGCGGCGACCACGCCGACCAGGGCCGAGGCGCCGACGAGCGCGGCCAGGGCGGGCAGGCCGCGCAGCCCCAGCAGGGTGACCACGGCACCGGCCGCCAGTCCGGCCAGTGTCAGGGGCAGCGCGCTGGCGCCGAAGGCCGCGCCACGCGGATCGTCCGCCGGGGCGGCCACGACGTCGACCGTCGGGACGTGCGCGCCGTCGGCGGCCGCGGGCTCGGCCACCGCCTGCCGCAGCAGCTGCGCGACCGCCGGGCTCGCGGCGGAGGCGGTGAGCAGCCGGGGGCCGTGCTCGGTGACGACGACCGCGCCGTACACCTCCCGGTCCGCTATCGCGTCCCGGGCGGCGGCCTCGTCGGGGTAGCGGTGGACGGCGAAGGCGCCCTCGTGCCGGGTCAGCCGCTGTTCGGCCTGTGCGGCCGCGGCGGCGGGACCGGCGACGCCGAGCGGCAGGTCGCGCGGTGCGGTGCGGGCGGCGGGCCAGGCGAAGGCCCACAGGGCCAGCGCGGCCACCACAGGGACGAGGACGACTGCCGCGATCAGCCGACGCGCCGCGGCCGGGGTGCGGGGAGCGGACATGAGGATCTCCCTGGTGCTTGATCCGGCGCCCGGGAAGGGGGCGCCGCCATAGCGAAGGATCGTTCGTTTTTCTTGCTTCCACCGTCCCGCCGGTGGTCGTTCCTTGTCAAGAAGGAACGTTCGTTTTAAGTTGTGGACCATGGCCCGCGTATCCCAGGAACACCTCGACGCCCGCCGCCGCCAGATCCTCGACGGTGCCGCGCTCTGCTTCGCCCGCAACGGCTTCCACGCCACCTCCATGCAGGACGTGCTCAAGGAGATCGACCTCTCCGCGGGCGCCGTCTACCGGTACTTCAGCGGGAAGGAGGAGCTGATCGGCGCGATCGTCGCCGAGGTCATGAGGGAGGTCCGGGCCGCGTTCGAGGAGGCCGCCCGGCAGAGCCCGCCGCCCGCTCCCGACGTCCTGGTCGCCACGGTCCTCGGACGGACGCTGGAGGCCCGCGGATTCCTCGGCGCCGACGGGCAGCCGGCCTTCCCGCGTCTCGTCGTCCAGGTGTGGACGGAGACCGCGCGCAACGAGGAGCTGGCCGCCGTGCTGCGCGAGGGCTACGACGCCGTGCGGGCGGCCTGGACCACGGTCGTCCGGGCCTACCAGCGCAGCGGGCTGATGCGGGACGACCTCCCCGCGGACGACGTGGCCCGCACGATGATCGCCGCCGCGCAGGGGTTCATCGTGCAGCAGTCGCTGTTCGGGCCGGTGCCGGTCGAGGTGCTCCGCAACGGTCTGCGGGCACTGATGAGTATGGGGCGGACCAGCGACGAGTCATGACGGGATCAAGGGCTGGTTAACGTCGTTGAAACTCCGGCGAACTAGCCTGCCGCTCCACGCCACCAGGGGTTCTTCTTTCCCGATCGCGCCGAATCGCGCCATTTGTTTGTGTGTTACATCTATCCCCGACGCGGTGGCCGCGGCAGCCGGGCCCCGCACGGCCCGGAGCGAGGATGTGAGGTGGGACGTGCAACTGACCCCGCACGAGCAGGAGAGGCTGCTGATCCATGTGGCGGCCGACGTCGCCGAGAAGCGCCGGGCCCGCGGGCTCAGACTGAACCACCCCGAGGCGGTCGCCCTCATCACCTCGCACATCCTCGAAGGCGCGCGGGACGGCCGCACCGTGGCCGAACTCATGTCCTCCGGCCGCGCGGTGCTCACCCGGGACGACGTCATGGAGGGCGTCCCCGAGATGATCCACGACGTCCAGGTCGAGGCGACCTTCCCGGACGGCACCAAGCTCGTCACCGTCCACGAGCCGATCGTCTGAGGTGGCCTCGATGACTCCCGGAGAGATCCTGTTCGCCGAGGACCCGATCGTCGTCAACGCGGGCCGCGAGGTCACCCGGCTGACCGTCCTCAACGCCGCCGACCGGCCGGTCCAGGTCGGCTCCCACTACCACTTCGCCGAGGCCAACCCCGGCCTGGACTTCGATCGTGCCGCCGCGCGCGGCAAGCGGCTCAACGTCGCCGCCGGCACCGCCGTGCGGTTCGAGCCCGGCATCCCCGTCGACGTCGAACTGGTCCCGATCGCCGGCGCCCGGATCGTGCTCGGCCTGCGCGGGGAGACCGGAGGTGCCCTCGATGCCTGAGCTGTCGCGCGCCGCGTACGCCGATCTGTTCGGCCCGACCACCGGCGACCGGATCCGGCTCGCCGACACCGATCTGCTCGTCGAGATCGAGGAGGACCGCTCCGGCGGACCCGGACTCGCCGGTGACGAGGCCGTGTTCGGCGGCGGCAAGGTCATCCGCGAGTCCATGGGGCAGTCCCGGGCCACACGGGCCGACGGCACCCCCGACACGGTCGTCACGGGCGCCGTGATCATCGACCACTGGGGCGTCGTCAAAGCCGACATCGGCATCCGCGACGGCCGCATCACCGGCATCGGCAAGGCGGGCAACCCCGACACCATGGACGGGGTCCACCCCGATCTGGTGCTCGGCCCGGAGACCGAGGTGATCGCGGGCAACGGACGGATCGTCACCGCGGGAGCCATCGACGCGCACGTCCACTTCATCTGCCCGCAGGTCGCCGACGAGGCGCTGGCGTCGGGCATCACCACCCTCGTCGGCGGCGGCACCGGTCCCGCCGAGGGCTCCAAGGCCACCACCGTCACCCCCGGCCCCTGGCACCTGGCCCGGATGCTGGAGGCGATGGAGCAGTACCCGCTCAACATCGGCTTCCTCGGCAAGGGCAACACGGTCTCCCACGAGGCGATGCTGTCCCAGATCCGCGGCGGCGCGCTCGGGCTGAAGCTGCACGAGGACTGGGGCTCCACCCCCGCCGTCATCGACGCCGCGCTCACCGTCGCCGACCGGACCGGCATCCAGGTCGCGATCCACACGGACACGCTCAACGAGGCCGGGTTCGTGGGGGACACCCTCGCCGCGATCGCCGGGCGCGGCATCCACGCCTACCACACCGAGGGCGCGGGCGGCGGGCACGCGCCGGACATCATGACCGTGGTCTCCGAGCCGCACGTGCTGCCCAGCTCCACCAACCCGACCCGACCGTTCACCGTCAACACCGCCGAGGAACACCTCGACATGCTGATGGTGTGCCACCACCTGAACCCGGCGGTCCCCGAGGACCTGGCGTTCGCCGAGTCCCGCATCCGCCCCTCGACGATCGGCGCCGAGGACATCCTGCACGACCTGGGCGCCATCTCGATCATCTCCTCCGACTCGCAGGCCATGGGCCGCGTCGGCGAGGTCGTGCTGCGCACCTGGCAGACCGCGCACGTGATGAAACGGCGGCGCGGTGCCCTGCCCGGCGACGGGCGCGCGGACAACCACCGGGTGCGGCGGTACGTCGCGAAGTACACGATCAACCCGGCGCTCGCCCAGGGACTCGCCCACGAGATCGGCTCCGTCGAGCGCGGCAAGCTCGCCGACCTGGTGCTGTGGGAACCGGCCTTCTTCGGCGTCAAGCCGCTCCTCGTCCTCAAGGGCGGGCAGATCGCCTACGCGCAGATGGGCGACGCCAACGCCTCCATCCCCACCCCGCAGCCGATCCTGCCCCGGCCCATGTACGGCGCGATCGGGCGGGCGCCCGCC
>NZ_MUND01000367.1 GCF_002154375.1 Streptomyces glaucescens | reverse complement strand
CCGCCCGGTGGGCGAGGTGCCACAGCTCCTCGCGCAGCCGGGCGACGTCCGCCGCGCCGAGCCCCGTCGCCGTGAGCAGGGCGCCGGGGACGCACGCCGCACGCTCCCGCAGTTCCTCCGCGCGCCCCGTGCCCGCGACGAGCACCGAACGGTCGTCGTGCGGTGAGCGCTCCCGGCGGACGAGACCGGCGCCCTCCATCCGCTTGAGCAGCGGCGACACCGTGCCGTAGTCCAGCCGCAGCGCGCCCGCCAGGTCCTTCACGGTCGTCTCGCCGCGCTCCCACAGCACCAGCAGCACCAGGTACTGCGGGTAGGTGAGGCCCAGCTCCTCCAGGAGCGGCCGGTACGCGGCGGTCACCGCGCGCTGGGCGGCGTACAGCGCGAAGCACAGCTGCTGGTCCAGGAGCGGCGGCCCGGAGGACTCCCCGGGCCGCTCCGCTCCCTCGTCGTCTCGGCGCGTCACGCGCCCATTGTCACGGACCGCGGGTCGAAGCCGAACGGCAGCTCCAGCCGGTGGGCGCGCATCAGCGCGTCGTCGGACAGCAGCTCGCCGGTCGGCCCGTCGGCCGCGATCACACCCTCGCTGAGGACCAGCGAACGCGGGCACAGCTCCAGCGCGTACGGCAGATCGTGGGTGACCATCAGCACGGTCACGTCCAGGGAGCGCAGGATGTCGGCCAGCTCCCGGCGGGAGGCGGGGTCCAGGTTGGACGACGGCTCGTCCAGCACCAGGATCTCCGGCTCCATGGCCAGCACGGTCGCGACGGCCACCCGGCGCCGCTGCCCGAAGGAGAGGTGGTGCGGCGGACGGTCCTTGAACTCCGCCATGCCGACCCGCTCCAGCGCCCGGTCCACCCGGGCCTCCAGCTCTGCGCCCTTCAGCCCCGCCGCCGCGGGCCCGAACGCCACGTCCTCCCGCACGGTCGGCATGAACAGCTGGTCGTCCGGGTCCTGGAAGACGATTCCGACCTTGCGCCGGATCTGAGCCATGTGCCGCTTGCCGACGGGCAGCCCGGCGACCGTCACGGTGCCGGTGCCGCCGGACAGGATGCCGTTGAGGTGCAGGACCAGGGTCGTCTTGCCGGCGCCGTTCGGCCCGAGCAGCGCGACCCGCTCGCCCCGCGCGATCGAGAAGTCCACACCGAACAGGGCCTGGTGCCCGTCGGGGTAGGCGAAGGCGAGGCCGGAGACCTCCAGGGAAGGGGCGGTGTCGGCGGGCGTATCGGTCACAGCATCCATCCCAGCAGGCAGACGACGAGGGCGGCGGCGGGCAGAGCGAGGGCGTGCGACCACTGCGCCCGGGACGCGGCCACCTCGTCGATCACCGGCATGGCACCGGCGTATCCGCGGCTCACCATGGCCAGGTGCACCCGCTCCCCGCGCTCGTAGGAGCGGATGAACAGGGCGCCCGCCGACTTGGCGAGCACGCCCCAGTGCCGCACTCCGCGCGCCTCGAACCCGCGGGACTCCCGCGCGATCCGCATGCGCCGCATCTCGTCGGTGATGAGGTCGCCGTAGCGGATCATGAAGGAGGCGATCTGCACCAGCAGGGGCGGCAGCTTCAGCCGTTGCAGGCCGAGCAGCAGTTCCCGCAGCTCGGTGGTGGCGGCCAGCAGCACGGAGGCGGCGACGCCGAGGGTGCCCTTGGCGAGCACGTTCCAGGCGCCCCACAGTCCGCTGACACTGAGCGACAGCCCCAGCACCTCGACCCGCTCGCCCTCCGCGACGAACGGCATGAGCACCGCGAACGCGACGAACGGCACCTCGATCAGCAGCCGCTTGAGGAGGAAACCGGCGGGCACGCGCGCGTGGTGGGCGACGACGGCGAGGAGCAACGCGTACACCCCGAACGCCCACATCGCCTCGCGCGGGGTGGAGACCACGACCAGCACGAAGGCGAAGACGGCGGCGAGCTTGGTGTGCGGCGGCAGCGCGTGCACCGGCGAGTCGCCCCGCCGGTAGAGCCGATGCGCGTGCCCTGCGCCCATGACGGCGTCAGACGTTCTCGACGGTGGTGGACGACGGCGAGGTGTCGCCGGCGCGGCGTTGGCGCACCGCCCAGAACACCGCGCTGCCCGCGACGACGGTCAGGCCGACACCGATCACTCCGGCGAGACCGCCGGAAAGGCGGGCGTCGTCGACGTCCTTGACGCCGTAGTCGGCGAGCGGGGAGTCGGCGACCGCGTGCTCCTCCGCCTTCCGGTCGATGCCGTGGTCGGCGGCGACCTTCTCCAGACCGTCGGGGTCGGCGGAGGCGTAGAAGCTGACGAACCCGGCGAGGACCACGGACGCGGCGAGCCCGGCGAGCCACACCGTGCGGTGCGAGGTGCGGGCCGCGGCCGGGGCGGCCTCGGGGGCGGGCGCGTCGACGAGTTCGCCGCCCACCCGCAGCTTCAGCGGGGCGCGCAGATCGCGGGCGGCGTGCACCAGGTCGGGACGGACGGCGATCACGGCGCCGACGGTGAGCGCGGTGATCGCGGCCTCGCCGATGCCGATGAGGAGGTGCACGCCGACCATGGCGCCGGCGACCTTGCCGATGGCGACGTCGGTGGTGCCGCCGATCCAGTACAGGAAGGTGAAGGCGAGGGCCGCGGCGGGCACGGAGAGCAGCGACGCCACGAACGAGGCGGCGGTGACGGAGCGGCGGGTGCGCGGCAGCACCTTCACCAGGCCGCGGAAGACGGCGTAGGCGACGATCACCGTGACCACCGCCATGTCGGTGATGTTCACGCCGAGCGCGGTCAGACCGCCGTCCGCGAAGAGGATGCCCTGCATGAGCAGGACGACGGATATGCACAGCACGCCGGTGTACGGGCCGACGAGTATCGCGGCGAGCGCGCCGCCGAGCAGATGACCGCTGGTCCCGGCGGCGACCGGGAAGTTCAGCATCTGGACGGCGAAGATGAACGCCGCGACGAGGCCGGCCAGGGGCGCGGTGCGCTCGTCGAGCTCGCGGCGCGCGCCGCGCAGGCTCACGGCGACGGCGCCCGCGGCGACGACTCCGGTGGCCACGGAGGTGGGGGCGTCGATGAATCCGTCAGGTACATGCACCGTTCGATGATAGTGGCCTAATGCGAACCCTTTGCAAGAGCGAGCTCGTCTCTTGTGGCCCCGAAGGTGTGAAGAGTGGAATATGGGACATGAGAGAAGAAAGCGGATGCACCGTTTCCGCGTAGGTCACGCTGGGTAAGGGGTCCTTCCATGTCTGTGGTCGAGCAGTACGCGCGGGCCCACATCGTCACCGACGCCGACGACCAGGTGGACGACGATCAACGAGCGGTTCCGGTCATCCTCCGGTACGACCCCGACGTCGACCCGCGCGCGGTACGGATAAATCTCCCCGGCGACCACGAGTGGTCCTTCGAACGCGAGCTTCTCGAACAGGGCCTGCGCGCGCCCGCCGGGACCGGCAGCGTGCGGGTGTGGCCGTGCGGGCGCGTCCAGGCCGTGGTCGAGTTCCACGACGCGCACGGCGTCTCGGTGGTCCAGCTCGACACCAAGGCACTGATGCGCTTCCTGCGCCGCACCTACACGACCGTCCCCGTCTCCGCCGCCGGGTGATCAGTCCCCGAGCTTCAGCAGCGCGGCCACGATCGGCCCCGCCGTCTCACCGCCGTGCCCGGCCGCCTGGACGACACCCGCGGCCGCCAGGTCGTCCCGGTACGCGGTGAACCAGCCGTTCGGCTTCTTCTGGTTGTCCACCTCGGCCGAGCCGGTCTTCGCGCCGACGTCACCGGCCACCCCGGCCATCGCCTCCGCGGCCGTGCCGTACGCCGCCGTGTAGGACATCAGGTCCCGCAACTGGGCCAGCGTCGACGCCGACATGGTGCGCGAGGCCGTGGCCAGGGCGCGCCCGTCCACCGACGGGGCGACCAGATACGGCTGCCGGAACACACCCGACTTCACCGTGGCCGACACCGACGCCATGTTCAGCGGGTTCATCCGCACCCCGCCCTGGCCGATCAGCGCCGCGCCCATCTGCGCCTTCGACTCCACCGGCACCGAACCGTCGAACGTCGGCACGCCGACCGCCCAGTTGTTCAGCGACAGCCCGAACACCTGCTGGGCCTGCTTGGTCAGATCGTCGTCCTTCAGCTTCGGCGCCTGGCTGATGAAGGCCGTGTTGCAGGACCGCGCGAAGCTCGCCTTGAAGGTTCCGCCCTTGATCTCGAACTTGTCGTCGTTCTGGAACTTCCAGTTGCCGTACGTGAAGAACTTCGGGCACGGGTGCGCCTTGTCCGCCGAGGCCAGCCCCTTCTCGATGAGCATCGAGGAGGTGATGACCTTCATCGTGGAACCGGGTGCGAGCGAGCCCTGGAAGGCGGTGTTGAAGCCCGGCGAGGAGTTCGCCACCGCCAGGATCTCGCCGGTCGACGGCTTGAGGACGACGACCGAGGCGCGCGCCTTCGCGGCGACCTGCCTCTCCGCGGCGGCCTGCATCCGGGGGCTGAGCGTCGTCTTCACGGTGCCGGGCGTGCCCTCGCTCAGCTCCAGCAACGTCTTGTCGGACAGCTTCTTCGCCGCGGACTCCTTGCCGCGCACCACCCGCAGCTCGACACCCGCCGTGCCGCCCGCCGTCTTGCCGTACTTCTCGCGCAGCCCGTCGAGCACCGGGCCCAAGGAGGGGTACTTCTTCGTCGTCAGCTCGCCGCCGTCCCGGTCAAGCGCCTTCACGGGCGGGGTGCCCGCCTCGCCGGTGACGAGGGTGTCGCCCTCGCGCAGCTCCGGGTGGACCACCGCCGGCGCCCAGTCGACCAGCGGCCTGCCGTCCGAGGCGCGCCGCACCACGGTCAGCGCGCTGTCGTACACCAGCGGCTTGCTGACGCCCTTGTAGGTGACCGTGCCCCTGACCGTGAACGGCACCTTGTCACCGGCACGGGGGCCGGGGGCGAGAGTGACCTTCTCGACGTGGGCGCTCCTGGTCCAGCCGGTGAGCAGGCCGGTGGCCGCCCGGGCGTCGTCGGTGACGGCGGCGGCCTGCGCCACCTCGCCCTGCTGCCAGGCGGTGAGGAAGCGCTGGGCCGTGCCGGTGACCTCGGTGGCGGACAGCGGACCCGTCGGTACCGACTTGACGCGCGCCTCGGTGGCGCCGGCCGTCCCGTCCTCGGCCGTGGCGCCGCCGCCCAGCAGCGCGTAGGCGCCGACCCCGGCGCCGCCGACGACCACGGCGATCATCCCGCCGATGACGACGGGTCTCGTCTTCCGCCGCTCGGCGACGCGCCTTCTGTTACCCACTGCGTTCCCGATCCTCCGCGGCGCCCCGGGTGTTCCGGAGCGCCGGTCTCTCATGGCCTGTGCGGCCCACAGCCTTCACCGTCTGCAACGACGGCACCACCCTAGAGTCCCGTCCGGCGCGCGTGACATCAGCCACCCGCACGGCGTGCGTTCGCTCCCCTTCGGGGAGTCCCGTCAGCCGCCCGCGCGGAGCACCGATGCCACGATGGGACCCGCCGCGTCACCGCCGCGCCCGCCCTGCTGCACCATGGCCGCCGCCGCGACGTCGTCGCGGTAGCCGGTGAACCAGCTGTTGGCCTTGGCCCCGTCGACCTCGGCGGTGCCGGTCTTCGCGCCGATGCTGCCACTCAGCCCGGCCATCACCTGGGCCGCGGTGCCGCTGGTGGCGGTGCGGTTCATCATCGCCCGCAACTGCTGGACGGTGCTCGCGTCGAGCCCGCGCGCGGTGGCGAGTTCCCGGTCGTCGAGGGCCCGCGGCACGATCACCGGCTGCCGGAAGGCGCCCGTCGTCGCGGTCGCGGTCACCGACGCCATGTTCAGCGGATTCATCTGGACCTGGCCCTGGCCGAGCAGGTTGGCCGCGGTGTCCGGGCCGCCGGAGGCGGGCACCGAGCCGTCGAAGGAGGGGACGCCGACCTGCCAGGTGCGGCCGATGCCGAAGCGGTCCTCGGCCTCGCGGGTCAGGGAGTCGGCCCGCACCTCGTCGGCGAACTTGACGAAGGCCGTGTTGCAGGACCGGGCGAAGCTCTCCGAGAGGGTGGCGTTCGGGTTGGGCTCCAGCCCGGGCAGGTTACCGAAGGTCTGGCTCTCCGAGACCGCCGTGGGAGGACAGGGCGCCGGGCCGTCCATGCTCGTCAGCCCGGTGTCGATGAGCATGGCCGCGCTGAGTGTCTTCATCGTCGAGCCGGGCGCCACCTGCCCCAGGAACGCCGCGTTCCAGCCGTCCGCGCGGTTGTTGGCGACCGCCAGCACCTCGCCGGTGCTCTGCTTGACGGCGACCACGGACGACTCGGGGTACCGCTTCACCGCCTTCTCGGCCGCGGCCTGCGCGGTCGCGCTCAGCGTCGTCTGCAGCCGCCCCGCCTCGCCCTCGGCGAGGGTCAGCAGCGAGGTGTCGGCCGCGCCGGTCCCCTCCGCGTGCCGCACCACGAGTTCGACGCCCGGGGTGCCGCCGGCCTTGTCGCCGTAGCGCTCGCGCAGCTCGTCCACGATCGGGCCGAGGGAGGGGTACTCGTCCTCGTCCAGCACCGTGCCGTCGCGGTCCACGGCCTCGATCGGCGGGCTCGCCGACTCCTCCGTGACGAGCGTGTCCCCCTCCTTCAGCGCCGGGTGGACGACCGACGGCTTCCAGTCCACCAGCGCCCGCCCGGTGGTGACCCCGCGCACCACGGTGAGCCGGCTCTCGTACGCCAGCGGCTCGCTCCTGCCGTCGTAGGACACCGTCGCCCTCACCGAGAACGGCACCGTGGTGCCCCGGGCGGCGCCCGGGGTGATCCGCACGTCCGTGATGTGCGCGTCCTCGCCGAAGGCGGTCAGCAGCGGCCCCGCCGCCT
>NZ_MUND01000366.1 GCF_002154375.1 Streptomyces glaucescens | reverse complement strand
GCGCAGCCCCGCACGGCCACCGTGCGCGGCTGCGCCGTCTGGTACGCCCCGTCCGACCTCACCCGGCTCGCCGAGGACCATCCCGCCGGTGCCCACGACCCGGCCGACGCCTCCTCCTTCGAGGCCCTGCTGATCGGTGCCGCGCTCGCCGCGGCACCCGAACGGGCCCGCGCCGCCAGCCCGGTGAGCCGGGTGACGGCCACGGCGCCGCCCTTCCTCGTGCAGCACGGCACCGCCGACACGATCGTGCCCTTCGCCCAGGGCGAGCGGCTGGTCCGCGCGCTGCGGGAGACCGGCGGCCGGGCCGAGTTCCGGCCGGTCGAGGGCGGCGGCCATCTGTGGGTGGGACTGTCCGACGAGGAGGTCGAGAACTGCTTCTCCGCGACCCTCGACTTCGCCTCCCGGGCGGCAGGGGGATAATTCCCGCGTCCGCCGTTTCGTCGAGGCCTCGGGGAGCCATGAGTCACCGCGCCGCCAATCTGCCCCAACTGCTCGGCGAAGCCCGGCGCTGGTTCGAGGACGCGCTCTTCGCCAGCATGGAGGCCGCCGGGGAACAGCCGGTGACCACCGCGCAGGCGTCCGTCTTCGCGATGCTCGACGCCGAGGGCACCACCGTCTCGGAACTGGCCCGGCGGATCGGCGTCACCCGCCAGACGGTCCACCAGGCCGTGCACGGGCTGATCGACATGGGGCTCCTGGAGCAGGCCCCCGACCCCGGCTCGGCCCGTCGCCGGCTGATCCGCACCACCTCCGAGGGGCAGCGCGTCCACGAGCGGGCCCAGGCCGTGATCGGGCTCGTCGAGTCGGTGCTCGCCGAGCGCATCGGCCGGGCCGGCGTCGACGCCGTACGGGGAGCGCTGACCGCCGACTGGGGTGAGCCGCCGCTCGTCCGGGCACCCTGAGCACGTCGTCCCTCTGCCGCCGGCGGCCGGTCCGCGAACGTCACGGCGGCGGGATCACGGTGCTCCGAAGCCGTGCTCCCGACACGCCTGACCGTCTGCCACCCGCGCGACGCGGTGGCGGAAGGAGCGGACCGATGAGCACTGCGGTGTCCAGTAGGACCCTTGTCGCCGGTCCGCTCCCCACGGGCATGAGACAGGCGCGCCGCACTCCGCCCCAGTCGTCACTCCCTGGGAAGGGGTGCGTCGAGATGTCCGTCGTATGAGTGACTGAGTGTTACCGAGTCGTGAGACCTGGGACTCAACCGGGCACACCTGGCCTGGTGGGGGCGTTTCTGCGCGTGCGCTTCACTTTCGCGCGACGGCGAACGCTCGCCGCCAGTACCGCGCCCATTCGCTGAGGACGATGCATGCGCACACAGATCATCGGCGCCGTCCGCAAACGGCTGCAGGACCGGGGCTTGGACGCCTACATCGCCTACACTCCGTCGAACGTCTTCTACACGACGGGCTTCCGGAGTTTCTTCCTGATGGAGTGGTGGAGGATGCTCGGCACGGTCCTTGCTGTCGTCCCGGCCGACCCCACCCAGCCGCCCGCCTTGGTGGTCAGCGACTTCGAAGCGGTACAAGCCCGTGAGGAGTCCGGTTTCGACGACGTCCGGCCGTTTCGGGTATGGGTGGAGCTGCGCGACGCCCGCGACCTGGCCGACCCTTCGGCCGCCCCCGCACCCGGCGGCCGTCCGGCCCAGTACGACACCGCCGAGCAGGACGCGCTGCTGCGCTCCGTCCTGGCGGACCGCGACCTGCTCAGCGCCCGGATCGGCACGGATCTGCGGTACGTCCTGCACGACACCGTACGCCGGGTCGCCGCCTTCGCTCCCCAGCTGACCTGGGAAGACATGACAGACGACCTGTATGAACTGCGCAGCGTGAAATACGACTTCGAGATCGAGAGGCTGCGGCGGGCCACGGAACTGTCCGAAGCGGGCATGAGCTTCGCCGTCCGCGACCTGCGCCCCGGCCTCACGGCCATCGATCTGCGGAACCGCTACCAGCAGGGCGTCCTGGCCGCCGCCATGGCCGATCCCCGTTACGCCGGCTACAGCGACCAGTGGATGCTGTCTGCTGTCAGCCCTTCCACCGGGGCCGGTGCCGGTGCCGATCCGGAGACCGATCCCGTGCTCGCGGACGGTGCCCTCATCAAGTTCGACTGCGGCGTCACCGTGGGCGGCTACCGCGGCGACGGCGGACGCACCTTCGCCTACCGCACCGTCCAGCCCGCCGCGCGGCGCCTCCACGACGTCCTGCTCGGCGCCCACCGGGAAGCCCTGTCCGTCATCCGTCCGGGTGTCGCCGCCCGCGAGGTGTTCCAGGCCGCGCAACGGCACATCCGCGCAGGCGGTTACCCCTCCTTCACCCGCGGCCACTACGGCCATTCGGTGGGGATCGACACCTTCCACGAGGAACCGCCCTACCTCAGCGCCGACGAGGAACGGCCGCTGCTGCCCGGCA
>NZ_MUND01000365.1 GCF_002154375.1 Streptomyces glaucescens | reverse complement strand
GCCTGGCCGGCCAGGCGGCGCAGGGCCTCGGTGGACAGGGTGCGGTCGAAGCCGACCCGTTCGCGGGTGGCGCCGATGAGGACCGGCCCGGCCGGGGTGCCTTCGACGACGGCGGAGGACTGGAGGCCGGCCGAGCCGCTGGCGACGTCGGCGACGTAGTCGGCGGCGTACACCTTGTGGCGGATCAGGCCGGGCGGCAGTGGTTCGGTGACCAGGACGAAACCGCGGCGCGGCAGGACGGGCAGGTGGCTGCCGGCGAGTTCGGCGACGCGCCCGCCCCAGGTGCCGGCGGCGTTGACGACGGCGGGGGCGTGGATCTCTCCGCGCGGGGTGCGGACGCCGCGCACCGCGCCTGCCGCGCTGGTGAGGATCGCGGTGACCTCCTCCCCCAGCCGGACCCGGGCTCCCCGGTGGCGGGCGGCGCGCAGCAGGGCGGCGGCGGCCTTGGCGGGCTGGACCTGGGCGTCCTGCGGGTAGTGGAAGCCGCCGGCCAGGCCGGGGGCCAACTGCGGTTCCATAGCGGCGAGTTCACCTGGGGGTATTTCGTGTGCCACGACGCCGGCCGCGCGCTGCCCGGCCGCGAAGGCGCGCAGCGCGGTGAGGGCGGTCTCGTCGGGTGCGACGACGAGACCGCCCTTGAGCTCGTGTTCGACGGCGTCCTCGGGTGGGAGGCCGGCCGCGAGTTCTCGCCACAACCGGGTGGACAGCAGGGCGAGTTCGAGCTCGGGCCCCGCCTCTTTGTCGGAGACGAGGAGGTTTCCCTCGCCGGCTCCGGTGGTGCCGCCGGCGACGGGGCCGCGGTCGACGACCGCGACGGAGAGGCCGGCACGGGTGGCGTAGTAGGCGCACGCCGCCCCGACCACTCCGGCGCCGACGATCACGACGTCCAGAGGTGCGCGCTCTTCTGTGGGCACGTCAGTAATATTTCACATTGCACTGGGACCGACAAGAGCGCGCACCGGTCCGGCGGCCGGGGTTCAGCGGCGCAGCGGACCCTCGCAGAGGTAGTCGGCGGTGCCGCCGGTGCGGTCGGTCCAGACCGTCACCACGCCGAAGGCACAGTTCATGTCGGCGAGGTTGGGTGAGGCGGGAGCGGCCCGGTCGAGCAGGAAGCGGTCGACGGTCTCGGACATGTCCGTGAGGACCCGGTCGGCGCTGCCCGCGTCCGTGAGGCGGGCGGTGATCCGTCCCGTGCAGGCGAAGCGGGGCATGCCGGTGTCCCCGTCGGCGGTGCAGGCCGGGTCGGTGAAGGTGGCGGTGGCGAAGGTGGTGCGGACCGCTTCGGCCGTGCGCTCGCGCAGCCCGCCGTCGGGCGTGTAGGAGGTGCGGGGCACGTACAGGTCGGCGACGCGTGCGATCTGCCGGTCGAGGAAGGCGTCGTAGCCCCGCTGGATCGCCGTGTCGCGGCCGGTGCGGTGGCGCCAGGCGTCGAAGGCGGCCGGGTCGTCGGCCCGCAGATGCCGGTACATCTCCCGCAGCAGCGCGGGGCGTTCGTTCCAGAGGTACGTGAAGAACGTGCCGGCGTAGTCGTAGAAGCGGAAGCCGTCGCCGTCGTAGGTGGCGTGCAGGAGCCGGTCGACGCTCATCCGCGGGCCGCCGTTCGCGGTGTCGCGGATGACGCCCTGCACCAGGGACTTGCGGACGGCGACGCCGTCGGCGCGGGTCGAGCCGGCGAAGAACTCCGCGGTGCCCTCGTCCATCGCGGTCGTGCGGTCGCCCTGGTACCAGGGACCTTCACCGAAGGAACCCGGTACCGCCCAACGGCCGTTGAGGTAGTGCCCGTACTCGTGGCGGAACAGTTCCTCCAGCGTCAGCCGCGAGTCCTGCGGGACGCGCCGCTGGTAGGTGTAGAAGGTCGCGCCGCGCTCGATGTAGACGCCGCCGTTGTCGGTGCCCATGCCGGTGAGGAGCGGGTGGTAGTTCTCGTAGTCGGCGCGGGAGGCGTACAGCACGGTGCTCAGGACGGTGTTGGTGTCCCCGGCGAGCGGCGCCTGCGTGCCGAGCACGCGGTGGAACTGGGCCTTGACCTGCTTGCTCGCGTAGTAGAGCTGGTCGACGGTGGCGCGGTCGAGGCCGGTGCGGACCTTCATGGCGCCGTTGTCGTAGCGGTAGGTGTACGGGAACAGCTGCCGCTCGATGTCGTCCTTGCAGACGGCGTACGGCGTGCAGGCGTCGTAGTGGCCGAGCCAGGACGCGATCTTGGCCCAGGGAGCGCTGCCACGGCCCCAGGTGTCGGTGACGGGGGCGAGCAGAGCGCCGAGGTCGGCGACGATCCGGGCACGCAGGGAGGGTATGACCCCGAACCGGGCGTACTCCGAGAGGGCGTCCCGCACGGTCCACTCGTTGGGCGTGCCCTTGAGGTGGGTGTGGCCGGCGAACCGGCGGAAGGCGTCGCGGTACGCGTCGTTGCGGGCGGCGACGGTCCGGAAGGCGGTGTCGTCGTTGCCCTCGTACAGGCCGAGGTAGTTGACGCTGAGCGCGGCGAGCGCGGCGCCGCCCCAGGAGGGGTCGGCGTGGGTGTCCGTGTGGTACCGGTCGAGGCGGGCCAGCACCTTGCGGATCAGGTCGAGTTGGGAATGTCGCAGGCCGGGGGCGCTGCCGGTGTAGAGGGCCTCGCGCAGGGTCTCGGCGTTGCTGCGGGTGGCGTCGAAGGTGCGCGGGGCGGTGCCGAAGCCGTGGACGGCCCGCCGCATGGCCTCCCGGGTGGGCGCGTCGGTGACGTCGATCTCGTCGCGTGAGAAGTCGTGGTACGCGACGGCGTGCAGGTAGGTGAACATCTCCAGCAAGTGGCTGGAGTTACGGCCGTCGTGGCGGGCGGCGAGGCCGGTGGCGCGCCGGGCGACGGCCTGGACGTGGGCGTCGTCCATGACGGTCGCGAGACGGGCGTCCCAGGTCCACAGGATGCCGCGCAGACAGCCGTCGGCGGTGACGGCCGGGTCGGCGAGGAAGTCGGCGAACCGCTCGGGACCGAGTCCCGTGACGTCGTCCAGGGCACAGGAGGCGGCCAGGGCCGGCGCGGGATCCTGCGAGACGGGGGTGACCGGACCGGGCACCCGGCCGTCGGCGCGGCGGGCGCCGGGGGCCGTGACGTCGGGGGTGCGCGGGGCCGGGGCCTTGCCCAGGTGGGTGATCTCGTCGTGAGGCCGGCGGTCGTCGCCGACCGCGGCCCCGGGGACGTCGGTGCGGTGCTGCGCCTGGGCGGTGGGGGCGTTGACCGTGCTGAGCAGCGCCGTGGTGACGGCGACGGCGAGCAGGGTGGTGCGCAGTGATCCGCGCTGAGACAGGCGTGGCTTGTGGGACACCTGCGGCTCCTCGGATGTGGGGAGTGGCTCGTCTTGAGTTTTGAGGCGTGCATGCCACTGCAATGTGAGCTGTAACATAGTAATGTGAAATTGCACTGACAACCCCTCAGGTGACACCTTCCGGGCAGCCCGGGCAAGGCCCCCAACCTCCGGCCGGAAATGGCCCCATGGCCGAGATCAGGCGCCGCGGGCGAGTCGCTCCCCAGGCCGCACCAGGGCGACGCGATCGGTACGCGCCAATAGGTCGACGGGCGCCCACCCCACCGCCGGGCGCTTCAGCACTTCCCGGCCGCACCGCCGCACCGGTCCCACGGTGCACGGATACGATCCGGACCCCGCCGTCACAAACCGCCCACGCCACCCTCACAGAACGCACACTTTCGGTCGCCGCCGGTTCCGGGCGCCGACACAGGGGCAGACGCGGTGCGCGGCTGATGCCTAGCCTCCCGGGCCATGCGATCACCCTTGATGAGACGCCTCGGTCTCACCGCCGCCCTCGCCCTCCTCCTCGCCGCCTTCGGCCTGGCCCCTTCCGCCAGCGCCGCCGAACCGGCCCCCGCCGAGCTGAAGTTCACCACCGACGCCGCGACGACCACGCCCGGCGGCACGGTGAACCTGACCATGACGCTGACGAACAACAAGACCTACGACATCTGGTTCGTCTACCAGACCATCGACCCGACCTGGCTGACCACCCAGCGCCCCGACCTGAAGTACGCCTTCACCGGCTGCACCCTCGCCACGGCCGGCGGCAGCACGGCCTGCTCCGGCACCGGCCCCGCCGACCTCGGCGGCAACTACGGCGCACCCATCCCGCCCGGCCAGAGCCGGACCGTGACGCTGACGCTCCAGGTCGCCCCCGACTCCGGCTGCAACGGCAACATCGGCTTCTACTCGTACTTCTACGCCGAGTTCAGCGACAGCACGAACGTCAGCGGCGGCCCGGTCTACACGCCGGAGACGCGCGTCCTCTGCGCCTGACGGGCCCGCGCCGCGCGCGGCGGTGACCTGAAATCGGCGCACGGACCGTCCGGCGGACCGGTCCGCGGCGACGGCAGCCCCACCGGCGGGCCCCCGGGCCCGCCGGTGCACCGCGTCCCGGCCTGCCTGGACCTCAGCGTCCGAGGAGGCCTCCGGGCGACGGCCGGGACGGCCCGTCGAACCCGCTTTCGCCTCGGAAGGCGACCCACGACGCGCCCGCGTTTTTCCGTCAGGTTTCGCAGCAGGACCACGAAAGCTCCACAGACACCTCACTATGTGACGCGACGGATGCGTCGACGACCGGTCTCTGAGGGGGAAGCCGGCGTCGCGCGAGGGGGTGCGTCCGCTCCGCGGAGCCGTACTCGCCCCTGCCCTGGGAGGGGACAGCACCGCATGAAGCGGACCTTACGCACCACCCTGCTCACGACGGGCGCGCTCATCGCCGCCCTCGGCCTGCCGGCGACGGCGGCGCACGCCGACGACCCGGCTCCCCGAATAGACCTGCGGGTGCTCGTCGTGAGCGACGGGGGCCCGTCCACCGACGCCATCGCGGCCGAACTCGACGCCGCGGGCACGCCGTACACCGAGATCGACCTCACCCGCCCCGACCGGCCCCGAATAGACGCCGACTACCTGGCGGACACCGTGGACGGCCGGGACCGAGCCCGGTTCCAGGCCGTCGTCCTGCCGAGCGACAACCCGTTCCGGGCGAACTCCCCCGAGATGGCCGCGCTGGTGGCGTACGAGAAGGCCTACGACATTCCGCAGGTCGACGCGTACACGTACGCCCGCCCCGAAGCCGGACTCCAGTATCCGGTCTACGGCGGCTACTCCGGCAGCGTCGACGGGGTGCGGGCCCAGGTGACCGCCGCCGGCCGGTCCGGACCCTTCGGTTACCTCGACGGCCCGGTCCCCTTCGAGGACAACTCGCCCACCGTCGGCGAGAGTTACGCCTACCTGTCGACCCCGGTGGCCGGTGCCGACTTCACCCCGTACGTCGAGGCGCCGATCCCCGGCACCGCCAAGCGGGGCTCCCTGGTGGGCGAGTACCGGCACGACGGGCGGCGCGAACTCGTCGTCACGTTCGTCTACAACCGATACCAGCAGCAGTTCCGGCTGCTGGCCCGCGGCATCGTCGCGTGGATGACCGACGGCGTCCATCTCGGCACCTCCCGCAACTACTTCGCCGTCCACGTCGACGACGTCTTCGCGGCCGACGACCGCTGGAACTCCACGCTCAACTGCACACCCGGCGACGTGGACTGCACGGACCCCGACGCCACCCCCGACCCGATCCGCATGACGCCCGCGGACGTCGACCGGGCCGTCGCCTGGCAGCGTGAACGCGACCTCACCCTCGACTTCGCCTACAACGGCGCAGGCAGCGCCGACCACCGCCAGGACCACGGCGGGGCCGACCCGCTGGCCGACAGGCTCATCGCCGAGCGCGGGCGGTTCCGCTGGATCAACCACACCTACACCCACGCCTTCCTCGGCTGCCGGCAGGACACCACGGTGGTGCCGTGGCGGTGCGCCACCAACCCGGACGGCAGCATCCAGTGGGTCAGCCGCAACGACGTCTCCGACGAGATCGCCGCCAACCACGCGTGGGGACGGCTCGCCGGACTCCCCCTGGACGACGACGAACTGGTCACCGGCGAGCACTCCGGGCTGCGGGTGCTGCCCCAGCAGACCGCCGACAACCCGAACCTGGCGCTCGCCCTGGCCGACAACGGCGTCACCTGGCTCGCCTCGGACAACTCCCGCGAACCCGGCCAGCGGCGGGTCGGGCCCGCCACGACCGTCCCCCGCTACCCGATGAACATCTTCTACAACGCGGGGCGGGCGGCCGAGCAGGTCGACGAGTACAACTGGATCTACACGAGCCGCGCCCAGGGCGGCAGCGGCATCTGCGAGGACAACCCGGCCACCACCACCTGCCTGCCGGCTCCGCTCGACCCGGCCACCGGCTACCAGGAGCACATCGTGCCGCTGGAGCGGCGGATCGCCCTCGGCCACGTCCTCGCCAACGACCCCAAACCGCACTTCATCCACCAGTCCAACCTCGCCGAGGACGGCATCGCCTACCCCGTCCTGGACGGTGTGCTCGACACCTACGACGCGCTGTTCGCGGAGAACACACCGGTCGTCAACGAGCGGATGAGGGACATCGGCGCGGAGCTCCAGCGGCGCGCCGCGTGGCGGACCGCGGTGCGGGACGGACAGGTCACCGCCTACCGCGTCGGAGACACCGTCACCGTCGAGGGTCCGGCCGGAGTGGCGATCCCGGCGACCGTGCCCGCGGGGACCACCCGGGCCGGCGCCGCCTTCGGCGAGGCGTACGCGGGCGGGCGGTCCGGCTGGACGGCCACGGCGACCGCACCGCTGGTCCTCACCCTGCCGGCGACTCCCGACTCCCCCGCCACGGCCACCGGCACGGGTGGCACCGCGGCGGCCACCGCCCCGGCGCCGGACACCCGTCTGCCCGCCGCAGTGGCCGAGCCGCTCACCCCCGGCGCCGGGAGCTGACCGGAACGCCGTACCGACAGCCCTGCGTGAGGCACACGGACAGCCGGCGCACGGCGTACGGACAGCAAGGGCCCGGCCGCCCGCACGCGGCGGCCGGGCCCCGCACCACCACCCCACACCTCGGCCGTGGAGCATACGGATGCACGTTGACCACGGCGCGCGACGCCCCGGCGCCCCGCGCGTCACCCTTCTCACCGAAGGCACCTATCCGCACAGCCACGGCGGTGTGAGCGTCTGGTGCGACCAGCTCGTCACCGGGATGCCGGACATCGACTTCGACGTCGTCGCCGTGACCGGGACCGGGCGCGAGCCGCTGGTGTGGGACCTGCCGGGCCATGTGCTGGGCGTGCGGTCCGTCCCCATGTGGGGCACGGCTCCGCCGGGGAGCCCGCCGCGCGGCCGTCGCCGCAGGCAACTCGCCGACGCCTACGAGCGGTTCCTCACCGCGCTGCTCGACCCTGCGGCCGAGCACGGGTTCGCACCCGCCCTGCACACCCTGGCGCGGGCGGCGGGCGACGGCGGGCTCAGCGCCTTTCTGCGGGGCGACACGGCGATCACGGTCCTGGCCACCGTATGGCGGCGTCCGGGGCTGGCCGTGCGCGAGGCGCGGCCGACGCTGCACGACGCGCTCACCGCCACCTCCCTCCTCGAACACGCGCTGCGCCCGCTAGCGGCGCCGCCGCCCGAGGAGGGGGTGGCGCACGCCGTCAGCGGCGGCGTCGCCGTCCTGCCCGGGCTCGCGGCCCTCGAACGGCACGGGGTTCCGCTGCTGCTGACCGAGCACGGCGTCTACCTGCGCGAGCGCTACCTCGGCTACCGCACCGCCCCGTACCGCTGGCCGGTCAAGGCGGTCATCCTCGGTTTCTTCCGGCTGCTGGCGGAGGAGAGCTACCGCCGGGCGGCGCTGATCACCCCCGGCAACCGCTACAACCGGCTGTGGGAGGAGCAGGGCGGCGCCGATCCGGCGTCGATCCGCACGGTCTACAACGGCGTCGACCCGGCCGCCTTCCCCCCGGCGGGTCCGGAACCGGCGGAGCTGACCCTGAGCTGGGCCGGACGGGTCGACCCGATCAAGGACCTGGAGACGCTGATCCGCGCCTTCGCCCTCGTCCGGGACCGGCAACCCGGCGTACGGCTCCGGCTGTTCGGCGGGACGCCCCGCGGCGGGGAGGGCTACCGGGAACGCTGCGAAGCACTCGCCGCCGAGCTGGGGCAGGCCGGCGCCGTGACGTTCGAAGGGCGCGTCGAGGACATCCGGGACGCCTACGCGGCGGGGAACGTGGTGATGCTGTCGAGCATCAGCGAAGGATTCCCGTTCACGCTGATCGAAGCCATGTCGTGCGGGCGGGCGACGGTCTCCACCGACGTGGGCGGCGTGCGGGAGGCGGTCGGCGACACCGGACTCGTCGTACCACCGCGCGATCCGGCCGCGATGGCCGCCGCCGCGCTGGAACTGCTGGGCGACCCCGACCGCCGCCGGGCGATGGGCGAGGCGGCCCGGCTGCGGGTGATCGAGCAGTTCACCCTGCGCCAGACCATCGACACCTTCCGCTCCATCTACCACGAACTGTCCACACCGGCCGAGCGGTCGACCGGCCGGATCGTGCTGCCCGCCACGGCGGTCACCGGGGCGCGGAGTCTCACCGGATGAGCGGGCCGATGTCCCTGGAACCCGGCGGCGCCGAGCAGGACACGCTCGCGCTGCGCCTGGCACGGCCGCGCCCGCCGCGCCGCCGCCCGCGCTGGGCCCTGGACGACACCACGCTCGCCGTCCGGCTGCCCCGGCGCGGCCCCGACGAGGAGGCGGTCAGCGCGCTCGCCGCCGAACTCGCCGACCGTGTGGGCCCCGCCGTCCACCCCTACGAGGTGGCCGCGCTGCTGGAGGCGGAGGGGCTGTCCGCCGCCACGGTGTCCGAGCGCTACGGCCACCCGAACCTGTTCTCCCTGGCCTCCGCGCTGTACGAGCGGGTGCCCCGGACCTTTCCCGATCCGCCCGCCGCAGCCGACCCGTGGCGGCCCGACACGGTGCGCTGTCTGCTGCGCGGGCTGCTGTTCGCGCTGCCCGCCCTGGCCTATCTGCTCACCGCCCCGCTGTGGCACGCCGACCGGTACGCCGCCGTCCTGATCGTGGCGGGTGTCGTGTCCTGGGCGTGGGGGCAGGCCCTCGGCCACCGGGCGTACCTGAGGCTGGTGACGGGGCGCCGGGAGGCGGCCCGCACCCTGCTGACCGGGGCTCCGCTGGGCGCGGCGGTGGCCACCGGACTCGCCGCGCTGCCCGCGGCGGGTGGCCCGGTGACCGTGCTGGCGGGCGCCCAGTCGCTGTACCTTGCGGCGGCGGGCGTGCTGCTGGTGCTGGGGCGGGAGCGGCTGCTGCTGGCCGCGCTCAGTCCGCTGGCCGCCGGTGCCGCGGTGCTGCCGTGGTGGGAGCCAGGCCCCGTGCTGCGGGCGGGATTGCCGCTGCTGGCGCTACTGGCCACGCTCGCCGTGACGGCACGGGTGCTGTGGGCGGGGCTCGCCGTCCCGGCCGCTCCTGACGGGCCCCGGCCGAGCCCACGCGCGTCCCTCCCGTACGGGCTGTTCGGTCTGGCCGCGGCGGTGCTCGTCCTGCTCGAGGGACGGCGGCACCCGTACGCGGTGATCGCGCTGACGCTGAGCATGGGCCCGGCGGAGTGGCTGCTGTACCGCTACCGCGGCTGGTCGGTCGACGCGCTGCGGGCCAGCGGGACACCTCGGGGGTTCCTGCTTCGCTCGGCCGCGGTGTTCGGCGGCTGTCTGTCCGCCTACCTGCTGCTGTTGCTGCCGGCGGCCCTGCTCACCGGCGCCGGCCCGGCCACGCTGCTGCCGCTCGCCGCCGTCCTGTGGACCGCCCTGCTCCTCCAGGCGTTCGGCATGGCCTGGCCGCCGGCCCTGCTCTGTGCGGCCGCCGCGGGCGGCTCCGGGGCGGTCACCTGGCTGGACCTGCCGCCGGGCCCGGCCGTCCTGGGGCCGGTCTGCGCGCTCGCCGCGCTCTGTCTGGCGGTCTGCGCGATCCGTCTGCTCGGCAGGCCCTCCCCGCACGTCTGACCTCGGGCGCCGCCCCGCGCCGCACCCAAGGCACCCCGCCGCCCTGACGAAAGGACTCCCTCAGTTGACTCAGCCGACCGCCACCCCGCTCGCCGCCGTCACCGGAGCCGAAGGGTTCATCGGCTCGCACCTCACCGAAGCGCTGGTCGCCTCCGGGCACCGCGTGCGGGCCATGGTCCAGTACAACTCGTTCTCCTCGTACGGCTGGCTGGAGACGCTGCCGGCCGACGTCCTCGACCAGGTGGAGATCGTCCTCGGCGACGTCCGCGACCCCGGTTCGGTGCGCGGCCTGCTGGAGGGCGCCGACTGCGCCTACCACCTGGCCGCGCTCATCGCGATCCCGTACTCCTACCAGGCCCCGCACAGCTACGTGGACACCAACGTCACCGGCACGCTGAACGTGCTGGAGGCGGTGCGCGCGCTGGGCACGCCGCGCCTGGTGCACACCTCGACCAGCGAGACGTACGGCACCGCGCAGACCGTGCCGATCACCGAGGACCACCCCATCAACACCCAGTCGCCGTACGCCGCCTCGAAGGCCGGGGGCGACCGGCTCGCCGACAGCTACCACGCCAGCTTCGGCACGCCGGTGGTGACGCTGCGGCCGTTCAACACCTTCGGGCCTCGCCAGTCGATGCGCGCGGTGATCCCGACCGTCATCGGGCAGGTGGCGGCCGGGCAGCGCACCCTCACCCTCGGCGATCTGCGGCCCACCCGCGACTTCACCTTCGTCGAGGACACGGCGCGTGCGTTCCTCGCCGTGGGCACCGCGCCCGCGGAGCACGTCGTGGGCCGCACCTTCAACGCCGGTACCGGCGGGGAGATCTCCGTCGGCGACCTCGTCGCGCTGATCGGCAAGGCCATGGACGCCCCGCTCGACGTCCGCCAGGACCCGGCGCGCCTGCGACCCGCGGACTCCGAGGTGATGCGGCTGGTCTGCGACGCGTCCCGGCTGACCGCGGCGACCGGCTGGCGGCCTGGCCACACGCTGGAGGACGGGCTCGCGCGGACCGTGGAGTGGTTCGGCGACCCGGCCAACCTGGCCCGCTACAAGACCGGCATCTACAACATCTGACCCGTCCGGCACCCACCCGGCGCGTACCGCAGGAGGTATGTCATGCACGCAGTGATCCTGGCCGGAGGAAAGGGCGTGCGGCTGCGGCCGTACACCACCGCGCTGCCCAAGCCGCTGGTCCCCATCGGCGACCAGCACGCCATCCTGGACATCGTGCTGCGCCAGCTGTCCACTGCCGGCTTCACCCGCTGCACCATCGCGATCGGCCACCTCGGCCAGATCATCCGCGCCTACGTCGGCGACGGCGCCCAGTGGGGCATGAGCATCGACTACGCCACCGAGGAGAGCCCGCTGGGCACCATGGGCCCCCTGCTCACCCTGCGCGAGCGGCTGCCGGAGCACTTCCTGGTGATGAACGGCGACGTGCTCACCGACCTCGACTACGCCGACGTGCTGCGCCGGCACGAGGACTCCGGCGCACCCCTGACGATCGCCACCTACGCCCGCAAGGTGCAGATCGACTTCGGGGTGCTCACCACCGACGCGAGCCGGGTCGTCGCCTTCACCGAGAAGCCCAGCATCGACTACCGCGTGTCGATGGGCGTCTACGGTGTCTCGCTGACCACCCTCGACGGCTACACACCCGGGTTGCCGCTGGGTTTCGACGAGCTGGTGCTGGACCTGCTCGCCGCGCAGCGGCCGCCGCACGCCTACGAGTTCGACGGCTACTGGCTGGACATCGGCCGCCCCGACGACTACGACCGGGCCAACGCCGAGTTCACCAGCCGCAAGTCCCTGCTGCTCAAGGGAGCCTGATCCACCCATGCTCATCCTGGTTCTCGGCGCCACCGGTTATCTGGGCGGCCACATCGCCGAGGGGCTGCGTGCCCTGCCGGGCGCGCGGGTCCTCGTCGGCGGCCGCTCCCCGGGCGCCGACGTCCCCGTCGACCTCGCCTCGGCCCGTCCGCGGGACCTCGCGGCGGCGCTGGCGGCGGCCGCGCCCGACGCCGTCGTCAACTGCGCGGGCGCGACCGGCGGCGACGCCGTGACGCTGGCGGAGGTCAACGCCCGCGGCCCCGCCGTGCTGTGCGCGGCGCTGCGGGAGGCGGCCCCGCAGGCCCGCCTGGTCCACCTGGGATCCGCCGCCGAGTACGGCCCCGGCACACCCGGCCGGCCGGTACCGGAGTCCGCGGCGACCCGCCCGGCCGGCCCCTACGGGGCCACCAAACTCGCCGGCACGGTGGCGGTGACCGCGTCCGGGCTGGACGCCGTGGTGCTGAGGGTGGGGAACCCGGTCGGGCCGGGCGCCCCGGCGACCGGGCTGCCCGGCCGGGTCGCCGGCCTGCTCGCCGACGCCGGGCGCGACGCGGACGCGGTGCTCAGACTCGGTGACCTGTCGGCGCACCGGGACTTCGTCGACGTCCGCGACGTGGCGCGGGCGGTGCGCTCGGCGGTCACCGCCCCCGGTCCCCTGCCGCCGGTCCTCAACATCGGGGGCGGCGCGGCGGTCCCGGTGCGCGACCTCGTCCGGGCGCTGGCCCGGGCGGCGGGCTTCCGGGGCCGGGTCGTCGAGGCGGGCACGGGCTCGGCGCGATCCGCGCAGGTGTCCTGGCAGTGCTCGGACATCACCGCGGCGGGGGACGCCCTCGGCTGGCGCCCGGCCCATTCCCTCGACGCCTCCCTGACCGCCCTGTGGACGGCCGCGACCGCCGTCGGGCCCCGGGGCCCCGAAGAGGTGGCGGCACGGTGAGCCTGCTCGTTCCGCTCTACGTCCACCCGGCCGAGGACCCGGCCGCCTGGCACCGTCTGGTCAGCCGCGCGGCGGACACCTACGCCGTCGTCCTCAACCCCGCGAGCGGCCCCGGCCGGACCGCCGATCCGGCGTTCGCCGCGGCGGCCGCGGCGCTGCGCACGGCGGGTGCCCGGCTGCTCGGTTACGTCGACACCGACTACGGCGCCCGCGACCCGGCGCGGATCGCCGCCGATCTGCGCCGGCACCAGGAGTGGTACGGGGCCGACGGCTGCTTCCTGGACCAGGTGACCGCGAGCCCGCACGGACTGCCCGCCTGCCGGCGCCTGGTGCGCGGCCTGCGCCGGCTCGGTGCCTCCACCGTCGTGCTCAACCCGGGCGTCCACCCCGCGCCCGGGTATGCGCGGCTGGCCGACCTGATCGTCACCTTCGAGGGCTCCTGGTCGACGTACGTGTCGGCGTTCAGCCGGCCGTCGTGGACCACGCGGCAGCCGCCGCGGCGCTTCTGCCATCTCGTCTACGGCGTCCCCCGGCCGCTGGTGCCGCTCGCCGTGCGCACCGCGCGCGAGCGGGGGGCGGCGGTGTGCGGGCCGGTGACGGGTGACCTCCCCAACCCGTGGGCCGGGCTGACGCCCGCGCTCACCGAGGCGGACCGTTGAGCCGGCCGCTGCCGGTCCTCGCGGTGGCCCTGGTGCTCCTCGCCGTCCTGGCCGGGTGCTCGGGCGGCGGCGAGCGGGGCGGGGACGCCGTGTGGCAGCCGCGTCCGGGGCTGGACTGGCAGTGGCAGCTCGACGGTCCGGTCGACCCGTCGGTGGACGTGCCGGTCTACGACATCGACGGGTTCGAGAACACCGCCGCCGACGTGGCCCGCCTGCACCGGGACGGCCGCCGGGTGATCTGTTACGTCAACGTCGGCGCGTGGGAGGACTTCCGCCCGGACCGCGACGCCTTCCCCCGCTCCGTCCTCGGCCGGCCCAACGGCTGGCGCGGTGAGCGATGGCTGGACATCCGGCGGCTGTCGGTCCTGCGGCCCCTCATGGAGCGCCGGTTCGACATGTGCCGGGACAAGGGCTTCGACGCGGTGGAACCGGACCTGATGGAGGGCTACGCCAACGACACGGGGTTTCCGCTCACCGCACGGGACCAGCTCCGGTACAACCGCATGATCGCGGACCTCGCGCACGAGCGGGGACTGGCCGTGGGGCTCAAGAACGACCTGGCGCAGATCCCCCACCTGCTGGACGACTTCGACTTCGCGGTCAACGAGGAGTGTGCGCAGTACGACGAGTGCGGGCGGCTGCGGCCGTTCACCGCGGCCGGCAAGGCCGTCTTCCACGTGGAGTACGCCGAACCGACGGCCCGGTTCTGCCCGGTGGCCCGCAAGCTGCGGCTGTCGTCGATGCTCAAGAAGCCGGAACTGGGCACCTGGCGCCGACCGTGCTGACGCGCCCGCCGGCCCGGCATACAGGCAGGTCGGACGGGGCAAACGGACTGCCTGGGATTCGGAGGACGCCATGACCATGACGGAGCAGCGGGCCGAGGCGGCGGAGGAGAACACCGCCTGTCGCGCCCACCACCACAGCCATGACCCGAGAACCGGTGCCGAGGACACGGAGACACCGCGGGAGCGGGTCAACCGCCGCTGGAACGAGATACTCCAGGAGACGCGGGTCACCCAGACGGGCGTGCAGATCCTCTTCGGATTCCTGCTCAGCGTGGCCTTCACCCCTGTCTTCCGGGAGTTGGGGCTGCTGGACCGCGTCATCTACGTCACCACGGTGATGCTCGGCGCGGCGGCCACGGCCTCGCTCATAGCGCCCGTCTCCCTGCACCGCCTGCTGTCCGGTCAGCGCATGAAGGACGAGGTGGTGGAGGCCGCCGGCCGCATGATGATGTGCGGCATGGTCCTGCTCGCGCTGACCATCGGCTGCACCCTCCTGCTGATCCTGCGTTTCGTCGTGCCCGGCGTCCTCGCCGAAGTGCTCGTCGGCGGGATCATGCTGTGGTTCGGACTGTGCTGGTACGCGCTGCCGCTGCGCCTGCGTCGCCGCGCCGGCCGACGCTCCCGCTCGGACGACGCGTAACGGGCCGGGGCGCGAGGCGGCAACCTGCCGCCGCCGCCCCCCGACGTCCACATCCGCCCTCCGGGCACCCGGGCACCTACGAAGGAACCGCCGCCCCGGAGGGTGACTCGTCGGTCTCCGGTTCCTGCAACTGCTCGCGCACGTAGTTCCACACCACGGCGATCAGCGCGGCCGCCGGAACCGCGAGGAGGCTGCCCACGATCCCGGCGAGGCTGCCGCCCAGGGTGACCGCCAGGAGGACGACCGCCGCGTGCAGGCCGAGCCCGCGACTCTGGATCATGGGCTGGAAGACGTTGCCCTCGAGCTGCTGCACCACGACGATGATCACCAGCACGATCAGCGCGTCCGTCAGGCCGTTCGAGACCAGGGCGATGAGGACCGCGACCAGACCCGCGAAGAGCGCGCCCACGATCGGCACGAACGCCGACACGAAGGTCAGCACCGCGAGCGGCAGCACCAGGGGCACCTTGAGCACCCACAGGCCGATGCCGATGAGAACGGCGTCGAGCAGACCGACGAACGCCTGCGAGCGCACGAACGCGCCGAGGGTCTCCCAGCTGCGCTCGGCGACGACCGGGACGTCCGTGGCGAGCCGGCCGGGAAGCTGACGGGCCAGCCAGGGCAGGAACCTGGGACCGTCCTTGAGGAAGAAGAACATCAGGAAGAGCGCCAGGACGGCGGTCACCAGGCCGTTGACCACGGTGCTCACCCCGGAGACCACGGCCGTGAGCACGCTGTCGATGCTGTCCTGGATGCGGGCCACGGCCGTGTCGAAGCCGTCGGTGATCTGTTCGTCGCCGATGTTCAAGGGGGGCCCGGCGGCCCACTCGCGGATTCTCTGGATGCCGGAGACCGCGCCGTCGGCCAGCTCGCCCGACTGGGATGCCACCGGGACCGCGATCAGCGTCACGATGCCCGAGACCACCAGCAGGAACGCCACCGTCACCGCCGACGCGGCCAGGGCCGGAGGCCATCCTCGCCGGCGCAGGAAACGCGCCGGAGGCCAGGCCAGTGTGGTGAGGAACAAGCCCACTATGAGAGGCCAGACGACCGACCACATCCGCCCTAGAAGCCACAGGCACACCGAGGCCGCCAGGACGACCAGCAGCAGTTCGAGGGAGACGCGTGCCGACGTACGCAACGCGGCGGCGGTTTTCGTGGAACTCAACGAAGCAGGCATGAGGGTAACCCTATGGGGACCGCCGTCGCCCTCCGTATCGCGGACGGCGGCGGCGTCCTGCGCTAACGTCCGCCGTCATGACGACCGTTTCGCTCGCGGCCCTGCGGACGCGGTTGCGGGAACTGGCGGAGCCCGGGATCCGGGTGCAGCAGGTGCGGGTGCTCAGGCCCGCGGACGACGACGAACTGCTGGGCGTTCGGGTCCCGGTGCTGCGCCGGCTGGCCCGCGCGCACCGCGACATGGCACTCGAGGACGTGGACGTGCTGCTGCACAGCCGTGTCCACGAGGAGCGGTTCGCCGGCCTCCTCGTCCTGGCCGAACAGGTGCGGACGGCAGCGGGTGCGGATCGCAGGGCTCTGGTCGACTTCTACCTGGCCCGTACCGACTGCGTGGACAACTGGGACCTGGTGGACGGTTCCGCGTACGCCGTGCTCGGACCCTGGCTGGTGGACGGCCCTCCGAGCGCCCTCGGCCTGCTGGACGAGCTGGCCGCGTCGCCCTGGCGGTGGGACCGCAGGATCGCGGTGGTCGCCACGCTGGCCCTCATCCGCGAGGGACGCTTCGAGCCGACGCTCCGCATGGCCCTGACGTTGCGCCAGGACCCGGAACCGCTGATTCACAAGGCACTCGGCTGGATGCTGCGAGAGATCGGCCGCCGCGACGAGCCACTGCTGACCTCGTTCCTCGACAGACATCTCGCCGAGCTGCCACGCGTCACCGTCCGCCACGCGACGGAGCTGCTCCCGCCCGGGGTGCGTGCGCGATTCGTGCGGACGCCGTCATAGAACCAAGGCCGTGCCGGCCACCGTACGTCGACCTGCGGCGGCCGACGGCCGGCGTCCGGCATAGAGTTCGCTCGGCACCGGCACAGCGTGGGGGGAGCACATGGCGGCTGAGACGTTCCCTAGGTGGGGATCGACACTCGATTCGGTGGTGGTCTACGCGCAGGGCGCCCTGTGCCGCAGGCTCGCCCGCGGCAGTGTGCCCGTGGACGGGCGGGTGCGGGTGGCCGGGCTGCCCCGTTCGATGGACCCCGGCTCTTTGCGGGCGCGGGTGGTCGGTGCCTCCGGGCTGCGGGTCACCGAGGCCAGGGTGGAGGTCGAGGCCGAACCGCCCGGTGCCCGCCCGACCGGCGAGCTGCGGCGTGAGGTGGAGCGGCTGCGCGACGCGTGGCAGGCCGTCCGAGCCCGCCGGGACCGACAGCAAGGCCTGGTCGACGAGGTGGCGGCGCTGCGTCCGGTGCCGCCGCCCCGCGGGGAGGAGGACCCGCACCGTCCCACTCCGGTCGACGCGTGGCTGGAGCTGGCCGACTTCGTCGACGACCGGCTGACCGTGCTGCACTCCCGCCTCCGCGAACTCGACGAGGAGCTGAGGGGCGTCGAGCACGAGCTGGCTGTCGCCACCGACCGGCTCTCCCGCGCCTCCACCGATGCGCCCGCGCCGCATGTGGAGACCGCGATGAGTGCGGTGGTGACTCTGACCGGCACCCCGGGTGCGCACGCCGGGGCCGAGGTGGAAGTGGAGGTGGAGTACGGGGTGCCCGGCGCCGTCTGGGTGCCGGCCTATCGCCTCAGCCACCGGCAGGGTGACGGCGAGGGACGGCTGTCGTTGCGTGCGGCGCTCGCGCAGCGCACCGGCGAGGACTGGAGCGGCGTGCGCGTCTCGCTCGCCACGGCCGATCTGCGACGCCGTACCGACATCCCCCGGCTCCGCTCGATCCGCATCGGCCGCAGCCAGCCCGCACCCGCGCCCTCGGGGTGGCGTGAGCCAGCGCCCGGTCTGAACGACCTGTTCGCCGCATACCACGCGGCAGGACCCCGCCCGGGCACCGGGACGACCGGTGCCGGTTCTCCCCCCGGTCCCGTGCCGCCGCCATCCCCGCCCGCGCCTTCGCCCATGGCGGGCTACGGCGCAC
>NZ_MUND01000364.1 GCF_002154375.1 Streptomyces glaucescens | reverse complement strand
CGGCGCCCGCGTCCCGGCCGGGCGGCGGCGCGGCGGGCGGCGGCCGGCCTGCTGGACGCGGTCGGGGTGGCGGAGCCGGGGCGGGTCGCCGACGCCTATCCGCACCAGCTGTCGGGCGGCACCCGGCAGCGGGCGATGATCGCCATGGCGATGGCCAACCGGCCGGACGTCATCGTCGCCGACGAGCCCACCAGCTCCCTGGACGTCACCGTGCAGCGGCAGGTGCTGGCCGCGCTGGTGACCGCGCGGCCAGCACCTGCCGCTGCACGGCGGCGACGATGACGTCCGGCCGGTTGGCCATCGCCATGGCGATCATCGCCCGCTGCCGGGTGCCGCCCGACAGCTGGTGCGGATAGGCGTCGGCGACCCGCCCCGGCTCCGCCACCCCGACCGCGTCCAGCAGGCCGGCCGCCGCCCGCCGCGCCGCCGCCCGGCCGGGACGCGGGCGCCGGTGGATGCGCAGCGCCTCGCCGATCTGGTCGCCGACCCGCTGCACCGGGGTGAACGCCGTCAGCGCGTCCTGGAACACCATCGCGATCCGCCGGCCCCGCAGCCCCGCCAGCTCCCGCGCCGGCAGCCCGGTCAGCTCCTGCCCCAGCAGCCGCACCGCCCCGCTCATCCGCAGCCCCGGCGGGCAGAGCCCGAGCAGCGCCAGCGCGGTGAGGCTCTTGCCCGCGCCCGACTCGCCCACCAGCGCGAGGACTTCGCCCCGCCGCAGTTCCAGATCCACGCCGCGCACCAGCGGCAGAGCCGGGCGCCGCCGGTCCCCGGGCCGCTCGATGCGCAGCCCCCGGGCCGCGAGCAGCACCTCGTCCGCGCCGGTCACGGCGCGCTCCGCACGGCCGCGGGCGCCGTCACCGGGTCGAGCGCCCGGCGCAGCGCGTCGCCGATCAGATGGAACGCCAGGATCAGCAGCACCAGCAGCCCGGCCGGGACGTAGAACATCCACGGGTAGGTGGTCGGCACGTCCGAGGCGTCGGCGATCAGCGTGCCCAGGGACACGTCCGGCGGCTGCGCCCCGAAGCCGAAGTACGCCAGCCCGGTCTCGCTGATCACGGCCCCGGCGACCGTCACCGTCGCGTCCGTGACCAGGAAGGACGCCAGGTGCGGCAGGATGTGCCGCCGGATCACCACCAGCGGGGCGACGCCCGTGTACCGGGCCACCAGCACGAACTGGCGCTCCCTCAGTGAGCGGGTCAGGGCCCGCACCGCCCGCGCCGTGATCATCCAGCCGAAGGCCGCGATCAGTCCGGCGTACGCGAGCCACCCGGCCGCGCGCAGCCGGGGCGCGACCGCCGCCAGGACCAGGAACGCCGGCACCACCAGCATGAGGTCGACGCAGAACGTCAGCACCCGGTCGGTCCAGCCCCCGAAGTAACCGGCGCACACCCCGACGGCCGCCGCGAGCACCGTCGACACGGCCGCCGCCAGCGTCCCCACCAGCAGTGACTTCTGCAGGCCCCGGGCGCTCTGGGCGAACACGTCCTGGCCGATCCGGTTGGTGCCGAGCCAGTGCCGCGCGCCGGGTGGGCTGTGCAGCGCCCGGTAGTCGATGTCGGCGTAACCCCAGCCCGCCAGCGGGGGACCGGCGTACGCGAAGAGGAACAGGCCGAGCAGCAGCGCCGTACCGGCCACCGCGCCCGGCGAGCGCACCAGCCGGCGCCGCACGTCCTTCCCCCGCGCCGATCTCACGTCCGCCGCACCCTCGGATCGAGCGCCCGGTGCAGTGCGTCGCCCAGCAGCCCGGCCAGCAGCACCAGCGCGGCGGCGAACACCTCGACGGCGACGGCCGCGTGCACGTCACCGGTGTGCACCGCGTCGACGAACCAGCTGCCCAGGCCGTGCCAGCCGAAGATCTGCTCCGTGAACACCGCGCCCGTGAACAGGGCGAGGAACCCGAACGAGAAGACGGTGGTCAGCGGGATCAGCGAGATCCGCAGCCCGTGCCGCAGCAGCGCCCGCCCCGGCGTCAGCCCTTTCGCCTGCGCGGTGCGCAGGTGCTCCGCGCCGAGCACGTCCAGGGTCGCCGCCCGCTGGTAGCGGCTGTACAGCGCGATCGCGCCGAGCGCGACGGAGACCGTCGGCAGCGCCAAGTGGACGAGGGCGTCGCGGAGCTGGGTCATCGGGCCGCCGTCGAGGCCGGGGGTCCGCTCGCCCGTGTAGCGGATCACGGTCCGGCCCGCCGCGTCGTTGACGGTGAGCGCTCCGGCCTGGAGCAGCAGCCCGAGGACGAAGGGCGGCACGGCCAGCACGGCGAAGGAGAAGACGGTCAGCGCCCGGTCCGGCAGCCGCCCCCGTCGCACGGCCGCCCACACCCCGGCCAGCACCCCGAGGACCGTTCCCGCGACGGTGCCCACCAGCAGCAGCCGCGCGGTGACGCCGGCCCGCCGGCCGAACTCGTCGCTGACCGGGGTGCCGTCGAGGGTGCGGCCGAGGTCCCCGTGCAGGGCCCGCCACGACCAGCGGGCGAACCGCTCGGCGACCGGCTGCCGGTCGTCGAGCCCGAGTTCGGCCAGCCGCCGGTCGACGACGGCGGCGGGCGGACGCGGGGTGCGCTCCTCGAACCAGGCCCGCGGATCGAGGGCGGCGGAGGAAATCAGGTAGCAAAGGAACGTTGAAACGAGAAGTAATAAGAGCGCGCGTGTCAGCCGTATTGCCGACGATGTGGGCATCGGGGGCGTCCGTCTTCATCAGTGTGACAACGCCCCAATGTTAAGCTCTCGGACCACTCTTGAAGATGTGTTCGCATTTGTGGCGACGGTGCTGTCGTTCGGTGAAGATGGCTTCACGTCGAAGAGGGGACAGCGCGATGACGGGGTGGGCGGTCCGCAGCAGATGGTCCGGAGCCGTACTGGCGTTGACCGTTCTCGTCGGTCTGCTGAGCGGCTGCACCGCCGCCTCGAGACGGGACGGCTCCGGCGACGGCCGGCCCTCCGAGGCGGCCGTCCCGGCGTACGGCCGCACCGACGTCAACCCCCAGCCGCGGTCACGGCTCCGGGAAGGCGGCACCCTCACCCTCCCGCTGTACCGCTGGCCGGCCCAGTTCAACGTCCACCACGTCGACGGCGCCAGCGACGAGATGTCGGCGATCTCCGGCATGCTCGAACCCCGCCTGTTCGCCCGGGACGCCAAGGGCGTGCCCCACCCCGTCCCCGACTACCTGCGCTCCGCCGCCGTCACCGCCACCACCCCGCGCACCGTCGTCACCTACCGGCTCCACCCCGAGGCCCGCTGGTCCGACGGAACACCCCTCGGCTGGCGGGACTTCGCCGCCCAGTGGCAGGCGCTCGGCCGTGGCGACGACCGCTACCGGATCGCCGACCCCAGCGGCTACGAGGACATCGCCTCGGTGCGCCCGGGCGCCGACGACCACGAGGTGCGGGTGACCTTCGAGGAGCCGTTCGCCGACTGGCAGCGGCTGTTCACCCCGCTGTACCCGGCCGCCGCGTTCGGCACGCCCGGCCGGTTCAACCAGGGCTGGCAGGACGGCGCGCCGGTCACCGCCGGACCCTTCCGGATCGGTGAACGCGACGTCACCGCGCGGACGCTGACCCTGGTGCCCGACCCCGCGTGGTGGGGAGCCCGGCCCCGCCTCGACCGCGTCGTCTTCCGCACGCTCGACCCCACCGCCGCCGTGCACGCCTTCCTGAACCAGGAGATCGACGCGGTCAACGCCGCCGCGGCCGATGTCTACGAGCGGCTCCGCGACGCCCGCGACACCGACATCCGCACCGGCTCCGCCTGGGACCAGATCCAGGTCGTCCTCAATGGCGCGGCCGGCCCGCTGCGCGACCCCGAGGTCCGCCGGGCCGTGCTGCGGGCCATCGACCGCCAGGCCCTCGCGGACGTCGCCGGCGAAGGACTGCCCGTCGGCGTGCCCCTGCTCGGCAACCACTTCTTCATGACCAACCAGCCCGGCTACACCGACCACTCCGCCGGGTCCGGCTACGACCCGGAGGAGGCCGCGCGCATCCTCGACCGCCGGGGCTGGCGCCGGGACGGCGCGGACGGGGTGCGCAGCAAGGACGGCCGGCCCCTGCGGCTGCGCTTCGTCGTCAGCCAGTCCACCAACCGCCTCGGCCTCGACCTCTCCCAGCTGATCCAGCAGATGCTGCGCCAGGCAGGCTTCGACGTGCGGATCGAGAAGGTCCCGGCCGACGACTACGGGCCCCAGTACCTGAACCGGGGCAACTTCGACCTGGTGATCAGCCGGTACATCGGCCTGTCCTACCCGAGCGACCTGCACGCCTTCTACCGGCCCACCGACGGCGAGCAGATCTACGCCAACTACGGCAGGATCTCCAGCCCCCGCCTCGACGCCCTGCTGCGCGAGGCCGGCCGCACCCTGGACGAAGGGCGCCGCACCCGGCTCTACAGCCAGGCCGACGCCCTCATCTGGGAACTCGCCCACGACGTCCTGCTCTACCAGCGCCCGCAGGTGCTGGCCGTCCGCGAGGGCCTCGCCAACTACGGCGTCCCCGGCCTCGGCGACATCGACTTCGGCGCCGTCGGCTGGGAACGGTAGGGCGAGCACAGCGCGTCGAAGCCCAGCGCCACCGAGGCGAGGGTGACGTGATGGTGCCAGCCGCGGAACGACCGGCCCTCGAAGTCCGCCAGCCCGAAGTCCCGCTGCATCCGGCTCAGGCTCTGCCCGGACAGCGTCCGCAACTGGGCGAGCGGCAGCACGTCCGGGAGATTGCGGGCCGGCAGATTGGTCAGCCAGTACGCGCGCGGGGCGGGCCGGCCGTACGGCCAGTCGGTCACCAGATGCCGGGGCCGCTGCGCCGGGCGCGACTCCGCCGGGCGCCCGGCCGCACCGGACGGCTGGGCCTCGGACTGCAGCAGCGCCGGCATGGACAGCACCTGCGACTGCCGCATCCGCGCCGTCGCCCGGTCCTGCCAGGCGATCGGCGTGCGCCCCCGGTGCTGTGCCGCGTGCACGGCCAGCTCCAGCAGGGTGCCGCTGCCCTGCGGGGACCCGGCGCACGGCCGCGGCAGTGTCACCGCGACCGTCGGCGAGACCTCGACCAGATAGGCCAGCCCGCGCGCCTCCAGGCCACGCAGCAGCGGCGCCACATCACCCTCGCCGCGCCAGTCGGCCAGCACCGGCAGCGGCTCCAGGCACCACTCCTCCAGCATCTCGTCGACCGCTTCGAGGATGTACCGCCAGCGCGGGCGGCTGCGCTCCCCGTCCGGCAGGTGCGCCTGGCGGCGAAGGCCCTCGTCGCGGTCCCAGCGCTGCGGCAGCAGCAGCCGCCAGCTCACCGGCACCCCGCCGTGCCGGCCCACCAGCGAGGTGGCCAGCGCCAGCTGGCAGTTGACGGTGCGCTCCAGCGACGGCGCGTACTGCCGCGCCACCCCGACCGAGCGGTCGCCGTTCTTGGCGAAGACGACCTCGTCGACGCACCAGGCCTCGGTGGCGAAGGCCTGGTCCAGCTGTCCGGCGAGCCGCCGCCGCACCGGCCCGCACGGCCACGGGCTCTGGTTGACGAACTGCTGGATCTGCTGGACCGCGCGGCGCCCGAGGACCTGCTCGGAGATCCGGGCCGGCGTCTTGCGGCCCGGCACGTCCAGCAGCCCCCGGACGTACACCTCACCCCAGCGTCGCTGGTCGGAGCGGGCCAGGGTGCCGAAGAGGTCCTGGCAGTAGGCGGAGAAGTCCACCGGCGCGGCCGGGGTCCCGGCCGCCGGGGGCGGTCCGGGCACGGACTCGTCCGCCCCGGCGGTGCGGTACAGAGGAGGCAGGGTGGTGGTCACGTCTTCTCAGTCCTCCTCGCCTTCCAGAAGGAAGGCGTCGGTGGCCAGCAGGGCTTCGCGGACCTCGGGCGGCACGGACCCGACGACGACGAAGTCGACGTCGAGACCCGCCTTGGTGCGCTGCACGAGGAGTTCGTTGACGGCGGGCCGGCACATCTCGGTGATCTCGCCGAGGTGGAACTCCACCCGTCGCGGGCCGGCGGCCATCACCTCGCCGAGCACCCGGCGGAACTTCTCCAGCTCGGTGCCGTCGACCGCGCCGGCGCACCGCACGTGCGCGGTGCCGCCGTCGAACTCGCCGCGGATCCGCAGCCGCATCTGCACCGGCTCCAGCTCCACCCGCACCCGGAGCGGTACGTCGCTCTCCGGCAGCCTGACGGTCAGCTCCTTGGCGTCGAAGTGGTGGTGCGGGCGGCCCTCGACCCACACCCGGGTCAGCTCCACCGAGCCGGAGGGCAGCAGATCGGGCGCCACCCGCAGCTCCCGGTTCGGCAGGTCGCCGGGCCGCGGCCGGAAGTGCAGGGTGAGCGGCTCGTGGCTGATCAGCAGACCGGTGTAGGCGGCGGCCAGGTAGCACAGCTCCAGCGCGTGGTAGCCGGCCATGGAGTGCGAGCCCTTGAACCGCTCGGTGCCGACCAGGTACGGGACGCCGCCGGCGAGCACGTTGAAGTAGACGCCGCCGTCCTGGTGGTCGAGGAAGAAGGCGTTGTAGTACGCCGCCGCCTCCCGCGCCAGCCGCAGCGACTCGGGGTCGCCGCAGGTGCCCGCCAGGATCAGATAGGCGAGGATCGCCTGCTCCTGCTGCCACCAGGCCTTGCGGTCGTGCCAGACCAGCCGGTGGATGCCGCTGTCCGGGTCGGGCCGCCGCTCCACCACGTCGTACCAGCCGCCGCGCTGCTGGTCGCTGCCGACCGGCGGCATGATCTCGCCGATGCGGCGGGCCAGCTCGCCGTACTCCGGCTTGTCGTGCAGCGCCCGGATCCGGGTCAGGTTCCAGGCGATCTTCAGATTGTGGCCGACCACGGCGCGGTCCTGCTGCCAGCCCCAGGTCCGGTCCGGCGTCCAGTCCTCGTGGAAGCGCTCCTGGACGAACGGGCTGTTCGGCTCGTCCGGGAACTTCGCCACGATGGTGTCCGCGGTCTCCTCCAGCAGGGCGGCGAAGTCCTCGCGCCCGGTGGCCAGGTAGGCGTTGATCAGGTAGGCCGGTGCGTGATCGCCGATGGAGTTCCAGTTCTTGCGCGAGCGGTTGCGGCCGAGCGCGTCGTCGCAGGGGCTGAGGTTGATCGGGTCGATGTGCGAGAAGAAGCCCCCGCGCTCCTCATCGCGGAAGTACCGCTGGAAGAGGGCGACCGTGCGGTCGATGTCCTCCAGGATCCGCGGATCGCCGGTGACGCGGTAGGTCTGGGTGGGGCCGGCCAGCGCGTAGATCTGCTCGTACATCGGGATGGCGTCGAAGTCGTCGCCGAACTCGGAGGCGAAGACCTTGCGCCGTCCGGTCGGGGTGATGTCCATCCCGTGGTACCAGTAGACGATCCCGTCCTGCTTGTCGTCCACGCGCATGTACTGCCGCAGGTACTCGGTGCCGCTCTCGGCCGCGTCCAGGAACCGGTCCTCGCCGGTCAGCAGGTACGCCGTCGACAGTCCGTAGACCAGCCGGGAGATCGTGTCGGTCTCCTGGCGCACGTTGTCCCCGGCGTGCTCCGGCAGATGGGCGCCGTCGAGGGTGAGGTGGGTGCGGTAGTTGCGCCAGTCGTACTTGCCGTCCGGGAACTGCCCGCGCAGATAGAAGTCGGCGATCGCGGCGGCCTGCTGCACCCACCACTTGGGGTGCTCGAAGACGTAGTGGCCCCGGCTCTCCTCGGGGAAGGTGATCTCCTTCGCCTCGAACCGGTTGCCGCCCGGCCACTCGTAGAAGATGCCGTAGGCGAACAGGAACCGCCCGGAGCCCAGCATGTCCCGGGTCTGCCCGGTGGTGTCACGGTAGGGGTCCCCGAGATTGCGGACGACCCGGGAGACGACGTTGCGGGCGAGGTGCACGGTGTACTCGCGGCCGTCGGAGGTGCGCAGCCCGAACCGGTGCTCGGTGGGGCTGAAGTAGGTGACGTAGCCGGCGAGGGTGTCGGAGTAGGTGCGACGGTCGGCGTCTGTACTCATCTCACGTGCCCTTCTCGTCGGGTAAGGCCACGAGCAGCACGACACTGCGGCCGTGGGCGTGGAAGACATGGCCGTCGACGGCCTCCTCGCCGCCCGCCGGGAGCAGGTCGCGCGGCCCGGGGCAGGCCGTGTCCAGGACCCGGTACCAGCGGTGGCCGTCGACGGCCGGCAGCTCGAAGTCCAGGCCCAGGTGGTACATGTTGAGGATCAGATGCAGATCCGGGTCGCCGTCGAAGCCGCCGAGGGTCGCGGCGAGCACCCGGGCGTCGCTGTGGTCCCAGCCGGGGCATTCCAGCTGGGTGCCGTGCCAGGTGACGTCCGGCAGGCCCCGCTCGTTCGGGCGGCCGGTGAAGAAGCGGGGCTCGCGGAAGGTCCGGAACCGTTTGCGCAGGCCGATCACGTGTTCGGTGAAGGAACGTATCTCCGTTTCCTTCTCGGCCTGGCCCCAGTCGAGCCAGGAGGTCTCGTTGTCCTGGCAGTAGGCGTTGTTGTTCCCGTGCTGGGTGTTGCGGAACTCGTCACCGGCGAGCAGCATCGGCACACCCCGGCTGAGCATCAGGATCGACAGGAAGTTCTTGATCTGCCGCACCCGCAGCCGCTCGATCTCCTCGGAGTCCGTCGGCCCCTCGACCCCGCAGTTCCAGCTGAAGTTCTCGTGCGCCCCGTCCGCGTCGGCCTCGCCGTTGGCGTGGTTGTGCTTGTGGTCGTAACTGACGAGGTCGTTGAGGGTGAACCCGTCGTGGCAGGTCACGAAGTTGATGCTGTTGGTGGGCAGCACCTGCTGCGGGAAGAACAGGTCCGCCGAGCCGCCGAGCCGGGAGGCGATCTCCCCGACCAGTCCCGCGTCCCCGCGCACGAAGCGCCGTACGTCGTCCCGGAAGGGCCCGTTCCACTGTGCCCAGCGCTTCCCCGGGAACCGGCCGACCTGGTAGAGGCCGCCGCCGTCCCACGGCTCGGCGATGATCTTCGTCTCGGCCAGCACCTGGGACAGCTCGATCGCCCACAGCGAAGGTGGCACCGCCATCTCGTAGCCCATCGGCCCCCGGGACATCTCCGAGGCGAGATCGAACCGGAACCCGTCCACATGGTGCTCGGTGACCCAGTACTCCAGGCACTCCAGGATGAACTTGGTGACCATCGGATGGTTGGCGTTGACCGCGTTGCCGCACCCGGTGAAGTCCATGTACCGGCTGCGGTCCTGCGGCCACAGGTGGTAGTACGCCTCGTTCGCCGCGCCCCGGAAGCTGATCGTCGGGCCGTACTCGTTGCCCTCGCTGGTGTGGTTGAAGACCACGTCGAGGATGACCTCGATGCCGGCCTTGTGCAGCGCCTTGACCATGTCCCGGAACTCGGTGATGTGCGCGGCCAGGTGGGGCGCCGAGCAGTAGCCGGTGTGCGGGGCGAAGAAGCCGTACGGGTCGTAGCCCCAGTAGTTGCGCAGCGGCGTCCCGTCGGGGCCGTTGCGCAGGATCTGGGTGTCGTCGAAGTCGAAGACCGGCAGCAGTTCCACCGCGGTGATGCCGAGCCGCTTCAGCTCGGGGATCTTCTCCACCACCGCCGAGAAGGTGCCGGGGTGCGCGGTACGTGAGGTGGGGGAGGAGGTCAGGCCCTTGACGTGCATCTCGTAGATGACCGTCTCGGTCATCGGGATGCGCAGCGGCCGGTCGCCCTCCCAGTCGTAGTCGCCGAGGTCGACGACCAGGCTGCGCATGGAGTGCTCGACGTTGTCCGCGGTGCCGAGGGCCTGGGTGCGGTCCCAGCGGGTGTTGATGTTGGCCCGGGCGTACGGGTCGAGCAGCACCTTGCGGTGGTTGAACCGGGTCCCCGAGTGCGCGGTGTTGCGCGGGCCGTCGATCCGGTACGCGTACACCTGCCCCGGGCCGAGGCCGGCCACATGGCAGTGCCAGAAGTGGAAGCTGCGGTGCCGCTCCGGGTGCAGCCGGATCACCCGGGACGGCTGCGGCGCGTCACAGCGGTCGAACAGCAGCAGATCCACGCGGGTCGCATGCTCAGAGAAGATCGAGAAGTTCACGCCGTCGGCGTCGACGGTGGCGCCCAGCGGCTGCGGGTGCCCCGGAGTGACTCTCGACACGGTCTCCGGCCGGTGCTCCGCCATCAGGCTTCCCTGGGTCGTCACAGAGTTTCACCTCTTGTCACCTGGGTGGTCGAGCAGCAGTCAAGTCCCCAACCGGACAGCCCCCGTCGCCTGTCCGGCCCGCCGTTCCTGCGGGGGCCGACTGCGCCGGAATTAGTCAACAAGCTCTGTAAGACGCAGTCAAGCGACTTGTAAAACCGGAGGGTGGTGAGACGCGCGACCCGGTCGGGAGGGGAGCAGGGGAACAGGTGTTTCCCGGCGCGCGGGGGGCGCGCGGAAATCTTGCGGAACCTCGCGGAGGGCCGGCCCGGCGGCGGGACTTTCGGCCGCGCACCCGCAGAGAAGGTGCGGGATGCGTCAGGTGGGATTCGGGAAGCGTCATGTGAACGCTGATTCACATGGGACTCACGGGGGCCGAGAGTCCACGAAACGGCGGAACCCCGGTCGCCATGGCGACCGGGGTTCCCGCTGGTGTCCGAGGGGGGACTTGAACCCCCACGCCCGATAAAGGGCACTAGCACCTCAAGCTAGCGCGTCTGCCATTCCGCCACCCGGACAAGGTGTCTGTCGTGCGGGGCGGTTTCCCCCGCGGCGACGACGTAAACATTACCAGGCTTTCGGAGGTGGCCGATCACCCCGGCCTCGCCTGTCGCGCGTGAACGGCGTGTGACGGGCCGGGTCCGCTCTTGGGCCCCGGGGACCCAAGGAGGAGGATGTGGGGGAACCACCAGCGGCGACAGCGGGAGGAACCAGCGTGAGCCAGACGGGCACCGGCCAGGGCGTCACCGGCGAGGACGAGGTCGTCGACCTCTGCAGCGAGCTGATCCGGATCGACACCAGCAACTACGGCGACCACTCCGGCCCCGGCGAGCGCAAGGCGGCCGAGTACGTGGCCGCCAAGCTGGCCGAGGTGGGACTGGAGCCGCAGATCTTCGAATCCCACTCCGGCCGCGCCTCCACCGTGGCCCGCATCGAGGGCGCGGACCCGTCCCGGCCCGCCCTCCTCATCCACGGCCACCTCGACGTCGTACCGGCCAACGCCGACGACTGGACCCACCACCCGTTCTCCGGCGAGATCGCCGACGGCTGCGTGTGGGGCCGGGGCGCCGTCGACATGAAGGACATGGACGCGATGACCCTCGCGGTCGTCCGCGACCGGCTGCGCAGCGGCCGCAAGCCCCCGCGCGACATCGTGCTCGCCTTCCTCGCCGACGAGGAGGCCGGCGGCACCTACGGCGCCCGCTATCTGGTCGACCGGCACCCGGACCTCTTCGAGGGGGTCACCGAGGCGATCGGCGAGGTCGGCGGCTTCTCCTTCACGGTCAACGAGAAGCTGCGGCTCTACCTCGTCGAGACCGCCGAGAAGGGCATGCACTGGATGCGCCTCACCGTCGAGGGCACGGCCGGCCACGGCTCGATGACCAACGACGACAACGCGATCACCGAGCTGTGCGACGCGGTCGCCCGGCTCGGCCGGCACAAGTGGCCGGTCCGGGTCACCAAGACCGTGCGGTCCTTCCTCGACGAGCTGTCCGACGCGCTCGGCACCGAACTCGACCCCGAGAACATGGACGAGACGCTCGCCAAGCTGGGCGGCATCGCCAAGATGATCGGCACCACGCTGCGCAATTCGGCGGCGCCCACCATGCTCGGCGCCGGCTACAAGGTCAACGTCATCCCCGGCCAGGCCACCGCGCACGTCGACGGCCGCTTCCTGCCCGGCTACGAGGAGGAGTTCCTGGCCGACCTGGACCGCATCCTCGGCCCGCGCGTGAAGCGGGAGGACGTGCACGCCGACAAGGCGCTGGAGACGGACTTCGACGGAAAGCTCGTCGACGCGATGCAGAGCGCCCTGCGCGCCGAGGACCCGATCGCCCGGGCCGTGCCGTACATGCTCTCCGGCGGCACCGACGCCAAGTCCTTCGACGACCTCGGCATCCGCTGCTTCGGCTTCGCCCCGCTCCAGCTGCCGCCGGAGCTGGACTTCGCCGGCATGTTCCACGGCGTCGACGAGCGGGTTCCGGTGGACGGGCTGAAGTTCGGCGTGCGGGTGCTCGACCGGTTCCTCGACGCGTCCTGATTGCCCCGGTGAAACGCGACTTCACGTTTCGCCCTCGCGTACGACGATGAACCGGGACGGGTGAATGCGCTCATAGGGTCGTAGCTCTATTAGTCCCTCCTCGTTACCGGTGGTGTGATCCGAGGCTTGGGATCGCATTGCCAACTAGGAGGAACAATGCTCAAGAAGGTCGTCGCCGTAGCCGCCGCCACCGGTGGACTCGTTCTCGCGGGCGCGGGCATGGCCGTCGCCGACTCCGGTGCCAAGGGTGCCGCCGTGCACTCCCCGGGTGTCGCGTCCGGCAACGTTGTCCAGGTGCCCGTGCACATCCCCGTGAACGCCTGCGGCAACACGGTCAACGTGATCGGGCTCCTGAACCCCGCTTTCGGCAACACCTGCATCAACGCGTGACGTCGGGTCTCACCTCATGAGGGTCTGAGTCCTCGGCCCCGGAACGCGCGCCACGCGCTCCGGGGCCGATCGCTCTCCCGGTCACCCACGACCGGTTCTCACGACCCGGTTCTGTCACGACGTCGAAGGGGAAACAGAAATGCGACAGGCCACCCGCAAGGGCCTGATGACGGTGGCGGCCGCCACGGGAGTGATCGCCGCGGCGGGCGGGCAGGCCCAGGCGCACTCGGGCGCGAGCGGCTCCGCCTCCCACTCGCCCGGGGTGCTGTCCGGCAACACCGTGCAGGCACCGGTGCACGTGCCGGTCAACGTCTGCGGCAACACCGTGAACGTCATCGGTCTGCTCAACCCGGCGGCCGGCAACTCGTGCGGCCGGCACAGCCACGACGGCCCGTCCGACGGCCACGCAGACTCAGGGGGCCATGACGGCTCCAGTGGTCACGGTGGCGCGCACGCGGGCGGACACACCTCCGACTCGCCCGGCGTCGGCTCGGGCAACCACGTCGAGGTGCCGGTGCACGCGCCGGTCAACGTCTGCGGCAACAACGTCAGCGTCGTCGGCATCGGCAACGCGGCCTTCGGCAACGACTGCGCCAACGACGACGGCGGTCACACCACCCCGCCGGGAGACGGCGGTGGGACGCCGCCGCCCGGTACCGACCCGCCGGAGACGACTCCGCCGGGCACCGACCCGCCCGGGACGACGCCGCCCGGTACGCCGGAACAGCCCGGTCACCCCGGTGACCCGGGCAACCCGGTGGAACCCGGCACACCCGGCACCCCGCCCGGGACCGATGGCGGGACTCCCGGCGGCGACGGCCCGGCCCGGCTCGCGGACACCGGCAGCGGCCTGCCGGTGGGAGCCGCCGCGTCCCTCGGGGCGGGAGCGCTGCTCGCGGGTGTCGTCCTCTACCGCAGGGCACGTGCCTCGGCGTGACGCATCGCACACGCCGGCGCGACGGAGCGGGCCCCGCCGATCGGCGGGGCCCGCTCCGTCGCGCCCGTCACCTCACCAGGTGGCCCGCACCTGGCGGATGATCCGCCGACGCAGCCGCACCCTGCGGCTGCCGTCACGCAGCAGGCTCAGGCGGTGCAACTCCCAGTGTCCGTACTCGGCATGGTCCGTCAGCAGACGTGTGGCGTCCTTGCGGGAGACCCCGCGCGGTACGTACACGTCGACAAATTCGTATTCCGGCATCGCATCTATTGTGCGTGCTGGGGCCCGGTACGGATAGCGTCTGCAGTATGTCTGATGCTGCGCAGCCCACCACCGCTGCCGAGGTACGCGCCGCCGCCGAGGCGGTCAAGACCGCGCTCGACCGCCATCTCGCCGCGGTCGAACGCCGGTCGGGGGAGGACGACCCGGCCGTCTACGAGGCGTTCAACCAGCTGGCCGCGGCCGCAGAGGTGTACGACGAACTGCTCTACGACCGCTACGACGAGGTCACGCCCTTCGAGATCCCCGGCGCGGACGACTCCCTGCCGCCCTACTCGGGGCCCGAGGAACCGAGCGCGCTCAGTGTGCTGATCCGCCGCGACTACGCGGTGGCGGAACCGCAACGGCTGCTGGCCCAGGCCCAGCGGATCGAGGCGGCGGACGGGGGCGCCGACTCGGACGCCGCGGAGACCGTCAACGGGGCGCTGGGCGTTCTGTTCGGCGAGTTCGAACCCGACGAGATCGCCTCCCGGCACAAGGAGTTCGGCCTAGAGGAGGCCGACTCCACGCTGTGGGTGACCGCCGCAGACGAACTCCCTGAGGCCGGCGAATGGCTGTCCGCCCCGTTCGACTCCGTGGACCCGCAGCGGGTGGTCTGCCGCTTCGACGTCAGCGCGGTCTTCGACGAGGACCTCGACGACGACGCGGACGACGTCGACCTCGACGCGGACGAGGACGCGGAGGAGGACGAGGACCTGGAGCCCCTGGACACGGACCGCTGACGCGGTCCGCTGACGCACAGCACCCACGCAGAGCACCGACGCAGGACACCGAGAGGACGGCGGCCACCGGAGGACCGGTGGCCGCCGTGCCGTGTCCGCCGGGCTACTCGGCCGCGGGCGCCTCGGGGCGCAGCAGGTCGGGCAGGCGGGTGGTGCGCGGCTTGGCGAGACCCTCGGCGACGGCTCTCGGCAGGGCCTGCTCGACCCCGTGCACCACGGACAGATGGCGCTCCGCTCGGCTGAAGGCGGTGTAGACCCAGGGCCGGGTGAGGGTCTGGGCGGCGTCGCCCGGCAGCACCGCGACCACCGCGGGCCACCGGCCCCCGACCGCCTGGTGCGCGGTCAGCGCCCACCCGTGCCGTACGCACTGCTCCACCCGCTCGCGCGGGACCACGACGGCTTCACCCGCGCACGACAGCCGCAGCCCGTCCGCGTCGGCCCCGACCACGCGTCCCGGCACGGTACGGCCGGGGGCGGGGGAGTAGGCGACCCGGTCGCCGGGGTCGAAGCCGCCGAAGCGCCCGGGGCCGGGGTTGAGCCGTTCCTTCAGCGCGGCGTTCAGCACCCGGGTGCCGGCCGCGCCGCTGTGGCCCGGCGTGATGACCACCGTCTCCTCGGCGGGCACGCCGATCGCCCGCGGCACCGAGTCGGCGACCAGCTGCACCGTCCGGTGCACGGCCTCGCCCGCGTCCCGCACCGGCACGATCACGACCTCCTTGCCCGGCGCGTCGACCTGGTGGAGCTCGCCGACGCCGATCCCGGAGACCAGTTCGCCCAACGGGCCGGGATCGGGACGGCGGGAGGCGATCTGCGGCGTCCGGCGCGCCGCCAGCAGATCGGCGAAGACCCGCCCCGGCCCGGCCGACCACAGCACCGCCGGGTCCCCGGACAGCACCAGCCGGGCGCCGTCCGGCAGCGCCTCGACGAGCGACGCGCCCGCCTCCACGTCCAGCTGCGGCGCGTCGAGCACGACCAGCAGATCCAGGTCCAGTGCTCCGTCGGCGTCCCGCCCGGGTCCCTCGGCGCCGTACAGCAGCCCCGCCAGGGTGGCGACCGGGGCCTGCGGTGCGAACCGGCCCCGGCCCAGGGGGCTGTGGACGGCGGCGAAGGCCCGCAGGCCCAGCTGTCGCGCCGCGTCCAGCAGTTCCGCCGCCTCCGCGCGCGCCGCCTCGCCGCCGGTGTGCAGCACCAGGCCGTGCCCGGCGACCGCCCGGATCAGCTCGGCGGCGGAGCCCTGGGCCGCGGCGGCGGCCCGCTCCCAGTCCGCGTCCGAACCGTCCTGTCTCGGCGCCGAGTTGATCAGCCGCGCGAGACCGTCGGCCAGGCTCTCCTCGGCCAGCGCGTAACGCTCCAGACCGACCAGCACCCGCACGGGCTCCGGCTCGGCCTCACCCTCCTTGGGCTCCGCCGGCTCGGCCGGTTCCGCCGCCTCCTCCAGCCCGTCCTGGAAGGCCAGCACCTCTCCCTCGGCGAGGGCGCTCTGCACGGCCGCGTCCGGGTCGGGCACGCCCCGCTGGGCCAGGGCGGCGGTCAGCGCCGGCATCTCCAGCGCGGTGTGCCCGGCCAGCGCGGCCTGCTCCAGCAGCCAGACGGTGACCGCCCGCAGCCGCCGCTCGTCGTCGGGACCGCAGGCCGCGCCGAGCAGTGCCCGCGCGAACCCGTCGGCCTGCTCCGGCCGCACCCCCGAGACCCTCAGCAGCAGCCACGGGTCCTCCCGCAGCCGCTCCTCGGCGCCGTCCCCCAGCACGGCGGCGGCCTGCGGCGCCAGTGCCTCGGGCGCACCGCCCTCGGCCAGCGCCCGCCGCACCCCGTCCACCGTCTCGGCGGCGGGCGCGGCGGCGACCGCCGGGGTCACCGGCTGGGTGCGCCGCACCGGCTCCGGCGCCGGGCGCCGCGCCGCCGTCTCGGGCTCGGCGAACACCGCGGACACCGGCTTCTGGCCGCTCTCCACGGCCCGCACGGCGGCGAGCAGATCGGCGGCCTTGCCGCTCAGCTTGGTGCCGGCCTCGATGGGCCCCTTCTTCTCGGCCTTGCGCCGCTCGATCCGCTCCCGCTCCAGCCGCTGCGCCAGCAGCTCCGCCTCGGCCTCGGACACCTGAGCCGCGTCGGTCCCGGCAGCCTCGGCGGACGGCGCTCCGTCGCCCTCGCCGCCGCCGACGTCGGACGAGTCACCCGCTTCGGCCTCCCGGGCCTCGCCGGCTTCAGCCCCGCCGGTCCGAGCCCCGTCCGTCCGCGCCTCGTCGGCCGCGTCGGACCCTTCCCCCTCGGCCCCGGAGCCCCGCGCCCCCGCCGTCTCCTCGGCCCCGGACCCGGGGGTGCCGCCCTCCGCCTCGGCGCCCGGCGTCTCCCGCGCGGCGTCCTCGGTGGTCTCCGGCTCCGTGCTCACAGCGTGCTCCAGTCGTGATCGGGATAGCGGTGCACGGGCGCCGACACATCGTCGAGCGCCCGGCAGATCTCGTCAGGAAGACTAAGCGCCTCCACTGACAATGCCGCCGTGAGCTGCTGCGCGTTGCGCGCGCCCACGATCGGCGCGGCCACGCCGGGCCGGTCGCGCACCCAGGCGAGCGACACCTGCAACGGTGTCACCGCGAGCCCGTCCGCCGCGGTCGCCACGGCGTCGACGATCCGGGCGGCCGTGTCGTCGAGGTACGGCTCCACGAAGGGCGCCAGGTGGTCGCAGGCGCCGCGCGAGTCGGCCGGCACGCCGCCCCGGTACTTGCCGGTCAGCACACCGCGCCCCAGCGGCGAGGAGGGGAGCAGCCCGATCCCCAGGTCGACCGCCGCGGGCAACACCTCCCGTTCGACGCCGCGCTGGAGCAGTGAGTACTCCATCTGCGTACTGGCCAGCCGGGTCCGCGTGCCCGGCGCGGCCAGCTGCCAGGTCGCCGCCTTGGCGAGCTGCCACCCGCAGAAGTTGGACACCCCGGCGTACCGCGCCCGTCCGCTGCTCACCGCCAGATCGAGCGCCTGGAGCGACTCCTCCAGGGGCGTCCCGGGATCGAAGGCGTGGAGGTGCCACAGGTCGACGTAGTCGGTCCCGAGCCGCGTGAGGGAGGCGTCGAGGGCGGCCAGCAGATGCCCGCGGGAGCCGTCGAACCGCCGGTCGGGATCGAGGACGCTGCCGGCCTTGGTGGAGATGACCAGGTCCCGCCGCGGGACCAGCCCGTCCATCAGACGTCCGAGCAGATATTCGGCCTCCCCGTTCCCGTACACGTCCGCCGTGTCGACGAGGGTCCCGCCGGCCTCCCAGAACGTCTTCAGGAGGTCCGCGGCGTCATGCTCGTCCGTGTCCCGGCCCCAGGTCAGGGTGCCTAGACCGATACGGGACACACGCAGGCCGGTACGGCCGAGATGCCTCTGCTCCATGTCCGCCGAGATTACTGGCCGGAACTGCTGCCGTGGGTTGCCTGTGGACAACCGGTTTCCCGGTCTCCGGCCAGGCCCGCGTGCGCCGGCCGCCCACCCGGTAGGGTCAGCCCCACAAGGGACGTTACTGATCAGTAAGGGGATGGTCATGCAGCTCGGCATCAACCTCGGCTACTGGGGCGCCGGAATGGACGCGGACAACCTCGCCGTCGCCCAGGAGGCCGACCGCCTCGGCTACGCGGTCTGCTGGGCCGCCGAGGCCTACGGCTCGGACGCCGCGACCGTACTCAGCTGGGTCGCCGCCCAGACCACCCGGATCGACGTCGGCTCGGCCATCTTCCAGATCCCCGCCCGCCAGCCCGCGATGACCGCGATGACCGCCGCCACCCTGGACTCCCTCTCCGGCGGCCGTTTCCGTCTCGGCCTCGGCGTCTCCGGACCCCAGGTCTCCGAGGGCTGGTACGGCGTCAAGTTCGACAAGCCGCTCTCCCGCACCCGGGAGTACGTCGAGATCGTCCGCAAGGCCATGAGCCGCGAACGCCTCACCCACGACGGCGAGCACTGGACCCTGCCCCTGCCCGGCGGCCCCGGCAAGCCCATCAAGCTCACCGTTCACCCCCAGCGCGAGCACATCCCGCTGTACATCGCCGCGATCGGCCCCAAGAACCTGGAGCAGACCGGCGAGATCGCCGACGGAGCCCTGCTGATCTTCCCCTCCGCCGACCACCTGGAGGAGACCGCGGTCAAGCACCTGCGCGCGGGCCGCGAGAAGGCCGGCAAGACCCTCGACGGCTTCGACGTCTGCCCGACGCTCCCGCTGGCCGTCGGCGAGGACAAGGACGTCACCGCCCTCGCCGACACCTTCCGTCCCTACACCGCCCTGTACGTCGGCGGCATGGGCAGCCCCAAGCAGAACTTCTACAACCAGCTCGCCCGGCGCATGGGCTACGAGCGGGAGGCCGCCGAGATCCAGGCCAAGTACCTCTCCGGCGACAAGCAGGGCGCGGCGGCCGCCGTCCCGCACGACCTGATCGACAAGACCACCCTGCTCGGCTCGGTCGACCGCATCGCCGACCGGATGAAGGCCTACGCCGAGGCCGGGGTCACCACGCTCAGCCTGGCTCCCGCGGGCTTCACGCTCGACGAGCGCATCGCCTCCCTCCGGGCCGGCACCGAGGCCCTGGAGCGCGCCGGGCTGGCCTAGGGGGTCTCGTCAAACTCCCGTCGTCGTCCGCAGGGCAGACGGGAGTTTGACGACACCCCCTAGTAGTACTTC
>NZ_MUND01000363.1 GCF_002154375.1 Streptomyces glaucescens | reverse complement strand
AGATGTGAATAAGAGACGGGTGTGGGCGTCGGGGTCGGAGTCGGATCGGTGCTGCCGTCCGGCAAGGCACCCCACTGGCGCTCCACGCCCTCCAGCAGGACGATGTTCGGGGCGTCGACGGGGGTGCTGCCCGGGGTCGTCGCGATCCGCTGGTACGACCAGTCGTTGCCGGGTTCCAGGCACCGGCCGAACTGATCCGGAACTGCACCTCCTTGCGGTGAGCGGACTGGCCGGCGGGCGCGATCACGGCGCTGGAGCAGTCGACGGTGACGTAGTGGACGTCGCCCGCGTGGCGCGTGGGCCCGGAGACCGGACCGCACTGGTTGTAGTTGGTGGTGACGCTGATCTGCTCGGGCCGGACCCCCGGCTCCAGGGTGAAGTAGTAGCGCAGCGAGCTGTCGGTGAGGGCGCGGGCGGGCCAGGCGGACCTGTTGACGAGATAGGCCTTGATCTCGGTGAAGTTGGCGCCGGAGGCGTTCACCGAGGCCTGGACGGACATCTCGGGCCCGTCCGGGGTCTCGGGCTCGGGGAAGCCGGCGAGCGGCGTGCCGCCGTACTCGGCGTACAGGCGGGCCAGAGCGCCCGTGAAGGCCGCGTTGTAGTCGGTGGCGACCTCGTTGTTGACGTAGTTCTGCCGGTCGTCGGTGTAGGCGTCGTCGGCCGCGCTGGGACCGCCGACCAGGGCGCCGTACAGGATGTGGCGGCTGTCGGCGGGGTTGGTGATCTGGTCGGTCCAGGAACCGTGGGCGGTGCGGTGGTGGGGCTTGGTCGGCGGGTTGACGCCGAACCCGACGACGTAGCTGGAACTACGCGGATTGTCCCCGAGGGCGTAGTTGATCTGCCGCACGGCGAAGTCGTGGTAGCGGGCCTTGCGGGTGGGGTCACCGGTCAGCCAGTCCGAGTAGACGAGCGCGGCGAACGCGGTGTTGGCGGCGTAGCGCAAGGAGCCCCAGCTGTCGAGGACGGCCTGTCCGCCGGGCGAGTAGCGCACCCGGCTGCCGTTCACGCCGACGGTCCACCAGTCCAGCCAGCGGTTGGCGTCGTCGACGTACTTCTGCTTGCCGGTGAGCTGGGCGAGCAGGACGTAGGCGCCGTATGAGCTGTCGTCCCAGGAGAGGGTCCAGCGGTAGGAACGGGTGGAGGTCTGGGGTTCGGTGGAGAGGTTGTCGTAGTAGCTCTCGGCCTTGGCGAGATAGGCGGGGTCGCCGGTGGCCTTGTAGAGCCAGACGGCGCCCCACACCAGTTCGTCGCGGTACCCGCTCCAGGAGTTGTAGTAGCTCTGGGCGTCGGTGATGCAGTCGCTGTACTCGCCGCGGTAGGTGTCGGCGAAGGAGTAGAGCTGCTTGGCGTGCGTGAGCAGCTTGTCGGCGTACGCGGCGTCGCTGTCCGCGAACACCATGGAGGAGGCCGCCATGGCGGC
>NZ_MUND01000362.1 GCF_002154375.1 Streptomyces glaucescens | reverse complement strand
TTGAACCGGCGGCGCAGCGCGGCGCCGCCCAGGACGAGGGCCGTCGCGCCCGCGGCGAGGGGGAGTGCCGCGTCCGTGCCGGTGTCGGCGAGCGCGACCTCCGGCGGCTGTGCGACGTGCGGCACGTGGTCGGGGCCCGGTTCGGCCTTGGGCGGCGACTTCGGCCCGGTGGGCTCTTCCGGGGTGACGGGCGGCCGGGAGGGCTTGGGGCCACTCGGACGGTCCGGTTCACCGGGGGTGTTCACCGACTCGTTGCCGGTGGCCGGATTGCCGATGCCCACCACGTTCACGGTGTTGCCGCTGACGTTGACGGGGAGGTCGACGGGGAGCTGCACCCCGTTTCCGGAGACCACGCCGGGCGAGTCGGCCGTGTCGCTCTCGGCGACGGCCCCGCCGCCGGNNGCCCGCGGCCGGGTTGAGCAGTCCCACCACGTTCACGGTGTTCCCGCACACGTTGACCGGCAGGTGCACCGGAAGCTGGACGGTGTTGCCGGAGACCGCCCCGGGCGAGCCTGCCGCGACACCGTCGGCCGTGGAGTCGGCGTGCGCGGGCATCGTGAGGGCCATCGCGCCGGACGCGGCGGCGACGGCGATCACACCGTTTCGGGTAACCCGTCTCATTGGGGGTCCCTGCCTTCCAGACATATACGCGAGCACTCACCCGCACCGGACAGAACGCGAGCGAGGGCGCCGGGGTTATGGCAGCGGGTCACGCCCGGGCCCTGTTCACCCCATCGGGTGAGTGCGTGGTCGAACGGGTGGCGAAGCGGTTCCGCACGGTGGCCGAAAGCGGGGATGGTACGCCGCGTTCGCCGCCCCCGCCCGTCCGGAGGCGCCCCTTCCGGTGTCCGCTTATCGTGAGCGAGGGTGCCGTTCCCCGGTCCGCAGCCCGGCGCCCTGGAGGCATCGATGCCGGCACACCCGTCGACTCGGCCCGCACCGCGGCGCCGCGCCCTCCTCGGGGCGCTCGCCGTGACGCTGCTGAGCGCGGGTCTTCCGGCGGCGGCCGCGGACGACGGCGCCCAGCCCGACCTGTCCCGCTTCTACCGTCAGACGGTCTCCTGGGGAAAGTGCGAGGGCGAGGACATGCCGAAGGACCTGCAGTGCGGCAAGGTCACGGTCCCGCTCGACTACGCCCGGCCCGAGACCGGCACCCTCGATCTGGCACTCGCCCGCTACCGGGCCAGCGGCGACAAGCGGGGCTCGGTCGTGCTGAACTTCGGCGGGCCGGGTGGCCCGGGTGTCGCCGGTCTCGCGGCCGGCGGCCGGGCCTACCTGGACCTGACCGACGGCTACGACGTGGTCAGCTTCGACCCGCGCGGCGTCGGCCGCTCCTCCCCCGTCAGCTGCGGTGACACCTACACCACGGAGCCGCCCGCCGACGACGCCGACGAGGTGCTGCGCGATCCGCAGGAGCTGCTGCACCAGTTGCGGGAGGAGGCCGAGGCCTGCGAGAAGCACTCCGGGCCGGTCCTGCCGCACATAGGCACCGTGAACGTCTCCCGCGACCTGGACGTCATCCGCCAGGCGCTGGGCGACAGGAAGCTCAACTACCTCGGTTTCTCCTACGGGACGCGGCTCGGCGCGGTCTACGCGAAGCAGTTCCCCGACCGGGTGGGCCGGCTGGCGCTGGACGGCGTCGACACCCTGACCGAACCGCTCACCGAGCAGGGCGTCGCGACGGCCCGGGGGCAGCAGACGGCACTGGACGACTTCCTCGACTGGTGCGCGCGCGACATCGCCTGCCCGTTCGGACAGGACGCGCGCCGGGCCCGGGAGGACATGCGGCGGCTGGTCCGCTCGCTGGACGAGAACCCGGTGCCTACCGACTTCGGCTACGAGTTCAGCGGCCAGGACCTGGTGGGCGCCATCGGGCAGGCGCTGTACAGCAAGGAGCTGTGGCCGTCGCTGGAGCGGGCACTGGCCTCGCTGATGGAGGACGGCGACACCCGCCACATCGAGGCGTTCACGACCGGCGGCTATCACCTCCCGGACCACCGGGAGGAGGCGGGCCGCCGCGCGACCGGACCGAAGGCCGGGGGCGGCCTCGCCGACGAGGAGGACGTCCCCCTCGACAACCTCGTCGCGGCGCTCACGGCGGTCAACTGCGCGGACGATCCCGACCGCCCCACGGCCGGCCGGATCGAGCGCGACCTCGGCCGGCTGCGCACCGCGTACGAGCGGGCCTCCCCGGTCTTCGGCCGGTACCGCCTCTCCGAGGTGCTCATGTGCTACGGCCGCCCCCGCGGCACCGATTTCATCCGAGACGAGGTGAAGAACGTCGACACCCCGAAGCTGCTGCTGGTCGGTACGCGCGGCGACCCGGCCACGCCGTACCGCTGGACCGAGCAGACCGCACGGCGGCTCGGCCCGTCGGCCGTCGTCCTGGACAACAAGGGCGACGGACACACCGGATACGGCTCGTCGAAGTGCGTCCACCGCAAGATCGACGATTTCCTGCTGTACGGCACGCTGCCCCCGAACGGCAGCTCGTGCGGCGTGGAGGAGCGCGAATGATCTCCGATTTCTCACCGAATGCCCGAGCTGTCGATCGGTCCTATGGTGCTGTCATGGAGCACGCACTCAGTCCCACGACCCTCGCCGAGCTGCGGCGCCCGCGCCCCTACCCCGCGGTCTCCGTGCTGACGCCGACCCATCGCCGGGAGCCGGAGAAGTCCCAGGACCAGGTCCGCCTGCGCAATGTGGTGGCCGAGGCGAAGAAGCAGCTGGAGCACGATCCCGCCGTCCCCCGCGACCGGCGCGCCGATGTCGTCGCCCAGCTCGACCAGGCGCTCGCCGAGGTCGATCTGACGCACACCGAGGACGGTCTGGTGATCTTCGCCGCCCCGGGTGAGCACCAGGTGTGGTCGCTGGCCCGGACCGTCCCCGAGCGCGTGGTGCTCTCGGACACCTTCCTCACCCGCAACCTGGTCTCCGCCCAGGCCGCGGAACGGCCGTTCTGGGTGCTGTCGGTCGCGTCCGACCGCGTCACGCTCTGGAACGGCGGTGCGGACCGGGTCGTCGAGGAACGCTCCGGCGGCTTCCCGATGGTCCGCGACAACGACAACTTCGACCCCGAGCGCCTGCAGCGCGTCGGTGACCAGCCGAGCGCCTACCGCGACGAGGACACCCGCCACTTCCTGCGCGAGGCCGACCGGGCGATGACCGCGATCCTGCGCGACAGCCCGCGCCCGCTGTACGTGACCGGCCGGCCCGCCGCGCTGTCCCTGCTCGACGACGTCGGCGAGGCCGTCAAGGACGCGTCGCACGTGCCGCACGGCGGCCTGGCGAACGCCTCCGCGGACGCGGTGTGGCAGGCGGTGCGCCCGCTGATCGAGGCGGAGGAGGCCCGCGGCGTGGACAGCGTGGCCGACCAGCTCGAAGCGGCGCGCGGGCACCGGGAGTTCGCGGCAGGGGTGGACGAGGTCTGGCAGAACGCCAGGCAGGCCCGGGTCCGGCTGCTGGCCGTGGAGGAGAACTACCGGGTGACGGTGCGCGACGACGGCGAGCATCTGATCCCGGCCGAGAGCGGCGATCTGGACGCGCGCGAGGACATCGTGGACGAGATCGTCGAGCAGTGCCTGGAGACCGGTGCCGAGGTGCGCTTCGTCCCCGACGGCACGCTGGGCGAGGCGGGCGGGATCGCCGGGGTGCTGCGGTACTGACGGCGCCCGCGGCCCGGCCCGTACGCTACCGGCGGGACAGTCGGCGACGAGGGAGTGCGGGCGTGGGCGAGCTGCTGGGCGTGGCGGTACTGGGCGCGGGGCACATGGGCGCCGATCACATACGGCGGCTCGACCGGGTGGTGAGCGGCGCCCGGGTCGCCGCGGTGGCCGACCCCGACCCCGACCGGGCGAAGGAGGCGGTGGCCGGGCTGGACGGGGTCACCGTGCATACCGAGACCGAGGCGGCGCTGGACGCGCCGGGCGTGCGGGCCGTACTGATCGCCTCTCCCGGCCCGGCGCACGAGGAGGCGCTGCGCGCGGCGTTCGCGCGCGGGCTGCCGGTGCTGTGCGAGAAGCCGATGGTGCCGGGGTCCGCGGGCGCGCTGCGGGTGGTCGAGGCGGAGGCGCGGCTCGGGCGGCGGCTCGCGCAGATCGGGTTCATGCGGCGCTACGACGCCGAGTACCGGCGGCTGAAGGAGCTGCTGGACAGCGGGCGGCTGGGCCGGCCGCTGATGCTGCACTGCGTCCACCGCAATGTCTCCTCGCCGCCGGGCTTCACCAGCGCGATGCTGGTCGACAGCTCCGTCTCGCACGAGATCGACGCGGCCCGCTGGCTGCTGGGCCACGAGCTGACGGCCGTGACCGTGCTGCGGCCGCGGTCCTCCGCGCTGGCTCCCGAAGGGCTGCTCGATCCGCAGTTCGCGGTGTTCGAGACCGAGGCGGGCGTGCTGGTCGACGTGGAGGTCTTCGTCAACTGCGGCTTCGGTTACCAGGTCCGCTGCGAGGCCGTCTGCGAGGCGGGCGGCGCGCGGGTGGGCGAGCAGCACACGATGGTCGTCACGGCCGGCGGCGAGGCGCGCGAGGAGGTGCCGCAGGACTATCTCGTGCGGTTCGCGGACGCCTACGACCGCGAGGTGCAGGCGTGGGTCGACGCCACCCGGCAGGGGCGGGTCACCGGGCCGAGCGCCTGGGACGGGTACGCGGCGTCCGCCGTCGCCGAGGCCGGGGTGCGGTCCCTGGAGGGCGGCGGCCGGGTGGCCGTGGAACTGGCCCCGCGCCCGCAGCTGTACGCCGGCTTCGGCGGCTGACTCAGACCCCGTCGAACAGGCCGCTCAGCCCCCGGTCGACGGCCTCGGCGACGTCTTCCCGGCCGGCCGCCACCAAGGCGTACGTGCGCAGCAGGAACCGGTGCAGGGCGGCCGTGTCGAACTGGAGCAGCGCCAGCCCGAAGGGGGAGTGGAGCTCCACGACCGTGCGCTCCCGGCCGCACGGCCACAGATGCACGTCCCCGCCGCCCGCGGGGCCGCGCAGTCCCTCCTCCAGCAGGCTGCGGGCGAAGGTCCAGCTGACCGGCTCCCCGTCGAGGGCGGCCTGGGGCGGGAAGTCGAAGTGCACCGCGAACGGGTCGTCGGCCGTGTACCGGAGCACGGCGGGCACGTCCCTGTCCCGCTCGTCCGCCGTGATCAGACGGGCGCTGGCGGACTGCTGGAGGGCGAGGTCCATGGTCGGTCTCCCTGCGGTGGGCGATCGGGCCGGTGTGCCAGTACGAGCGCGCGGGCGCCTGTCACATTCTGTGATCCGCGTCACGCCGCCGGGCCCCCGCACCTCACCTGGAACACACGGCCGTCGAACGATTGGATGAGCGCCGTTCTCGCCACCCGCAGCTCCGTCAACTCGCGTACGTGCTCTACGACTTACCCCTCTCGCGCCGTACGCCCCGGCTACGCCGCAAGCACTCCGGGAAGACTGTGGCATATGCCAGAAGCACCACCGGATCGTGTGTCGCCAAATCCCTTACGGGGCATCTCGGGCTGTGCAACAGTCATAGCGGTCCCACCGCCCGCCTTGGCCGAACCGTCCCCTTATCGGAGTGCGTCATGCCGTCCCCTCTCTCCGCGGACCACCCAGCCGCCCAGCCGCCAGGACGCGGCCAGGTCGATGCCCTCATCACCCAGACGCGGCGGCTCAAGGGCGAGGTGGACGCGGTACGGCGGGACGCGCAGCCGGACGGTACGGACCCGCACGGCCGCTGGGAACGCGCCCTGTACGAGCTGGCCCTGCACGAGCTGAACGACCTCGACGAACACCTGGCCCAGCTGCGGGACGGCCCCCCGCCCGCGCCCGCGCCGGCCCCCGCGG
>NZ_MUND01000361.1 GCF_002154375.1 Streptomyces glaucescens | reverse complement strand
CCGGGCGCCGGGTGCCGCAGGTGCTTCAGGCGGGCACCTCGGAGAACGGCCGCGGGATGTACCTGGTCGACGCGCTCGCCCGACGCTGGGGCTGTCACCAGGACGGGGCGGGCAAGACCGTGTGGTTCGAACTCGGCACGTGCGCGTGCGACGGCTGCGGCCGGCGGCAGCCGTAGCACGGGAGCGGCCCGGGTCCCGGTGGCACATCCGGCCGCCGGGGCCCGTTCGTGCGCGTTCGATCAGCTGGGCGCAAACGGTGGAGATCCCGCACGCCCTCTTGCCGCGACGCTGACCATCGGCTTTCTTGACGTTCATGGCGGACACGACGGGAAACACAGCGGCAGCACAGGTCGGCGGGCCGGACCCCACGCCCCGCAAGTCGAGTTGGAAGTACATCGGTCCCGGGATCGTCGTCGCCGCCACGGGGGTCGGCGCCGGTGACCTGGTGGCCACCCTCATCGCGGGCAGCAGCTTCGGCTACACGCTCCTGTGGGCCGCCGTCCTCGGCTGCCTGGTGAAGATCTCCCTCGCCGAGGCGGCGGGCCGCTGGCACCTGTCCACCGGCCGCACCCTCTTCGACGGCTGGGCGAGCCTCGGCCGCTGGACGACGTCCTTCTTCGCCGTCTACCTCGTCGTGTGGGGCTTCGTCTACGGCGCGGCGGCGATGTCGTCGAGCGCGCTCCCGCTCCAGGCGCTGTTCCCGGACGTCATGGACCTCGAGTGGTGGGGCGTGGCCTGCGGACTCGTGGGCCTGGTCTTCGTCTGGTTCAACAAGTACGCCGTGTTCGAGAAGGTCATGACGGTCCTGGTGGGCGTCATGTTCGTGGTGACGGTGTACCTGGCGATCCGGGTCACCCCGAACCTCGGCGAGGCCTTCGCGGGCCTGCTCCCGGTCCTCCCCGACGAGAAGGACTCCATCCTCAACACCCTCGGCCTGATCGGCGGCGTCGGCGGCACCATCACCCTCGCGGCGTACGGCTACTGGGTCAACGCCAAAGGCTGGACCGACACCACCTGGATGAAGGTCATGCGCCTCGACAACCGGGTCGCCTACGCCACCACCGGCATCTTCGTCGTGGCCATGCTCTTCGTCGGCGCGGAACTCCTGCACTCCGCGAACGTGGCCATCGCCAGCGGCGACAAGGGCCTCATCCAGCTGACCGACATCCTGGAGGCCGAGTACGGCACGGCCACCGCCAAGTTCTTCCTCATCGGCTTCTTCGCCACCTCCTTCACCTCCCTGATCGGCGTCTGGCACGGCGTGAGCCTGATGTTCGCCGACTTCGTGGCCCGTTACCGCCGCGGCGACCAGGCGAAGGGCGCGGAGATCGCCGCCGGCACCCGCGAACGCTCCTGGCCCTTCCGCGCGTACCTCCTCTGGCTGACCTTCCCCCCGATCATCCTGCTCTTCCAGGGCCAGCCCTTCCGCCTGATCATCCTCTACGGCGTCCTCGGCGCGGCCTTCCTCCCCTTCCTCGCCGGCACCCTCCTGTGGCTCCTCAACTCCGCCCGCACCCCCCGCGAATGGCGCAACGGCTGGCTGAGCAACGGCATGCTGACCCTCGCGGGCCTGCTCTTCCTCATCCTCTGCGTCAAGCAGATCTGGGACCAGCCGTGGTCGGAGTTCTTCTAGCCGCCACAGCGCGGCGAGAAAATCGTCACGCGGCATGAAACATTTCCCGGCCCCCACCGCATCAATGAGGTGACAGCGTCGGTGCGAGGGCGGGGGCGTGGATGAGACGGGGCCGGGCGGACGAGTACGCGGAGTTCGCGGCGGCACGCGCCGCGCACCTGTACCGGTCCGCGTGTCTGCTCACCGCGGGTGACACCCACCACGCCGAGGACCTGGTCCAGGAGACGCTGGGCCGCCTCTACGTCAGCTGGCACCGCGTCAGCCGCGCCGGGAATCCCGCCGCCTACGCCCAGACCGTGCTCACCCGCACCTTCCTCGCCCAGAAGCGGCGGCGCAGCAGCACCGAGCGGACGACCGACGTCCTCCCCGAACGGGCGGACACCGCCGGCGGTGACACCTCCCTGCGCCTGACCCTGCTGGAGGCGCTGGCCCGGCTGCCCGCCAAGGACCGGGCGGTCGTCGTCCTGCGCTACTGGGAGGACCGCAGCATCCAGGAGACGGCCGACGCCCTGCACGTCAGCTCGGCCGCCGTACGCACCCGCTGCGTACGCGCCCTCGCCCGGCTGCGGGAGCT
>NZ_MUND01000360.1 GCF_002154375.1 Streptomyces glaucescens | reverse complement strand
TGCTCACCGCCGACGTCGGCGTCCAGCCCACCCAGGAGCTGGTCGAGCGGCTGCGCGAGCGGGTGAAGGTGCTCGGCACCCGCACCCCTCACGAGCTGCGCGCCCTGCTGCGCGACGAGCTGCTCACCCTGATCGGCACCGACTTCGACCGCACCGTGAGGACCGAGCCCGAGGGCCGCAAGCCCGGCATCGTGATGGTCGTCGGCGTCAACGGCACCGGCAAGACCACCACCACCGGCAAGCTCGCCCGGGTCCTGGTCGCCGACGGCAACAGCGTCGTCCTCGGCGCCGCCGACACCTTCCGCGCCGCCGCCGCCGACCAGCTCCAGACCTGGGGCGAGCGCGTCGGCGCCCACACCGTGCGCGGCCCCGAGGCCGGCGACCCGGCCTCGGTCGCGTTCGACGCGGTGAAGGAGGGCAAGGAGATCGGCGCGGACGTGGTCCTCATCGACACCGCCGGCCGCCTCCACACCAAGACCGGCCTCATGGACGAGCTGGGCAAGGTCAAGCGCGTCGTCGAGAAGCACGCGCCGCTCGACGAGGTGCTGCTCGTCCTCGACGCCACCACCGGCCAGAACGGTCTGGTGCAGGCCCGGGTGTTCGCCGAGGTCGTCGACATCACCGGCATCGTGCTCACCAAGCTCGACGGCACCGCCAAGGGCGGCATCGTCGTCGCCGTTCAGCGCGAGCTGGGCGTCCCGGTCAAGCTCGTCGGTCTCGGCGAGGGCGCGGACGACCTCGCGCCGTTCGAACCGGAGGCGTTCGTGGACGCGCTCATCGGAGAGTGACGGCACGTCCCAGGATCCGGAGGTGCCATCTCTCGGAACGCGTACCGGAGGTGCCACCTCTCGGAACGCGTACCGGAGGTGCCACCTCCCCGAACCGCAGGTGCCACGAAGCGCCCGCCCCCCTGGTGCAGGAGGGAGCGGGCGCTTCGTCGTACTGCGGGTGTGTCTCGGTACTGCGGGCGTGTCTCGCCGTCTCTACGCGCGCGACCGGTGCGCCACGTACGCCAGCGTGCCCAGCAGCAGCCGCGCCTCCGGCGGGCGGCTCGCCGAGTCCAGGGCGGGGGAGCGCAGCCAGCGCACCGGGCCCAGACCGCCGCGGTCGGAGGGCGGCGCCGTGATGTACGTACCCGGGCCGAGGCCGCGCAGGTCGAGGGCCGGGTCGTCCCAGCCCATGCGGTAGAGGAGCGCGGGAAGCTCGGCGGCGGCGCCGGGGGCGACGAAGAACTGGGCGCGCCCGTCCGGGGTGGCGGTCACCGGGCCGAGCGGAAGACCCATGCGCTCCAGCCGGACCAGGGCGTGCCACCCGGCCGGCTCGGCCACCTCGATCACGTCGAAAGCCCGGCCGACCGGCAGCATCACCGCCGCGCCCGGGAACTGAGCCCAGGCGTCCGTCACCTGGTCCAGCGTCGCACCGGCGGGCACCCGGGAGGCGAAGTGCAGCGGATGCGCGCCCGGCGCCCGGCAGTCGGGGCGGCCGCAGGAGCACAGGCCCGCGGCGGCCCGCGCGCCCGGCACGACGTCCCAGCCCCACAGCCCGGTGTACTCGGCCACGGCGGTGCACTCCGACGAGCGGCCGCGGCGGCGCGCGCCGGTCCGGATGTCGCGGATTCCCCGACTGCTGCCGATCGTGAAGCCCATACCCCCTCCAACGGGTCCGCCGCGCGGGTGGTTACGGCGCGGATCGAGACGGATGCGGAACGTGACCACCCTTACCGGGTTGCCCGGTGGGGCACGGTGCACTCGGCGCTCGGAAGCGCGCCGGGTGGTGCGTTCGGCCGCGCGCGCCCTGGCGTGCTTCCGCCCGCCCATGTCCGGCTGTCCTGTGTCAAGTGAATCGTGTGGAGGCCACCGTGAGTTCATCCGAAGGGGTGGCGAATGGTGGCGATTGCCGAATCGCCATGGCTGAACGGGTGATCACGGGATTACTGTGTGTGCACGGCAGGCGGGGCACATGCACCGGTGGGTATGCCGGAGGCAAGTCGGTTCCCCGTTCGGAGAGTGACAACTCCGGGACGGACGGCGCGCCTGACGGGCATTCTGATAGGGCTTGGCGCACTCGATGACAAGCGGTCTGAGGGATGGGGGCGTTCCAGTGGGCGGCAACGGCGGAGGCGGGACGAACGCTGAGAAGCGCCCGAACGAGCTGTTGGGCTCATGGTTCGTGCGCAGCGGCTGGTCCAAGGGCGAGCTGGCCCGGCAGGTCAACCGCCGCGCACGCCAGTTGGGCGCCAACCACATCTCGACGGACACCTCCCGGGTCCGGCGCTGGCTCGACGGGGAGAACCCGCGCGAACCGATCCCCCGGATCCTCTCCGAGCTGTTCTCCGAGCGGTTCGGCTGCGTCGTCTCCGTCGAGGACCTGGGCCTGCGCACCGCCCGCCCGGCACCCTCCGCGTCCGGAGTCGACATGCCCTGGACGGGCCCGCAGACGGTGGCACTGCTCAGCGAGTTCTCGCGCAGCGACCTGATGCTGGCGCGGCGCGGCTTCCTCGGAACCTCGCTGGCCCTGTCCGCGGGCCCGGCCCTCATCGAGCCCATGCAGCGCTGGCTGGTCCCCGCACCGTCCTCGCCCAGGCTCCCGACGCCGCCGGAGCCCCAGTCCGCGCCCGCCGCCCGCGCGCGGGGGCGGCTCTCCAGGCCGGAGCTGGACCTGCTGGAGTCCACCACCGTGATGTTCCGGCAGTGGGACGCCCAGTGCGGCGGCGGACTGCGGCGCAAGGCCGTCGTCGGCCAGCTGCACGAGGTCACCGACCTGCTCCAGGAGCCGCAGCCGGAGGCCACCACCCGCAAGCTGTTCAAGGTCGCCGCCGAACTGGCCGAACTGGCCGGGTGGATGAGCTACGACGTGGGGCTCCAGCCCACCGCGCAGAAGTACTTCGTGCTCGCCCTGCACGCCGCCAAGGAGGCAGGCGACCGCCCCCTCGGTTCGTACATCCTCTCCAGCATGAGCCGCCAGATGATCCACCTCGGCCGGCCCGACGACGCCCTGGAACTGATCCACCTCGCCCAGTACGGAAGCCGCGACTGCGCGAGCCCGCGCACCCAGGCCATGCTGTATGCGATGGAGGCCCGCGCCTACGCCAACATGGGCCAGCCCGGCAAGACCAAACGGGCCGTGCGCATGGCCGAGGACGTCTTCGCCGATGCAGAGGACTGGGACGAGCCGGACCCCGACTGGATCCGCTTCTTCTCCGAGGCCGAGCTGTACGGCGAGAACAGCCACGCCTACCGCGACCTCGCCTACGTCGCCGGCCGCAGCCCCACCTACGCCTCCCTCGCCGAACCCCTGATGCGACGGGCCGTCGAGCTGTTCGCCCAGGACTGCGAGCACCAGCGGTCCTACGCGCTCAACCTGATCGGCATGGCCTCCGTCCACCTCCTCCAGCGCGAGCCCGAGCAGAGCGCCGACTACGCCGGACAGGCCATGCGGGTCGCCCGGAAGATCCGTTCCGAGCGGGTCAACACTCGTATCCGAAAGACCGTCGACACCGCCGCCCGCGACTTCGGTGATCTCGCCGAGGTCGTCGACCTCACCGACAAGCTCGCGGCGGAGCTGCCCGAGGCCGCCGAGGCGGTCTGAACCCCGAAATCCCAGGCCCCGGCCGCGGCCGGCCCTCCCGAACTGCCCGACTCGGCTCCCCCATGCCAGGTCATCGGAAGGCCGCCCGCGGCCGGTTTCTCTTTTCGCGGGAAGGTTGCGCCACGATAACGATCGCGCGGCCCGAGATCCGGCAATTCATCGACGCGTAACACGCATGGCGCCTTCGTCACGGCGGCGAAACAACGAGGGGCTTCCACCGAAACCGCGCTGCGCCAATCTCGTGGCGCATAACCGGCCCACCCCTCAATCCGCTCCAGGCTTCGCCCGCACGGGGCCGTATCCAACGACGAGGAGACGCCGATGGCACCAGCCATCACGCTTGCCGCAGAGACGCAGATCTCTGCCGCCAACACAGGCTTCATGCTCATCTGTTCCGCCCTGGTGATGCTGATGACCCCGGCCCTGGCCTTCTTCTACGGAGGCATGGTCCGGGTCAAGAGCACCCTGAACATGCTGATGATGAGCTTCATCAGCCTGGGGATCGTCACCATCCTGTGGGTGCTGTACGGCTTCTCCATGGCCTTCGGCAACGACTCCGGCGGCATCTTCGCCTGGAACTCGGACTACGTCGGCTTCACCGGCATCGACAAGGACGCGATCTGGGACGGCTACACCATCCCGGTCCTCGTCTTCGCCGTCTTCCAGCTGATGTTCGCGATCATCACCCCGGCCCTGATCAGCGGCGCCCTCGCCGACCGGGTGAAGTTCACCGCCTGGGCCCTGTTCATCGCCCTGTGGGCCACCGTCGTCTACTTCCCCGTCGCCCACTGGGTCTGGGGCACCGGCGGCTGGGCCTTCGAACTGGGCGTGATCGACTTCGCCGGCGGTACGGCCGTGCACATCAACGCCGGTGCCGCCGCGCTCGGCGTGATCCTGGTCATCGGCAAGCGGGTCGGCTTCAAGAAGGACCCGATGCGCCCGCACAGCCTGCCGCTGGTCATGCTCGGCGCCGGTCTGCTGTGGTTCGGCTGGTTCGGCTTCAACGCGGGCTCCTGGCTCGGCAACGACGACGGCGTCGGCTCCCTGATGTTCGTCAACACCCAGGTCGCCACCGCCGCCGCGATGCTCGCCTGGCTGATCTACGAGAAGCTGCGCCACGGAGCCTTCACCACGCTGGGCGCCGCCTCCGGTGCCGTCGCCGGTCTGGTCGCCATCACTCCGGCCGGTGGCGCGGTCGACCCGCTCGGCGCGATCGCCGTCGGCGCCGTCGCCGGTCTGCTGTGCGCCATGGCCGTCGGCCTGAAGTACAAGCTGGGCTACGACGACTCCCTCGACGTGGTCGGCGTCCACCTCGTCGGTGGCATCGTCGGCTCCCTGCTCGTCGGCTTCTTCGCCTCCGGCGAGGGCCAGTCCGACGTCAAGGGCCTCTTCTACGGCGGTGACGCGAGCCAGCTCGGCAAGCAGGCCGCCGGTGTCTTCGCGGTCCTCGCCTACTCCCTGGTCGTCTCCGCGATCCTCGCCTTCGTCCTCGACAAGACCATCGGCATGCGGGTCCCCGAGGACGACGAGGTGGCCGGCATCGACCAGGCCGAGCACGCCGAGACCGCATACGACTTCAGCGGCGCCGGCGGCGGCACCTCCCGCTCCGCCTCCGTGCCCGCCGCCCCGGTCACCGCCCCGGCCGAGTCCAAGAAGGTGGACGCATGAAGCTCATCACCGCCGTCGTGAAGCCCCACCGGCTCGACGAGATCAAGGAAGCCCTCCAGGCCTTCGGCGTGCACGGCCTGACGGTCACCGAGGCCAGCGGCTACGGTCGCCAGCGCGGCCACACCGAGGTCTACCGCGGCGCCGAGTACACCGTCGACCTGGTCCCCAAGATCCGCATCGAGGTGCTGGCCGAGGACGACGACGCCGAACAGCTGATCGAGGTCATCGTCAAGGCGGCCCGCACCGGCAAGATCGGTGACGGCAAGGTCTGGTCCCTCCCGGTCGACACGGCCGTCCGGGTCCGCACCGGCGAGCGCGGGCCGGACGCCCTCTGACGAGGCACCGGCCGAAGAGAACAGGAGTCGCTGGGTGACGAGTACGGACGCACACACGGAAGCAGAGGATTCGGGACCCAGCGGCTACGCGGCGGCCCGGCTGCGCCTCCTCACCGAGGGGACGCGGTCCGGGCCGCCGCGCCGTGCCGCCCTCGCCGAGCTGACCGACGACTGGCTCGCGGCCCTGTTCGAGGCCGGAGCCGCGGCGGGCGGCGGGCTGAAGGGCGTCTCGCTCGTCGCCGTCGGCGGCTACGGCCGCGGGGAGCTGTCCCCGCGCAGCGACCTCGACCTGCTGCTGCTCCACGACGGCGGCGACGCCGACGCGATCGCCGCCCTCGCCGACCGCCTCTGGTACCCCGTCTGGGACCTCGGCCTCGCGCTCGACCACTCGGTGCGCACCCCGGCCGAGGCCCGCCGGACCGCCGCGGAGGATCTGAAGGTCCAGCTCGGCCTGCTGGACGCCCGGCACCTCGCCGGCGATCTCGCCCTGACGGCCGGACTGCGCACGGCCGTCCTCGCCGACTGGCGCAACCAGGCACCCAGGCGCCTCCCCGAACTCCAGGAGCTGTGCGCCGAGCGCGCCGAGCGCCAGGGCGAGCTGCAGTTCCTGCTGGAACCCGACCTCAAGGAGGCCCGCGGCGGCCTCAGGGACGCCACCGCGCTGCGTGCCGTCGCCGCGTCCTGGCTGGCCGACGCCCCGCGCGAAGGCCTCGACGACGCCCGCCGCCGCCTCCTCGACGTCCGGGACGCCCTGCACCTGACCACCGGCCGCGCCACCGACCGCCTCTCCCTCCAGGAGCAGGACCAGGTCGCGGCCGAGCTGGGGCTGCTGGACGCCGACACGCTGCTGCGGCAGGTCTACGAGGCGGCGCGGGTGATCGCGTACGCCAGTGATGTCACCTGGCGCGAGGTGGGGCGCGTGCTGCGTTCGCGCGCCGTCCGGCCCCGGCTGCGCGCCATGCTGGGCGGCGGCAAACCGGCCGCCGAGCGGTCGCCGCTGGCCGAAGGCGTGGTGGAACAGGACGGCGAGGTGGTGCTCGCCCGCACCGCGCGCCCCGAACGCGACCCCGTGCTCCCTCTGCGGGCCGCGGCCGCCGCCGCGCAGGCCGGACTCCCGCTCTCCCTGCACGCCGTACGGCGCCTCGCCGCCACCGTGCGACCCCTGCCCACCCCCTGGCCCGCCGAGGCGCGCGAACAGCTTGTGACCCTGCTCGGATCCGGTCGCCCGACCGTGGAGGTCTGGGAGGCCCTGGAGGCCGAAGGGCTGATCACCCGCCTGCTGCCCGACTGGGAACGGGTGCGCTGCCGTCCGCAGCGCAACGCCGTGCACGTGTGGACCGTCGACCGGCACCTCATCGAGACCGCCGTCCGCGCCTCCGAGTTCACCCGCCGCGTCAGCCGCCCCGACCTGCTGCTGGTCGCCGCGCTGCTGCACGACATCGGCAAGGGCTGGCCCGGCGACCACTCGGTGGCCGGCGAGATCATCGCGCGCGACGTGGCGGGCCGGATCGGCTTCGACCGCGAGGACATCGCCGTGCTCGGCACCCTCGTACGCCACCACCTGCTCCTGGTGGAGACCGCCACCCGCCGCGACCTCGACGACCCCGCCACCGTGCGGTCCGTCGCCGAGGCCGTCGGCACCCAGAGCACCCTCGAACTGCTGCACGCGCTCACCGAGGCCGACGCGCTGGCGACCGGGCCCGCCGCCTGGTCGTCGTGGCGCGGCTCGCTCGTGGCCGACCTCGTCAAACGGGTCTCGGCCGTGCTCGCCGGGGACGATCCCGAGGAGCCCGAGGCCGCCGCGCCCACCGCGGAGCAGGAGCGGCTCGCCGTCGAGGCGTACCGCACGGGCGGCCCCGTGCTGGCACTGCGCGCGCAGACCGAACCGCCGGCCGGCCCGCCGCCCGGGGAGGAGCCGCCGGGCGCGCCCGAGCCGCTGGGCGTCGAACTGCTCATCGCCGTCCCCGACCAGCCGGGCGTGCTGCCCGCCGTGGCCGGCGTCCTCGCCATGCACCGGCTGACCGTCCGTACGGCCGAGCTGCGCGCGATGCCCCTGCCGGACGGCGTCGGCGGCCCGGTCCTGCTGCTGGACTGGCGGGTGGCGGCCGAGTACGGCTCCCTGCCCCAGGCCGCGCGGCTGCGCGCCGACCTGGTGCGGGCCCTGGACGCCACCCTGGACATCGCCGGGCGGCTGGCGGAACGGGACGCCGCCTACCCGCGCCGCCGCGGGGTGGTCGCGCCCCCGCCGCGGGTGACGGTCGCCTCCGCCGCCTCCCGCCACGCCACGGTCATCGAGGTCCGCGCCCAGGACGCGCCCGGCCTGCTGTTCCGCATCGGACGGGCGCTGGAGGACGCGGGGGTCCGGGTGCGCAGCGCGCATGTGAGCACGCTGGGCGCCAACGCCGTCGACGCCTTCTACGTGACGCAGGCGCAGGGCGCACCCCTGCCGGGCCCGGAGGCGGCGGCCGTGGCGCGGAAACTGGAGGAGGCGCTGCGGGGGTGACGGCGCGGGCATTCTCCCCGGTTCGAGCGGGCGGGGACGATTGTCCTGCGAAGCCGGATACCCTGGAAGACGCTCAGACTGCCCCCGACTCCGAGGACCGACGCCGCCGTGTTCGATACTCTCTCCGACCGCCTTTCAGCGACCTTCAAGAATCTGCGCGGCAAGGGGCGTCTGAGCGAGGCGGACATCGACGCCACCGCGCGCGAGATCCGTATCGCGCTGCTCGAGGCGGACGTGGCCCTGCCGGTCGTCCGGACGTTCATCAAGAACGTCAAGGAGCGCGCGCTCGGCGCCGAGGTCTCCAAGGCGCTGAACCCGGCCCAGCAGGTCCTCAAGATCGTCAACGACGAGCTGGTCACCATCCTCGGTGGCGAGACCCGCCGGCTCCGCTTCGCCAAGCAGCCGCCGACCGTGATCATGCTGGCCGGTCTGCAGGGTGCCGGCAAGACCACCCTCGCGGGCAAGCTCGGCCGGTGGCTCAAGGAGCAGGGCCACTCGCCGCTGCTCGTCGCCTGTGACCTCCAGCGCCCCAACGCCGTCAACCAGCTCAGCGTCGTCGCCGAGCGCGCCGGTGTCGCGGTCTACGCGCCCGAGCCGGGCAACGGCGTCGGCGACCCGGTCAAGGTCGCCAAGGACTCCATCGACTTCGCGAAGTCGAAGGTCCACGACATCGTCATCGTCGACACCGCCGGCCGTCTGGGCATCGACCAGGAGATGATGCAGCAGGCGGCCGACATCCGGGACGCCGTCTCGCCCGACGAGATCCTGTTCGTCGTCGACGCGATGATCGGTCAGGACGCCGTCAACACCGCCGAGGCCTTCCGTGACGGCGTCGGCTTCGACGGCGTGGTGCTCTCCAAGCTCGACGGCGACGCGCGCGGTGGTGCCGCGCTGTCGATCCGGCAGATCACCGGCAAGCCGATCATGTTCGCGTCGAACGGCGAGAAGCTCGACGAGTTCGACGCGTTCCACCCGGACCGGATGGCCTCCCGCATCCTCGACATGGGTGACCTGCTCACCCTGATCGAGCAGGCGGAGAAGACCTTCAGCCAGGAAGAGGCCGCCAAGATGGCCTCCAAGCTGGCGTCCAAGAAGGGCCAGGAGTTCACCCTCGACGACTTCCTGTCCCAGATGGAGCAGGTCCGGAAGATGGGCTCCATCTCCAAGCTGCTCGGGATGCTGCCGGGCATGGGCCAGATCAAGGACCAGATCAACAACCTGGACGAGCGGGACGTCGACCGCACCGCCGCGATCATCAAGTCGATGACCCCGGCCGAGCGCCAGGACCCGACGATCATCAACGGCTCGCGCCGCGCCCGGATCGCCAAGGGTTCCGGTGTCGATGTCAGCGCGGTGAAGAACCTGGTCGAGCGGTTCTTCGAGGCCCGCAAGATGATGTCCCGCATGGCGCAGGGCGGCGGTATGCCGGGCATGCCGGGGATCCCGGGCATGGGCGGCGGCCCCGGCCGCAGCAAGAAGCAGCCGAAGAAGGCCAAGGGCAAGCAGCGCTCCGGCAACCCGATGAAGCGCAAGCAGCAGGAGCAGGAGGAGGCGGCCCGCCGCGCGGCCGCCGCGCAGAACGGCGGCGCGTTCGGGCTGCCGGGCCAGCAGGCCGGCCAGGACTTCGAGCTGCCGGACGAGTTCAAGAAGTTCATGGGCTGACCGTCGTCAGGCCGTACGTCCACTGGGGGCGCCCCTCGCCGAAGGGGCGCCCCCAGCGTCGTACGCGCCCCGGGAGCCGTGGACGCACATGCGCCGTACGCACACATGCTCGCGCGGCTTTCCTGTCGTAACGTCCCGATATGACCAACCCTGCGCCGCCGCGCAAGTCTCCCGACCAGCCCTGGCGCACCGAGGGCACCCCCGCGGAGCCGCCCAAGCCGCCGTCCGGTGGGCGGCGGATGCGCGGCGGCTGGTGGACCCTGGCCGTCGCCGCGCTGATCGTGTTCCTGATCGCCAACCTGGTGCTGTCCTTCTTCGGCGACGGCGACGAGCCGACGATCTCCTACACCGAGTTCAGCAGGCAGGTCGACGACGGCAACGTCAGCAAGATCTACTCCAAGGGCGACGCCATCCAGGGCCAGCTGAAGAACGCCCGCGACCGGCCCGGCGGCGACGGCACCTACACCAAGTTCAAGACCCAGCGCCCCGCCTTCGCCGACGACCGGCTCTGGGAAGACCTGACCCGGAACAACGTCACCGTCACCGCCGAGCCGGTCGTCCAGCAGCGCAGCCTGCTCGCCAACCTGCTGATCTCGCTGGCGCCCATGCTCCTCCTGGTGGTGCTGTGGATCTTCATCGCGCGGCGGATGCGGGCGGGGATGGGCGGTGCCGGCGCGATGTTCGGGCGCAAGGAGCCGCCCAGGCCGGTGGAGCTGGAGCCGGGGGAGAAGCGCACGACGTTCGAGGACGTGGCGGGGATCGACGAGGTCGAGGGCGAGCTGAACGACGTCGTCGACTTCCTGAAGAACCCGGACGCCTACCGCCGGATGGGCGCCAGGATGCCGCGCGGCGTGCTGCTCGCCGGCCCGCCCGGCACCGGCAAGACGCTGCTGGCGCGGGCGGTGGCGGGAGAGGCGGGGGTGCCCTTCTTCTCGGCGTCGGCCTCCGAGTTCATCGAGATGATCGTGGGCGTGGGCGCCTCGCGGGTGCGGGAGCTGTTCGCCGAGTCCCGCAAGGTGGCGCCGTCGATCATCTTCATCGACGAGATCGACACCATCGGCCGCGCGCGGGGCGGCGGCTCGGCGGTGGGCGGCCACGACGAGCGCGAGCAGACGCTGAACCAGATCCTCACCGAGATGGACGGCTTCTCCGGCTCGGAGGGCGTGATCGTCATCGCGGCGACCAACCGCGCGGACGTCCTCGATCCGGCGCTGACCCGGCCCGGCCGTTTCGACCGGGTCGTCAGCGTCTCGCCGCCGGACCGGGGCGGCCGCGAGGCGATCCTGCGCATCCACACCCGGGAGATCCCGCTGGCCGACGACGTGGACCTGGCCCAGGTGGCCCGGACGACACCGGGCATGACCGGGGCCGAACTGGCCAACCTCGCCAACGAGGCGGCGCTCCTCGCGGTGAAGCGGCAGCAGGAGCGGGTGACGCGGTCGGATCTCTCGGAGGCGCTGGAGAAGGTCCAGCTGGGCGCCGAGAGGTCCCTGGTCATGCCGCTGGAGGAGCGCCGGCGGACCGCGTACCACGAGAGCGGGCACGCCCTGCTGGGCATGCTCCAGCCGGGCGCCGACCCGGTCCGCAAGATCACCATCGTCCCCCGCGGGCGCGCGCTCGGGGTGACGCTGTCGACGCCGGACGCGGACAAGTACGCGTACACCGAGGAGTACCTGCGCGGCAGGATCATCGGCGCGCTCGGCGGGATGGCCGCGGAGCAGGTGGTCTTCGGGGTGATCACCACCGGTTCGGAGAGCGACCTGGAGCAGGTCACGAACATCGCACGCGGCATGGTGGCCCGCTGGGGGATGAGCGAGCGGGTCGGCCGGCTCTCCGCGCTCCCCGGCGAGGCCCAGCAGGCGTACGGCCTCGCCGCCGCGCCCCAGACCCTGGACGTGATCGACGGCGAGATGCGCCGCATCGTGGACGACTGCTACGAGGAGGCGTGCCGCATGCTGCGCGACCACCGCGGACAGCTGGACGCGCTGGCGGCGGCCCTGCTGGAGCGCGAGACGCTGGACGAGGCGGACGCCTACCGGATCGCCGGCATCACCCGGCTGGCCAAGGACGACACCGAGGCCTGAGCCGAAGCGGCCTGGCTCTCAGGGCCTGCCGGACAGGCGCTGAGGGACCCGGGCGATCAGATAGCGGAAGACGTTCGGCATCCACACCGTGCGGTCCTGGCGGCGGTACGGGCGCAGGGCCTCCCGCAGCTCCGTGTCGACCTGGGCCCGGTCGGTGGCGTCGACCGCCGCGTCGAACAGCCCGGTGGAGAGCAGTCCGCGCACCGCGCTGTCCAGGTCGGCGTAGCCGAACGGGCAGGCGACCCGCCCGGAGCCGTCCGGGCGCAGCCCGGCGCGTTCGGCGACCTCCTCCAGGTCGTCGCGCAGGGCGGGGCGCCAGCGGCCCGCGCCGCGCGACGGGTCCGCGAGCTTGTCGGCCACCCGCAGCACGCCGGTGGTGGCGCAGCGCTCGGGCGGCCCCCAGCCGGCCAGCACCACCGCCGCTCCGCGCGCGGCGCGCGGGGCCGCCGCCGTGAGCAGCGCGGCGAGCCCGTCCGAGTCCCCCGCGCGGCATCCGATGGGCTCGAAGGCGGTGACGAGGTCGTATCCGTCCCGGCGGACGTCGAGTGCGCCGAGCGAGTCGCCGAGGACGGCGTCTGTACCGGTGTGCGCGCCCGTGACCTGCGAGTGGAGCCGGTCCCGGGCGAGAGTGAGCCGTTCGGGTGAGGAGGGCTCGACACCGGTGACGGTGGCGCCTCTGGAGGCCGCCATCAGCAGGGCGAGGCCACTGCCGCAGCCCAGGCCTAGCAGCCTGGTGCCAGGGCCCACGTCCAGTCGGTCGTGGACCGCCTCGTAGAGCGGCACCAGCATCCGCTCCTGGATCTCGGACCAGTCACGCGCGCGTGCACTCGGATCGACGCCGGGGGTGTCCCCTGCGCGCGGGTGCTGACGCACGAGCGTAGGTGTCATATGTAAGCGCCCCATTCCGCCGAGAGTTGCCTCTGTCCCCGTTCTCCTGAAGCCCCCGTGACGCGCGGTCGCCCCCCGTATGCCAGGAAACTCCGGGCTCGCGGTGGCGTCCAGTGGTACGGGGCCGCGGCTTGGCCGCACGCGCGCGCCGGGGCGAGATTTCATCTGCCGGCAACCTGCGCGGCACGGCGCCGGACGGGTGGTGCGTCCGCCGTGGTCGAGGAGGTGGGGCGGTGCGGGACGCCGCAAGGGCACCCGGTAACGTCACGGGGGCCGGGCACGCTGACCCAAGTGGGGCGGACTCGGCCGAAAACACCTCTTGCGCCTCCCCGGACGAGGCGCGGCCCAGCGCGCACTCCGGGGCGCACGCGCCAGGGCGTACGTCAGGCTACGTACCACCTTGTGATGAGCTGTGCGGCTTCTCCGCAGATCAGCGCACCCGCCCTCGTCAGGACGCATGAGTGGCAACTGACGGGTACGTGCAAATTATTTGGGATGCCCCGGAATAGGAACACAGCGGCACCCCGGCTCGTTGTCATTACGTGAGCACGACACAGACACCACCTGTTCTCGCCGCGGAGCTGGCGCAGGCGTGGGCCGACATTCAGCGGCACCACCCCGAGCTGCCCGATCTCGCCGCGCCGGAGTCCCTGATCGGAGAGTCGTCGTCCGCCTGCGGACACGAGCTGTCCTTCGAGCGACTGCTGCACGAGGCAGTCCATGGCATCGCCGCCGCGCGCGGAATCCGCGACACCTCCCGCGCCGGCCGCTATCACAACCGCCGTTTCCTCGCGATCGCCGAGGAACTGGGCCTGGACCACCCCGACGAGCCGCACCCGAGCAGCGGCTTCTCGCTGGTCACGCTCAACCCCGAGGCCAAGCGGCGCTACCGCCCGACGATCGAGCGCCTCCAGCGGGCCCTGAAGGCGCACACGGCGGCCACCTCCGCCGACACCGCCCGCAGCTTCCGCGGCCCGGCCGCCCGCCACGGCTCGTCCGGCGGCGGCGTGCGGGTCAAGGCGGTGTGCGACTGCGGACGCAACGTCCGGGTCGTGCCGTCGGTCCTGGCGCAGGCCCCGATCGTCTGCGGCGGCTGCGGCAAGCCGTTCCGGATCCCCGAGGTGGTCGGCGCGGGCACGGCGGGCTGAGGCCGCCGGCATCTCGTGGATGCCGGCGGCGGGCGGTTCGTGCCGGGGTGCCGACGCGGGGTGCCGGCGCGCGGGTCCCCCGCTCGGGGAGCGGGGGAGGCGCCCCGCGGCGCCGCACCGCGCACCCGACGCCGTCTCACCTCTGCGCCGGGTGCTCCTTACCCATGCCCGCGCGCCCCTCGGTCGGAAGCGCCCCGCGGGGTGTGGCAGAATGGCTAGCTGTACTCGACAGCCGCACAGGACCCCTCTCTCCTCCGGCTGACGCGTCCATCGGGCACTCGGGTACCGCAACCCCACGCGGCAATCTCGCCGTGCCCAACCACGTCAAATCCAGGAGAACCCACTCCCGTGGCAGTCAAGATCAAGCTGAAGCGTCTGGGCAAGATCCGTTCGCCTCACTACCGCATCGTCGTCGCCGACTCCCGCACCCGCCGTGACGGCCGTGCGATCGAGGAGATCGGCAAGTACCACCCGACGTACAACCCGTCGGTCATCGAGGTCGACGCCGAGCGTGTGGCGTACTGGCTCGGTGTCGGCGCTCAGCCGACCGAGCCGGTTCTCGCCATCCTGAAGAAGACCGGTGACTGGCAGAAGTTCAAGGGCGAGCCCGCCCCGGCTCCGCTGCTCGTCGCCGAGCCGAAGAAGGCGCGCCCGTCGTTCGAGGCCCTGGCCGGCGACGACGAGGGCAAGGGTGAGGCCATCACCCAGAAGAAGAAGGCTGAGAAGAAGGACGAGGCCGCGGCCGAGTCCTCCGAGTCGACCGAGGCCTGAGCATGCTCGAGGAGGCTCTCGAGCACCTCGTGAAGGGCATCGTCGACAACCCTGACGATGTGCAGGTCGCCTCGCGCAACCTGCGCCGCGGACGGGTGCTCGAGGTCCGGGTCCACCCCGACGACCTCGGCAAGGTGATCGGCCGCAACGGCCGCACCGCACGCGCCCTGCGGACCGTCGTGGGCGCCATCGGCGGCCGCGGTGTCCGCGTCGACCTCGTCGACGTGGACGACGTCCGCTGACGCAACACAGCACCGGCTCGGGCCGGGGAGGGCCACTGGGCCGTCCCCGGCCCGCAGTCGTATGAGCCGCCTTCGGCTCGCAGTCGTTCCGACAGGAGAGCAAGCACAGTGCAGCTGGTAGTCGCACGGATCGGCCGCGCCCACGGCATCAAGGGCGAGGTCACCGTGGAGGTCCGCACCGACGAGCCCGAACTGCGGCTCGCCCCCGGCGCCGTACTCGCCACCGACCCCGCCTCCGCGGGGCCCCTCACCATCGCCACCGGCCGTGTCCACAGCGGCCGTCTCCTCCTGCGCTTCGAGGGCGTCACCGACCGCAATGGCGCCGAGGCCCTGCGCAACACCCTGCTGATCGCCGACGTCGACCCCGAGGAACTCCCCGAGGGCGAGGACGAGTACTACGACCACCAGCTGATCGACATCGACGTGGTCACCGCGGACGGGGCGGAGGTCGGCCGGATCACCGAGATCTCGCACCTGCCCACCCAGGACCTGTTCATCGTCGAGCGGCCCGACGGCAGCGAGGTGATGATCCCGTTCGTCGAGGAGATCGTCACCGAGATCGACCTGGAGGAGCAGCGGGCCGTCATCGACCCGCCGCCCGGCCTGATCGACGACCGCGCGGAGATCGCCTCCAGCCGGGACGAGTCCGACGGGGACGACGCCTGATGCGGCTCGACGTCGTCACGATCTTCCCCGAGTACCTGGAACCGCTGAACGTCTCCCTCGTCGGCAAGGCCCGCGCGCGCGGGCAGCTGGACGTGCGGGTGCACGATCTGCGGGAGTGGACGTACGACCGGCACAACACGGTCGACGACACCCCGTACGGCGGCGGTCCCGGCATGGTCATGAAGACGGACCCGTGGGGCGACGCCCTGGACGCCGTCCTGGCCGACGGCTACGAGACCGGCTCGCACGGCCCGGCACTCATCGTCCCCACCCCCAGCGGCCGCCCCTTCACCCAGGAGCTGGCCGTCGAGCTGTCCGAGCGGCCCTGGCTGATCTTCACCCCGGCCCGCTACGAGGGCATCGACCGGCGGGTCGTCGACGAGTACGCCACCCGGATACCGGTCTACGAGGTGTCCATCGGCGACTACGTCCTGGCCGGCGGCGAGGCGGCCGTCCTGGTCGTCACGGAGGCCGTCGCCCGGCTGCTGCCCGGCGTCCTCGGCAACGCCGAGTCGCACCGCGACGACTCCTTCGCGCCCGGCGCCATGGCGAGCCTCCTGGAGGGCCCCGTCTACACCAAGCCGCCCGAGTGGCGCGGCCGCGGGATCCCGGAGGTGCTGCTCAGCGGGCACCACGGCAAGATCGCCCGCTGGCGGCGCGACGAGGCGCTGCGGCGCACGACCCTCAACCGGCCCGACCTGATCGAACGCTGCGACCCCGAGGCGTTCGACAAGAAGGACCGCGAGATGCTCTCCATCCTGGGCTGGGCGCCCGATCCGGACGGTGAGCCGTACGGCCGATTTTGGCGCAGGACCAGCGGCGTGGAAGAATAGGCCGCTGCTGTGCGCCGTCCGGCGTGCGCCCCTGCCACAGGGGGACACGACGCCCGCCCCGACGCGCACGGCTCATCCCAGAACCTCTAGTTCCCGTTGATGACCTGTGGCATCAGCGAAGAAAGCAGACGAAATGTCTCACCTGCTCGACTCCGTCGACTCCGCGTCGCTGCGCAGCGACATCCCGGCCTTCCGCCCGGGTGACACCGTCAACGTCCACGTCCGCGTCATCGAGGGCAACCGCTCCCGTGTGCAGCAGTTCAAGGGCGTGGTGATCCGTCGCCAGGGTTCCGGCGTGCGCGAGACCTTCACGGTCCGCAAGGTCTCCTTCTCCGTCGGCGTCGAGCGCACCTTCCCGGTGCACACCCCGATCGTGGAGAAGATCGAGCTCGTCACCCGCGGTGACGTCCGTCGCGCCAAGCTCTACTACCTGCGTGAGCTGCGCGGCAAGGCGGCGAAGATCAAGGAGAAGCGCGAGAACTGAGCGCTTCCCGGGGCTCGTCCCCGTGGGGTCCACAGCGGGGCCGGATAGCATCTGGCCCCGATGGACACCGAAGCACAGCCGACGGAGCGCGACCGCTCCTCCGAACCCGCTCAGCCGGGCCCGGAGGGCCGGTCGCGTTTCGCGTTGGTGCCGCGGATCGCCGACTGGCTGCCGGGCGGACGGATCACCCTGACCGCGCTGGTCTGCCTGTTCTTCCTGCTGCTGCTCAACACTCTGGTGGCGCAGCCGTTCCAGATCCCCAGCGGATCCATGGAGCCCGGATTGAGGATCGGCGACCGCGTTCTCGTAAATAAGTTGGCGTACCGTTTCGGAGCCGAGCCGCGGCGGGGCGACGTCGTCGTGTTCGACGGCACCGGATACTTCGGGGACGCCGACTACATCAAGCGCGTCGCGGGCGTGGGGGGAGACCGCGTGGTCTGCTGCGACAAGGAGGGGAGGCTCCGGGTGAACGGCCGGTCGGTCGACGAGTCGGCGTTCCTGCACGCCGGCGACCGTGCGTCGACGGTGCCCTTCGACGTCGTCGTGCCCGAGGGCCGGCTGTTCGTCCTCGGTGACCACCGCAGCGCCTCCAGCGACTCCCGCGACCACCTGGGTTCACCCGGCGGCGGCATGATCCCCGTGGACGACGTGATCGGCCGCGCGGACTGGATCGTCTGGCCCGTCGGGCACCTGACGCGCCTGGACCGGCCGGATGTCTACGCGCGCGTACCGGAGGCGGCGGACGCCCCCACGCGCGCTCCCGGGGCGGCGGACGCCCACGTGCGGGTGCCGGCCCCGCCGACGGCGCACGCGCGCGTGCCGGGGGGTTCTGTCGCGGCGGGCGGTGCCCATGGGTAATCGCGGAAAACCGCGCGGCACGCCGAGCAGCCCCGTCGAGGACCTGCTGCCCACCGGCACCCGGCGCGCCTCCCGGCCGTCCGGCGGACGCACCCGCGCGGAGCGGCGCAAGCTGCAGCGCAAGGTCAAGCGCCGCCGACGCCGGTCGGCCATCAAGGAGATACCGCTCCTCATCGGCGTCGCCGTCCTCATAGCCCTGGTCCTGAAGACGTTCCTGGTCCAGGCCTTCGTCATCCCCTCCGGCTCCATGGAGCAGACGATCCAGATCGGCGACCGGGTGCTGGTGGACAAGCTCACGCCGTGGTTCGGCTCCCGGCCGGAGCGCGGCGACGTCGTCGTCTTCAAGGACCCCGGCGGCTGGCTCCAGGACGAGCAGCCCACCCAGAAGAAGGACGATCCCGTCGTCGTCAAGCAGGTCAAGGAGGGGCTCACCTTCATCGGCCTGCTGCCCTCCGACAACGAGAAGGACCTGATCAAGCGGGTCGTCGGGGTCGGCGGTGACCGCGTCAAGTGCTGCGACGCGCAAGGCAGGGTCACCGTCAACGGCGTTCCCCTGAACGAGGGGGACTACCTGTACCCCGGCAACGCGCCCTCCACCACGGAGTTCGACGTCACCGTGCCGGAGGGCCGCCTGTGGGTGATGGGCGACCACCGGGACAACTCCGCGGACTCCCGGGCCCACCAGGACACCGACTACGGCGGCACGGTCTCCGAGGACCAGGTGGTCGGGCGGGCCATCGTCATCGCCTGGCCGTTCAACCACTGGACCACGCTGGACGAACCGAAAACCTTCACCTCCGTGTCCGACCCGGCGTCCGGTTCGGCCGCGGCCGCCCAGGTGTCGCATAGGGTTGCCTCCGACGCTCCGAGCGTGCCGGATCCGAAGCCCCTGGATCCGGGCGCGTCGGATCCGAACGCAATGACCCACCTCCCGAGCCCTGCGGAACTCCCGCTCGTTATGGGAGTGGTGGGCCTGCGCCGAACATGGGGCAGGCGGCGGCACAGAGTAAGGAGTTGGCGTGGGGGATGTGGCGGTTGGCGCACGGTCCGGACACGACGGCGAGGAGCACCGCGGACACCCCGTGGAAGCGGCCGGCCCGGCCGCGGACAGCGCCGTTGCCTCCGGGAGTGACACAGCGACGGCCGAGGACGGCAGGGTGAGCGACGAACACGACCGGGCCGGGGACCAGGAGCCGGGCGGCTCCGCCGCCACGCCCGCCAGGAAGCAGCGATCCTTCTGGAAGGAGCTGCCGATCCTGATCGGTATCGCGCTGGTGCTGGCGCTGCTGATCAAGACGTTCCTGGTGCAGGCGTTCTCGATCCCCTCCGACTCGATGCAGAACCTCCTGCAGAAGGGCGACCGGGTCCTCGTCGACAAGCTCACCCCGTGGTTCGGCTCCGAGCCGGAGCGGGGCGAGGTGGTCGTGTTCCACGACCCGGACCAGTGGCTGGCGGGCGAGGTGACGCCCGAGCCCAACGCTCTGCAGACCTTCCTCAGCTGGATCGGCCTGATGCCGTCCGCGGAGGAGAAGGACCTGATCAAGCGGGTCATCGGGGTCGGCGGCGACACGGTCGAGTGCAAGGGCACCGGGCCGCTGAAGGTCAACGGCAAGGCGCTGAACGAGCCGTACGTGTACCCCGGCAACACGCCGTGCAGCGTCGACGACACCGGCGGCCAGTTCAAGGTGAAGGTGCCCGAGGGCCACCTCTGGGTCATGGGCGACCACCGGCAGAACTCGCGCGACTCTCGCTACAACCAGTCGGACAAGTACCGGGGCATGGTCCCGGTGGACGAGGTCGTCGGGCGGGCCGTCGTGAAGGCCTGGCCGATCAACCGCTGGGGCACCCTGCCGGTTCCCGACACCTTCGACCAGCCCGGTCTGAACGACAAGGCGTCGGCCGCCGCGGCCCTGACGGCCGCGCCGCAGGCGCTCGCCCTGGCCGGTGTGGTGCCGGTGGCGCTGTGGCGCCGGAAGAAGCACAGCGCCACCGACGGCCGCTGAGACCGGCCCGGGCCTTCGCCGCCGCGGCGGCGAAGGGCTGACCGGTGCGGGTACCGCCGGGTAGGGTGCGGACCCATGGGCGGCGAGAGCGCGACACGTACGGCCCCGCGGAGCGGGGGCACAGGCAGCGGCCCGGCGGGCGGCCGGACCGGACAGCGACTGTCCGGGCTGGCGGTCGCGCTGGGCCTCGTGCTGTTCCTCGCCGCGTTCGGCTGGGGCGCGGTGGTCTACCGGCCGTACACCGTGCCGACAACGTCGATGGCCCCGACGATCGGGGCCGGCGACCGGGTCCTCGCCCAGCGGATCGACGGCGCGGAGGTACGCCGCGGTGACGTCGTCGTCTTCAAGGACGCCGGCTGGGGCGACGCGCCGATGATCAAGCGTGTGGTGGCCGTCGGCGGGGACACCGTCGCCTGCTGCCAGGAGGGCCGGCTGACGGTCAACGGCAAGCAGATCGAGGAGCCGTACCTGGCCGACGGCCAGGCCGGGCCGGCCGGCTTCCCGACGGTCACCGTGCCCGAGGGGCGGCTGTTCCTGCTCGGTGACGAGCGGCACGGCTCGCTGGACTCCACCGCCCATCTGACGGACGCCGCGAGCGGCACCGTGGCGCGGGACACCGTCTCCGCACGGGTCGACGCCGTGGTGTGGCCGATGGACGGCATGCTGCCGCGCCCGGCCGGCTTCGAGGCGCTGGGCGGCACGCTGTCCGAGCCGGGGCCGCTGCGGATCATCGTGGCGCTGATCGCCGGGGGCGCGGTGCTGGTGCTCGGCGGCGCCGCCTACGGGCCGGTGGCCCAGCGCGCGGCCCGGGCACGGGCCCGGACGGAGACCGCCGGTGCCCGCTGAGACGAGAGACCCGGGCGCGTACGGCGAGCTGTCCGGCGAGGTGCGCAAGGTGGCCCGGGTCGTGCTGCTCGACCCGGAGGACCGCATCCTGCTGCTGCACGGCCACGAGCCCGGCGATCCGGCGGACGACTGGTGGTTCACCCCGGGCGGCGGCGTCGAGGGCGACGAGACCCGTGAGCAGGCCGCGCTGCGGGAACTCGCCGAGGAGACGGGCATCACGGACGTCGAGCTCGGCCCGGTCCTGTGGCGGCGGATGTGCTCCTTCCCGTTCGCCGGCCGTCGCTGGACCCAGGACGAGTGGTACTACCTGGCCCGTACGCGCCAGACGGCGACCCGGGCCACGGGGCTGACCGAGCTGGAGCGGCGCAGCGTCGTCGGAGCGCGATGGTGGACGTGTCGGGAACTGACCCGGGCACATGAGACGGTGTATCCGACCAGACTCGCCGGGCTGCTGCGCAGGCTGCTCGACGAAGGTCCCCCCGCCCGTCCGGAGATCCTCGACACGGAAATCGTCTAGGGGTTCGCGGGACTGGCGCACAATGGTGGGATCGCACGGCTGAAGGGGAACTGCCATGAGCGCCGAGGACCTCGAGAAGTACGAGACCGAGATGGAGCTGAAGCTCTATCGGGAGTACCGCGATGTCGTCGGTCTGTTCAAGTATGTGATCGAGACCGAGCGGCGCTTCTATCTGACCAACGACTACGAGATGCAGGTGCACTCGGTCCAGGGTGAGGTGTTCTTCGAGGTGTCCATGGCGGATGCCTGGGTGTGGGACATGTACCGGCCGGCCCGGTTCGTGAAGCAGGTTCGGGTGTTGACGTTCAAGGACGTGAACATCGAGGAGCTGAACAAGAGCGACCTGGAGCTGCCGGGCGGGTGATCGGGGCGGCCTTCGGTGGGTGACCGGCACCTGTGCGGGTGACGGAGTTGTCCACAGCCGCCGAGTTCTCCACCAAGATCCACTTCGGGGCGGCGGATGCGTGACGGTTGGCGCCGGAGGTGGTGCCGACATGAACACGCATCTGGCGCGCAGCGCACTCGGCAGGTACGGCGAGGAATTGGCCGCGCGGCGGCTGGCCGACGCCGGCATGACGGTCCTGGAGCGCAACTGGCGGTCCGGACGGACCGGTGAGATCGACATCGTGGCGCGGGACGGCGACGTCCTCGTGGTCTGCGAGGTGAAGACCCGCAGGACCGGGCGGTTCCAGCACCCCATGGCCGCGATCACCCCGGCCAAGGCGACCCGGCTGCGCCGGCTCGCCGAACGCTGGCTGCAGGAACACGGAGGAGCGCCGCCCGGCGGGGTCCGCATCGACCTGGTCGGCGTGGTCCTGCCAGACCGGGGCGCGCCCGTCGTCGAGCACGCCCGGGGGGTGGCCTGAGATGGGATTCGCACGCACCTGCTCGGTCGCCCTGGTGGGCGTCGAGGGCGTCGTCGTGGAGGTCCAGGCCGACCTGGAGCCGGGAGTCGCCGCGTTCACCCTGGTCGGACTGCCGGACAAGAGCCTGACGGAGAGCCGCGACCGGGTCCGGGCGGCGGTGGCGAACTCCGGGGGCGAGTGGCCGCAGAAGAAGCTGACGGTGGGTCTGAGCCCGGCCTCGGTGCCGAAGAGCGGAAGCGGTTTCGACCTGGCCGTGGCGGCAGCCGTGCTCGGAGCGACCGAGCGGATCGACCCCCGGGTCCTGGCCGACATCGTGATGATCGGCGAGCTGGGGCTGGACGGCCGGGTGCGCCCGGTGCGCGGCATCCTGCCCGCCGTGCTGGCCGCCGCCGACGCCGGGTACGAACAGGTGGTCGTGCCGGAGTGCGCGGCCGCCGAGGCCGCCCTGGTCCCCGGCGTGTCGGTACTCGGCGTACGCAGTCTGCGCCAGCTGATCGCCGTCCTGGCGGACGAACCGGTGCCGGACGAGGAGCGGGACGAACCGGGCCGCCCCGACCCGCTGCTCGCCGGACTGCGCGTGCCCGGCACCGGAGCCGCCACCGGCATCCACAGCATGGGCGGCGCCCAGCACGAGCACGGTTGCGACCTCGCCGACGTCGTGGGCCAGGTCTCGGCGCGCACGGCGGTGGAGGTCGCCGCCGCCGGCGGACACCACCTGTTCCTGGAGGGCCCGCCCGGCGCCGGCAAGACGATGCTGGCGGAGCGGCTGCCCGGCATCCTGCCCCGGCTCGGCCGGGAGGAGTCGCTGGAGGTGACGGCGGTGCACTCGGTGGCGGGCCTGCTGCCCCCGGGCAAGCCCCTGGTCGACGTCGCGCCCTACTGCGCCCCGCACCACTCGGCCACCATGCAGGCGCTCGTCGGCGGCGGCGCCGGCGTCGCCCGGCCCGGCGCGGTCTCGCTCTCCCACCGGGGTGTGCTGTTCCTCGACGAGGCCCCGGAGTTCCGCAGCCAGGCCCTGGACGCGCTGCGGCAGCCCCTGGAGTCGGGGCACGTCGTGATCGCCCGGAGCGCGGGGGTGGTGCGGTTCCCCGCGAAGTTCCTGATGGTGCTCGCGGCGAACCCGTGCCCGTGCGGACGCTTCTCGGCCTCGGGCGACCTGTGCGAGTGTCCCCCGTCCGCGATCCGCCGCTATCAGGCCAGGCTGTCCGGGCCGCTCCTCGACCGCGTCGACCTGCGGGTGAAGGTGGACCGGGTCTCCCGCGCGGAGCTGACCGGCCTGGCCGCCCGGGGCGAGTCCACCGCGACCGTCGCCGGCCGGGTGCGCGCGGCCCGGGAGAGAGCGGCGGCGCGGCTGGCGGGTACTCCGTGGCGGACGAACAGCGAGGTGCCCGGACGGGAGCTGCGCAGCCGCTGGCACGCGGTGAGCGGCGCGATGGACGAGGCGGAACGCCATCTGGAGCGCGGGGTGCTGACCGCCCGCGGCCTCGACCGGGTCCTGCGGGTCGCCTGGACCGTCGCGGACCTGGTCGGCCACGACCGGCCGGACGCGACCGACGTCACCCTCGCCCTCCAGCTGCGCACGGGTGTCCCCCGCGGGGTGCCGATGGCGATCGGGGCACTGACATGAGCGGCGGCGCCGACGCCGACCTGCTGGCCCGTGTCTTCCTCACCCGGGTCGTCGAACCCGGCGACGGGGTCGCCGGACGGTGGGTGCGGGAGCTCGGCGTGGCGGAGGTGGCGCGGCGGCTGAAGGGGCCGGGGAGACCGCTGCCCGGGGTGAGCGGGCGGCGGTGGGACGGGTTGCGGGCGCGGGCGCTGCGGGCCGAGCCCGAGCGGGACCTCGATGCCGCGCGGGCGGCCGGGGTGCGGTTCCTCGGGCCGGGGGACGGCGAGTGGCCCCGGCAGCTGGACGATCTCGGGGACGCCCGGCCGCTGGGGCTGTGGGTGCGCGGACGGGCCAGCCTGCGCATGTGGGCCCTGCGGTCGGTCGCCGTGGTGGGAGCGCGGGCCTGCACCGAGTACGGCGCCCACATGGCCGCCGACCTCGCCGGGGGGCTCGCCGAGCGCGGCTGGGTGGTGGTCTCCGGCGGTGCCTACGGCGTCGACGGAGCCGCCCACCGGGGCGCCCTCGGCGCGGGCGGCGCCACCGTCGCCGTTCTGGCGTGCGGGGTCGACCGGCCCTATCCGCCCGGCCACACCGAGCTGATCACCAGGATCGCCGAACAGGGACTGGTGCTCGGCGAGCTGCCGCCCGGGGAGCATCCGACCTCGAGCAGATTCGTGCTCCGCAACCGGGTGATCGCCGCGCTCACCCGGGGGACCGTGGTCGTCGAGGCCGCCCACCGCAGCGGCTCGCTCGTCACCGCGCGAGCAGCCCAGCGGCTGGGCAGACACATCATGGGCGTGCCCGGGCCGGCGACCAGCGGCCTGTCGGCGGGGGTGCACGAGCTGCTGCGCGGGGAGGCGGTGCTGGTCACCGATGCCACGGAGGTCGTGGAGCTGGTCGGCGATATCGGGGGGCTGGCCCCGGACCGGCGCGGCCCGGTGCTCCCCAGGGACCTGCTGGCACCGGACGCCCGCCAGGTGCTGGCCGCGCTACCGGGGCGGGGCGAGGCCCGGCCCGCGGAGATCGCCCGGGGCGCCCAGACCACGGAGGACGACGCGGTCGCGAGGCTGTACGAGCTTCGAGCACTTGGTTACGTCGAACGACACGGCGATGGCTGGAAGTTGACACGCCAGGCGGTGGTCTCCGTTCGGCGCGATCGTGGCTCCTGCTGACCCAGCGTGTTCGGCCGTCCGGGGGAACCCCTACAGCCTTGGGAATTCACGGAGTTGTAGGAATATGACGGTCACGCACAGCGACGACCATGCCCCGGAAGGGCGCGCAGCGGAACGTATCTGCGCCCCCCGTGCGCTCCGGGGTTCGCGCACCGCGACAGCTCAGTCACGCTACGCTCACGAGGATCCCGACACAGACCGGTAACACCAGCCCAGAGCGACAGCTCACCCAGGTACCACCCTTCACGGCAGAACGGCACAAGGCGACGAATGCCCCAGCACACCTCCGGGTCCGACCGGGCGGCGATCCCCTCCGCCGCCCGCGACGGTGGCGGCGTGCGGCCGCCCGCTCCCTCGACGCTCGACGAGCTCTGGCGGTCGTACAAGGCCACGGGTGACGACCGGCTGCGCGAGCAGCTGATCCTCCACTACTCGCCGCTCGTCAAGTACGTGGCGGGGCGGGTGAGCGTGGGGCTGCCGCCCAATGTGGAGCAGGCCGATTTCGTGTCCTCCGGGGTCTTCGGGCTCATCGACGCGATCGAGAAGTTCGACATCGACCGGGAGATCAAGTTCGAGACCTACGCCATCACCCGGATCCGCGGCGCGATGATCGACGAGCTGCGCGCGCTGGACTGGATCCCGCGGTCCGTGCGGCAGAAGGCGCGCAACGTGGAGCGGGCCTACGCCACCCTGGAGGCGCGGCTGCGGCGCACCCCCAGCGAGGGCGAGGTGGCCGCCGAGCTGGGCATCGCCGTCGACGAACTGCACGCCGTGTTCAGCCAGTTGTCCCTGGCCAACGTGGTGGCCCTGGAGGAGCTGCTGCACGTCGGGAGCGAGGGCGGGGACGGGCTCAGCGTCATGGACACGCTGGAGGACACCGCCGCGGACAACCCCGTCGAGGTGGCCGAGGACCGGGAGCTGCGGCGGTTCCTGGCACGGGCGATCAACACGCTGCCGGACCGGGAGAAGACCGTCGTCACGCTCTACTACTACGAGGGTCTGACGCTCGCCGAGATCGGGAACGTGCTCGGGGTGACCGAGAGCCGGGTCAGCCAGATCCACACCAAATCCGTGCTCCAGCTGCGGGCGAAGCTGGCCGGATTCGGGCGATGAGGCGGCGGTGACGCCGGGTCACTCCCGTCCGGGGTGGCCGGTCCGTAAAGTGAGGGTGTGCCAAGGATTCGAGCGGCCTCCGTGGCCGAGCACCGGTCGATGCAGCGAGCCGCCCTGCTGGACGCGGCGCGGTCCCTGTTGTCCGAGGGCGGGACGGAGGCGCTGACCTTCCCGGCCCTCGCCGAGCGGACGGGGCTGGCGCGCTCCTCCGTGTACGAGTACTTCCGGTCGCGGGCCGCGGTGGTCGAGGAGCTGTGCGAGGTCGACTTCCCCGTGTGGGCGGCGGAGGTCGAGGCGGCGACGGCCGTGGCGGAGGGGCCGGAGGCCAAGGTCGAGGCGTATGTGCGGCGGCAGCTGACGCTGGTCGGGGACCGGCGGCACCGGGCCGTGGTGGCCATTTCGGCCAGTGAGCTGGACGCGGGGGCGCGGGAGAAGATCCGGGCCGCGCACGGGGCGCTGGTCGCGATGATCGTGGGCGTGCTGGGCGAGATGGGGCACGCGGAGCCCCGGCTGGCGGCGATGATGCTGCAGGGGGTCGTGGACGCGGCCGTGCGGCGGATCGAGCTGGGGGTCGAGGAGCCGGAGGTCGTCGCCGACGCGGCGGTACGGATGGCTCTGCGGGGCGTTCTCGGGGGCTGACCTTGAGGTGCGGATGGCCCTGCGGGGTTTCCCGGGGCGGGCTGGGGCCGCGGTGCGGCCGGGCTCGCCGTGCCCGGTGCCGGCGCAGGCCGGCGGTGCGGTGCGCAGGCCGGCGGTGCGGTGCTTCCGGCCGCGCTCCTCGGGCGGAGGCGCCCGCGGCGCGCCCACCCGTGCCGCACCGGGCTGCACGCGCCTGCGGGCGATCACGCTCTTCGAGCAAAGGCGCCCGCGGCGCCCACCCGTGCCGCACCGGGTGCCGCCGCCCCCGTGCCGCCCC
>NZ_MUND01000036.1 GCF_002154375.1 Streptomyces glaucescens | reverse complement strand
GGTGGGGAGCGCGCGGACCTGCGCTCTGTACCACCGGCCGCAGCGGTGATCCTGGCGCCCTCGTACAGGTGACGTGGGGCGTGTCGGTCCACGGGTGCGGGGACACATCCACTGGACCGCCGCGGTGGGCGCGGCCTGCACCTGAGGAGTGTGGACGTCTCGTGTGTTCGAAGACCATGGCGAAAGCACTGGGTTCCGCGGCTGTGGCGTTCATGGCAGCAGTTGGGACGGGCAGCGGCGCGAGCGCTGACGTGGACGGGACCCACACGCGCGCCGCGAGGCTGAGCATGGTCAACCTGGGTGACTCGTACTCGGCGGGCTACACCCGCCTCGCCGGTGATCCAGCGGAGTCGGACGAGCCCGGCAAGTCGGGGTGTGAGCGGACGTTGCGATCCTATCCGTACGTCTTGAAGGACGAGCTGGCCGACCGGCTCGGGCGTACCGTGAACGTCACGTGCGGAGGAGCCACTACCGAAAACGTCCTGGCCACGCCACAGAGGCCGGTAGGACATGCTTCACTCGACAGGCTGGGGCTGCTCCAGGCTGATCCGCTGGCCCCGTTCCCGGCGCATCCACCGCAGATCGAGGCGGTAGCTCCCGACACTGACATCATCACGGTCGGCATCGGCGGCAACGACTACTTCAGCCGTCTGGCAACCACGTGCCTCGAAGCCGACGCCGCCAGCGACAACCCCGATCAGTGCCAGGACAACCTCAGGGCCGGCAAGTACGCCGGCCTGGGACTGCCTGCTGACGACCCGCATCTCGACCGGCCGAAGCAAGCACTGATCAGCAAGTACGGAACGCTACTCGGCGAACTGCATGCCAGGGCGCCGCACGCACGCATGTACGTGGTCGGCTACCCCTCCGTGCTCCCTGTGGACACCAGCACCTGCGCCCGCAACTCCCAGGAGCTGTTCACCCTGAACAAGGGAGACATCACCTGGCTGCGTCAGATCCTGGACGGCATCAATGCGGCCATTGCCTCCGCGACGGCCGGTGCAGCCGAGCGAGGCATGCCGACGGAATTCGTCGACACGTACCGTGCCACCGTCGGTAAGGACGCCTGCGCTCCGCGCGACACGAAGTGGGTGGAGGGCTACACCGAAAGGATCGGCGTGGTCGGGGTCGGCGGATGGGGTGAGCCGGCGCTGATCCACCCCAACCACCGCTACCACCACTACGTCGCGGGACAACTCGCCCTGCGCATCAGACACGACTTCGAGCGACGTTGAGCTGCCCTGGGTCCCGAGGACGGGAGGCCTTGCGCTCGGCGGGGCCGGCGAACTCCCCGACCGTCACCGATGCCGGTTCGCCGTTCGAGGAGGAACTCGGCAAGGGCCCGGCCGCGCGCGGCTCCACGGATGAGTGGTGGACCTGGCCCGGGTCCAGACCGTGATCCGCCGCCCGTCGGATGCTCACGGTTTCCGTCCGTTCCACCGTCCGTTCCACCGCTGCTGCCTCTGAGTGTCAGTGTTCTCCCTCACGTCGCGGCGGGTGTCCACGGCGCCTCCGACATGCAGCGCTTCCGGAAAACCGTTCCGGGATCCGTGAGGGCCACCTCGACCGCCTCCGCCGGGACCTTGCCGCTCATGGCCCGTCTGGGAACCTTGCGGTAGCCGCAGGCTCGGATGAGGTCCGTGGCCGTGGCCCAACTGTCGGCAGCCACCACCACCTCGTCCAGCGCATCGCACGCGTTGGTCGCGTCGACCAGGGGCGCATACGCGACGACGAGACCCGCCACGCGCGTCCTGGCGGTCATATCTCCCATCTTCACTCCTTGTGGTGAGGGTGGCGAGTCTGGTCCCCTGGTCGGGGGAAGAACCGCACGATCAGCTCAGGACCGCGCTGTGGTCAGCCTCGGCGCCCCAGACTCCGACCGTGCCGAGCGGTGGATGGTGCCCCCACCGGCCGTTCTTGCGCCAGGTGAGGTGGGCGTGATCACCGCCGCCGCAGGGCCCGCGCAGTTCGGAGTCCGACGACGCCGACCCGCTCACCCACGCGAACGCTCCGACGTGCCCAGGGCTTTCCTGCCGGTGTCTAGTTGAGCGTCTTGTAGATGCCCCATCCGGTGCCGATCCGTGTGCGGTGGGTGAAGCCGCCGTTTCCGTTGCCCGACCAGCGATACAGGTTGCCCGAGCTGTCGCGGGTGAGGAGGTCGTTGCGACCGTCCTGGGTCAGGTCGCCGATACCCACCAGGGTGTTGTAGCTGTTGAAGCCCGAGGCGATCTTCACGCGTCCCCCGAAGCCACTCCTGCCGTTGCCGTACCAGCGGTACAGGTTTCCGTACCTGTCCCGGCCCAGCAGGTCCCCGTCGGCATCGCCGTCGAGGTCGCCCACGCCGACCAGTGCCGTGTAGCCGGCCAGCCCCGTGGCGATGCGCACTCTGGACTTGAACGCACCCTTGCCGGTGCCGGCGTAGAGCCACAGGGCGCCGTTGCGGTCACGGGTCACGAGGTCGGGATGCCCGTCGCGGTTGAGGTCCCCGGGAGAGGTCATCACGTCGTAGATGCCCCAGCCGGTGCCGAGGCGGGTGGACTTGTTGGTCGCGCGGTCGAAGTACACCTGGCCGATGCCCCAGTACGCGCGCAGTTCGCCGGCGGAGTTGCGCACCAGCAGGTCTGCGTATCCGTCACTGTTCAGGTCCCCTGCCGACACCAGGGTCGAGCTGGTGGGCCAGTCCGCGGTGTAGCTGCGGTTGTACAGGTGGCCCTTGGGGTGTCCCTCCCAGGAGTCGGTCCTGCCGTCCTTGCGCACCGCGAGCAGGTCGGGGAAGCCGTCGCAGTCGTAGACGTGCGTGGGCAGGCGGCCGCACAGGACCTCCAGCGTGCCGCTTCCCACTCTGGCCGGGACACTGCCACCGCCGTACCTGGCGGTCAGCTGCCAGGTGTACACACCGCTCGGTGCGGGAGCGCCGCTGGACTCCCTGCCGTTCCACGAGATGTGGATGGCGTGGTGACCGCGTTCGGCTCCGCCCTTCTTCAGCGCGACCCGGCGCCCGGTGGCGCGGTGGGTGATGGCCAGTTCCCAGGAGTCCACGGGGCGGCTCGGCTGCAGGGAGGCGGACCAGGTGCCGTAGGTACCCGTGGGATGTCTCGGGGCGACGTGGCCGGAGGTGTCCGCCTCGCCCGTGACCGGGGCGGAGTCCGGTACGCCGTCCGTGACCACGTGCACGCGACGGTCGGCGTCCACGTAGGCGATGTGGCCGCCGTACTTGTCCACTGTCCAGGTGATCCTGCGGTCGTCCGTCAGCGTGCCGGCCGCCAGGGCGGCGAAGGAGCGTTCGGCGAGGGGGCTGCCGGTGTGGAAGTCCGTCAGCCTGAGTTCGCCCGCTTCCCGGTCGTGCCGGACGACATAGCCGTCCCCGAGCATGGCCGGACCGGAGGGCACGGCGAAACCGCGGTTGTTCTTCAGGTCGTACACGCCCGACTGCTTGCCCGTACCGCAGGACCAGTACAGCCATCGCGCCGTTGCCTGCAGGTCGGTGGGGACGCAGGCGACACCGGTCCGGACGGTGCGCACGGGTGTGCCCGGGGTGGAGGCGTTCAGGTGAAATCGCTCCCCGGTCAGGGTGCCCGGGCTGCCGACGGAGGCGCTCCACAGCGTGGAGTACCACAGGGCCGCGGCCTGCACGGGTCGGCTGCGGATCACCTTGTTGTAGCCCGGGCTGATCAGGTACTGGGTTCTCGGGGAGCCGCCGTCGACCACCACGTACGACGAAGACGCGTCCCTGACCGTGCCGCCACTGCCGGGCAGCGCCATCCGCAGATACGAGGTGTAGGCGTCCTCGCGGGTCTCGAGGTACGTCCGCCCGTCCGCCCGGGCCAGGAAGGCAAGCCCGTACCCGTTGCCCTCGACGATCCGGACGCAGTCGACTCCCGTGTCGCAGCGAACGACGGAGGCGGGCAGCTCCGCCGGTACCGGCTTGACCGATCCTGCCACGGGCACCGGTCCGGTGCCGACGTCCTGCTGGTGGATGGAGAGCCGGCCCGCAAGACCGTCCACCCGGTTGAGCATGCCGCGGTAGAGGTTCACACCCAGCACGTCGCTGACCACAGGAGGCAGGGGCTGTGCGACGTGGCGCGCCAACGCCCCGTCAGGCCCCTGGTAGAAACGGTGCACCCCCCAGTCGCCCGTATCCGAACCTCCGACGAAGACGGCGCTGCCGTCCGCCGACTGCAGGAGGTTGTCCGAGACGGCCGCGATGTGCTCAAGCGCGGTGACGGGGGCATCAGTATCGAGCGGCCGGGCCGTCAGCGGCCTGCCGAGCGGGGCGTTGGAGGTGGCGTCCGGGCTCGTGGTCAGGAGGGTGCCGCCGACGAGAGCCACGGGCACCGCGTCGCCGGGAAGGGGCAACTGCCGCACACCGGACGTCACATCACCACGAGGCACCCAGCGCAGGACTCCACCGTCCTGGCCCCACCAGGCGATGCGGTCCGCACCGAGAAAGACGCGCACTCCTGAGCCGCTGAGCGCATCGGACAGCGGGGTGATCACTGCCGTGGAGGAGTCCAGCAGCCCGTAACGCACCGTGCCGCCCTGCCCGTACGACACCACCGCGTGCCGTCCGTCCATACCCCTGGGTTGCAGTGAGCCCATCTGCGCTCCCTCGGGCAGGCCGGTGAGACGCAGTGGCTCCGTCGGCTCGGGCCCGGTGCCCAGAAGCACCGCGGCGGAGGGGGTACCGCTGCTGGCCTTCTCGACGGCCAGCACCTTGCCGCCGGTCGTGCCCCGGAAGTCGTACCCGGCGGGGAGCTGCACCTCCGTGCGTCCGCCGGTGTGCGGATCGAGCAGGGTGTACCAGCCGACGCCCTTGACCGGGCTGGGAGACAGAGCGAGCAGGTCACCCTCCGCTCCCACCGGGCGCACCATCGTCCCAGCGGGCAGGGCCCCGAGGCCCGGAACCGCCTTCGACGTGCCGCCGGCGTAGTCGGTCCAGGTGTAGCCGGGCAGGCCCTCCTGCTCGTGGAGGAAGCCCGTCGTGCCCACGGCCAGCGGGATGTCCCGGCGAGGTACGGCCCGTTCCGCAGGCGGGATCACGATCTCCTGGGCCGCACCCGCGGCGTCCTGGGCCAGGGCAGGCGGTGCATTCACCGCGAGTGGGACAGCCGTCCCCACGACAGCCAGTGCCGTCACGTACACACGCCCGGCCAGTCCCTTGCGGCGTCCGCGGCCGCCGTCTCGCGACCCACCACCAGATATGCCCATGTTGTATCCCCCCGTGTCCCCTTGCTGAATGGGCACCGCAGCGCCCTCGGCGGTGGGAGGCGTCGCCACCCCTGTCGTCGCCGTGGGCTGCGGCCGCGTCTCGTCGGACCGCCTGCTCGGACACGCTAACCGATCAAGAAAGGCCCGCCCGCCTCCGTCAAATAACGATCAGACATCCGTCGTTTCGTCCCTGTGGACCCACCCGGTAGCTGCCGACCGCCGTGGTCGTGGCCCGACCCCGGTCGCATCCGCACCGTGCCGTCCACACCGGCGGAGGCAGCGGTCGCCGCCGCGGCCGACGCGGTGGTACCGGACGCCCGGGGCGCCGGTGGGCATTCCCGAGCCGCTGTGGCAGGTCGTGGCGACGCTGCTGCCACCGGACCCGAAGGCCCGCTTCCGCACGGCCACCGGGGCACGCAGGGCCGGGAGTGCGGCGGCGTCCCAATGATCACCGGGACGAGCCGGCTGATGGTCGGCTCACCGGCTCTTCAGCGGCCGTCGCACGGGTCGTCGTCCGCAGACACCGGCTTGGTGTCGGCCGCCAGACAGGATGAGTACACCCGGGTCGGTGTGGGCCGCGGCTCCGGTTCCGTCGCGGCGCCCACAGCAATGATCGCCGCGGCACCGACGCACGTCAGCCCCGCTATCGCGGCGAGCCCTGCGGCGCGGTTCACCGGTCGCCGCTGAAGTGGTCGCGCAGCTCGTCGCTGCAGTCGTCCGCGCCGGCCGAGATTCGCGTGAAGGCCAGCACGCCGTCGTCCTTGCCTTCCTCCTCGGCCTTGGCCAGCTCCGTCTCGATGTCCGCGATGTACTCGGCGCACTCGGCGCTGACGGGCTCTTCGTGCTTCTCGGGCTGCGGCTCAGGCGCCGGGGAGGCGTCCAGTACGGCGGTGGCCGCGACACCGGCAGCGCACAGCACCGCCCACGCGGCAACCCACGTGCGGCGGCTCGTTCGTAATGGCTTGGGCATCCAGGCATCCTACGAGCCCGCGGCGGGCTGTCGCCGAATGGGACGGCAGTGGTTCACTCCCGCCCGCACAGCCCCCGGTACGGCACGTCCGCCAGGTACGTACGCCACTGCTCGCGTGTCAGCGTCCCACCGGCCCGGCGGCACACCGCGGCGACCATGCGAGCGGGGTCGATGGCGTACCGCACGTTCAGGGAATGCTCACTGCGGCCCGCAAGCTGCTGGGAGTCAGGGAGAACCCGCCCGGCTCCAACAACAACGTCATCACCCGGTGGTACGGACTGCGCGGCCCGTGGTGCAACATGGCCGTCAGCTACGCAGCCGCCCACTCCGACAACCTGGCGGCGACAGGCGGCAAGTTCGCCTACGCCGTCGCCCACGCCCGCTACTTCCAAAACCGCCAAGTCGAACAGCGAGGGCGGTCTGCGCACCACGACCACCGCCACGTACGACGGCTACTACCGCTTCGCCTACGCCGGTGACGCGGACAACGCGCCGTCCGTCGCCGTCGCCGACCACGTCGACGTGCAGTAGGCAGCCGGATCGGCGGACCCCCCTCGCAGAGCCCTGCGCGGGGGGTCCGTTGCAACCTCGCGGTGCACGCGCGCGCGGACCTGACCGGCTGGCCGTACGGGCGGCGGGGCGTGGCGTTGGAGGCGCTGTTCGCGGACCACCGCTCGGAGGCGCCGCTGACCTGCGCCCGCCGACGACCGACCCGGCCGTGGCCCGCCGCGAGGGTGGCTGCAGTGGCTGTGTCATCCGGTACACGTCGCGGCGCCTGTCTGTGGAGAATTCAGCAGGGACGGCTCAGACGCCAGAAGTTCAGCCGTGCGGCAGCGAGGAAGGCGAACGGCGGCGTGTAACTGAGCTCTTGCAGAGCAGCCGCTACAGTCCGAGCATGGCAGAGAAGGACATATTCGAGACAGCATCAGACGACCCTGTGGCAGCCAAGTGGCAGGTCGTGCGAGAGTGGGACGCGAGCCTCATCGACAAGCCCCTTGTAGAGGCGGCATACGCGAACCCTGCCCTCCGGGCTCTGTTTCCGCTGGTGAGCCATGGATCGCTCCAGTTCAGCCGGTGTACCCGCTTCCCTTGGTCGCAAGACCTGCCCTCGATATTCCCCTATGACGGACGGCTCTTCCGTGTTGTTCGGCTGCATGAGCCTCGCGGTTCGGGGCGGGAGCAGATCGGTGGCCCTGTTACTGCCGATGAGGCCGTGGAACTCGTAGCTGCGCACCTACCCGCAGGTTGTGGTCCTGCCCTTGACGGCACCCCCGACGTCCTGGAATCGCTCAGCTGAGTCGAGAGGTGCTGGGCGAGCGGACCGGAGAAGATCTGGTGGTCGCGGACCGAGGGGTTGCCAGTCGCAGCCGCCCCGGTCCCCCGCCACGCGTTACGGCATCCTGGGCGGTGTCGACCTGACCTCAGGGCCGCCGCCGGAACGGGGCGAGTGTGGCGCGAACGAGGTCGGCGGCGCCCCAGTCGGGGTCGAACTGGGCGATCACGGCCAGGTGCTGGCGTAGCTGGAGGATCGGCATGCGTTCGCGCCAGTCGCGGTCGAGCCCGGTCAGCTCGGCGTACAGCTCGAAGAATGCGTGCGCCTCGGGCGGCGGCGCCGTCGTCCACAGGTGGGCCAGGTCGACCTCGGCCCACGTGTACGAAACAGCCGGGTCGATCAGTGCGGGCCGCCCGTCGGGGGTGGCCATGGCGTTCAGCGCCCAAAGGTCGCCGTGCGTCAGGCACGCGGGCCTGACCGGCAGCAGCTCGGGCAGCCGGTCGCACAGCCGTTGCAGCGCCGCCCGGTCCGCGGCGTCGAGCGCCTCCCGGACGCGACGCTCACCGAGCCAGCGCAGCAGACGGTGCTGGGCGAAGAACTCGAACCCGTCGTCATGCCAGGTGTTGACTTGCCGACGACGGCCCAGCCAGTTGTCCCGGTGCCACCCGAATCGGGGGTACCGCGTGGTGGTGTGCAGGTGGGCGAGCGCATGCGCGAACTGCTCCCAGAAGGCCTCGGTGCTTGGCCGGGGCTGCAGCACGGACAGCACGAGCAGGTCGCGGTCCGCGAGGATGATCTCCGGTGTGGCGATGCCGCCGGTCTCGCGCAGCACGGTGAGCCCTTCAGCTTCCGCGGCGAAGGCGTCGTCCGACGGCGGCTCGCCGAACGCCTTGACGAAGACCGACGTGCCGTCACCGCGACGGGCGAGGCCCGCGGTCGCGGCGAGGCCTCCAGTGGCCGGCTCGACCGCGACGACGTCGGTCAGGCCGGCCGCGTGCAGGCGTTCCAGCAGGAAGGACATCGCGCCTGTCACTGGTGTGCTCCTCTCCGTTGGTCACGCATCATGGCATCAGGGGTGAACCCGCGACGACTCCTTCATCGGTCCTGGTTGGACCGCACACCCTGACGCCGCCCTGTCGACCGCCTGTCCGCGCGTGGCGTCGTCGGAGTCGGGGCCTTCGAACTGCTGCGAGGCTTGAAGGCATCGCTGGGACTCGGCGCAGAGGTGTGCGCAGGGGCGGTGCCGAGTCTGGGCAGGAGCGGGACGACCGGCAGGGAGAAGGTCACCTCGCCGGCGAGTGCGCCGAGGGACAGGAGGAGGCCCTCACGCTGCCCGAGCCGAGGCCGGCGACGGCTGTGCCGAGTGCCACCACGATCGCGGCGCCGACAGTGCGGGGCGCAAGGCGCCGACGGTCCATCATGGCCCCACCAGGGCAGGCACGAAAGGGACTGCTCCGACCACAGCGGCGATCAGGGCGGGCCCAGCGTGCCGGGTGGCTTCGACGAGGAAGACGTTGAACCCTGGCAAGCCGGTGGCGGCCGGCGCGATCAGCAGCGGACGTCACGTGCGGTCAGGCGCACGCGGGGCAGGCGCCGGTGGCCCACGGCGATCAGCAGGATCGCCGGCGAGCGCACACCGCAAGGCTTGTCCCGCGAAGACCGGGTGGTCGGCGATGGCGACGGAGACCGCGGTCGAGGTGCCGACGAGCAGCATCGCCGAGGCGGCGCCGCCAGGGACGGTGGCAGCTCTCATGCGGCGTGCTCCGGCGATGTCGAGGAGACGGCCGAGGGGGCCAGGACCTTGCGGGTGACGCGTTCGGCGATGGCCGCGACCAGGGTCCGGGGGCGGCGGGGTGTCAGGTGTGCGGCCAGGGCGTTGCCAAGTCCGGGGGAGACATAGCCGCGGTCGCGCTCCAGCGCGCGCAGCGCGGCGCGGACGACAGGCTCCGCGGTGGTCATGGAACCGGTGACAGCCGCCCGGCGGGTGCCGATGGTGTCGAAGAAGGCGGTCTCGACCGGGCCGGGGCACAAGGTGAGCACGCGGATGCCGCGCCGGCGGTACTCCTGACGCAGGGCGAGACCGAAGTTCAGCACGAAGGCCTTGGCCGCACCGTAGACGGCGAAGTACGGGGCGGGCTGGAAGGCGGCGTTGGACGCGACGTTGACGACCGCCCCACGGCCGCGCTCCAGCATGCCGGGCAGGAGTTCGTGGGTGAGGTCGACGAGGGCGACGACATTGACCATCAACTGGTCGTGGTCGCGGGCCCCGGAGATCTCCTCGAAGCGGCCGCAGGTCCCGAATCCGGCGTTGTTGACCAGCAGGTCGACGCTCAGACCGCGGGCGGTCAGCCCGTCGGCGATGCGGCGGGCCGCGTCCGGCTCGGCAAGGTCCTGGACCAGCACATGTGCGCGGACGCCGTGCTCGGCGGTCAGGCGCTCGGCAAGGGCGGCAAGCCGGTCTCCGGAGCGGGCCACGAGGATCACATCGCGTCCCTGGGCGGCGAGCTGCGCGGCGAACTCCGCGCCGAGGCCGGACGACGCTCCGGTGATGAGGGCGGTGCTGTTCACGAGTTTCTCCTTCAGTCGAGAGCAACTGGGTGAAGTATGTATCGCTACTTCCACGAACCGCAACAGAGATGATGCAGTTAGGGTCAGCATCGCGTCACGGATGTACGATGTTTCCGGACAAGCGGTCCAGTAGGAGGCGTGATGGGTGAGACGGCGGAACGATCGCTGCGGGCGGACGCGGAACGCAGCGTGCGGGCGATCCTGGAAGCGGCCGAGCGGGTACTCGCCGAAGATCCCGGCGCCTCCATGGAGCAGATCGCCGCAGCCGCGGGAGTGGCACGCACGACGATCCACCGGCGGTTCGCCAACCGGCAGGCACTGATCGAGGCGTTGGCGTCATCCGCCGCTCGTCAGCTCGCCCGGGCAGTGGACGACGGCAGGCCGGACACCGCGCCGCCGCTGGTGGCGATGCACCGGATCACGGCCAACGTGCTGCAGGTCAAGAGCGCCTGGGCGTTCGCCCTGGAGCTGCCGGCCGACCCGGACAGCGAGGCCGCCGTCCTCCATCAGGACATCGCCCGCAGATGCGTCGCGGTACTGAAGCGGGCTCAGGACGACAAGCTCATCGACGAAGCGGCCGACCTCGACTGGGTGCGCCGGGTCTACTACGCGCTCATCGGGGAATCCCTGCACGGCAACGCGGACGGCGCCGTGCAGCAGGGTGTCGACGATGCGGGTGGCGAGGGTGTCCGGGTCGGCGCCGTCCGCGTTGCCGT
>NZ_MUND01000359.1 GCF_002154375.1 Streptomyces glaucescens | reverse complement strand
GACCACCGAAACACTATGAAACAATCAACCGCACCATGTGTGGCACATGGGGTTGTTCGTGGTTTCAGAACCAACACAGTGGACGCGAGCAACTGAGGACAAGCCCTCGGCCTATTAGTACCGGTCAACTCCACACGTTACCGTGCTTCCATATCCGGCCTATCAACCCAGTCGTCTACTGGGAGCCTTACCCCATCAAGTGGGTGGGAGTCCTCATCTCGAAGCAGGCTTCCCGCTTAGATGCTTTCAGCGGTTATCCCTCCCGAACGTAGCCAACCAGCCATGCCCTTGGCAGAACAACTGGCACACCAGAGGTTCGTCCGTCCCGGTCCTCTCGTACTAGGGACAGCCCTTCTCAAGACTCCTACGCGCACAGCGGATAGGGACCGAACTGTCTCACGACGTTCTAAACCCAGCTCGCGTACCGCTTTAATGGGCGAACAGCCCAACCCTTGGGACCGACTCCAGCCCCAGGATGCGACGAGCCGACATCGAGGTGCCAAACCATCCCGTCGATATGGACTCTTGGGGAAGATCAGCCTGTTATCCCCGGGGTACCTTTTATCCGTTGAGCGACGGCGCTTCCACAAGCCACCGCCGGATCACTAGTCCCGACTTTCGTCCCTGCTCGACCCGTCGGTCTCACAGTCAAGCTCCCTTGTGCACTTACACTCAACACCTGATTGCCAACCAGGCTGAGGGAACCTTTGGGCGCCTCCGTTACTCTTTAGGAGGCAACCGCCCCAGTTAAACTACCCATCAGACACTGTCCCTGATCCGGATCACGGACCCAGGTTAGACATCCAGCACGACCAGACTGGTATTTCAACGACGACTCCACCTGAACTGGCGTCCAAGCTTCACAGTCTCCCAGCTATCCTACACAAGCCGAACCGAACACCAATATCAAACTGTAGTAAAGGTCCCGGGGTCTTTCCGTCCTGCTGCGCGAAACGAGCATCTTTACTCGTAGTGCAATTTCACCGGGCCTATGGTTGAGACAGTCGAGAAGTCGTTACGCCATTCGTGCAGGTCGGAACTTACCCGACAAGGAATTTCGCTACCTTAGGATGGTTATAGTTACCACCGCCGTTTACTGGCGCTTAAGTTCTCAGCTTCGCCTGGACGAATCCAAGCTAACCGGTCCCCTTAACGTTCCAGCACCGGGCAGGCGTCAGTCCGTATACATCGCCTTACGGCTTCGCACGGACCTGTGTTTTTAGTAAACAGTCGCTTCTCGCTGGTCTCTGCGGCCACCCCCAGCTCGAGGAGCAAGTCCTCTCACCAAGCGTGGCCCCCCTTCTCCCGAAGTTACGGGGGCATTTTGCCGAGTTCCTTAACCATAGTTCACCCGAACGCCTCGGTATTCTCTACCTGACCACCTGAGTCGGTTTAGGGTACGGGCCGCCATGAAACTCGCTAGAGGCTTTTCTCGACAGCATAGGATCATCCACTTCACCACAATCGGCTCGGCATCAGGTCTCAGACTATGTGCCAGGCGGATTTGCCTACCTGACGTCCTACACCCTTACCCCGGGACAACCACCGCCCGGGATGGACTACCTTCCTGCGTCACCCCATCACTCACCTACTACCAGCTCGGGTCACCGGCTCCACCACTCCCCCTCACTCCGAAGAGATCAGGGGCGGCTTCACGGGCTTAGCATCACTGGATTCGATGTTTGACGCTTCACAGCGGGTACCGGAATATCAACCGGTTATCCATCGACTACGCCTGTCGGCCTCGCCTTAGGTCCCGACTTACCCTGGGCAGATCAGCTTGACCCAGGAACCCTTAGTCAATCGGCGCAAACGTTTCTCACGTTTGTATCGCTACTCATGCCTGCATTCTCACTCGTCAACCGTCCACAACTACCTTCCGGTGCTGCTTCACCCGGCAGACGACGCTCCCCTACCCATCCACACAGGCGTTGGCCCTATTGTGTGAATGACACGACTTCGGCGGTACGCTTGAGCCCCGCTACATTGTCGGCGCGGAATCACTAGACCAGTGAGCTATTACGCACTCTTTCAAGGGTGGCTGCTTCTAAGCCAACCTCCTGGTTGTCTGTGCGACTCCACATCCTTTCCCACTTAGCGTACGCTTAGGGGCCTTAGTCGATGCTCTGGGCTGTTTCCCTCTCGACCATGGAGCTTATCCCCCACAGTCTCACTGCCGCGCTCTCACTTACCGGCATTCGGAGTTTGGCTAAGGTCAGTAACCCGGTAGGGCCCATCGCCTATCCAGTGCTCTACCTCCGGCAAGAAACACACGACGCTGCACCTAAATGCATTTCGGGGAGAACCAGCTATCACGGAGTTTGATTGGCCTTTCACCCCTAACCACAGGTCATCCCCCAGGTTTTCAACCCTGGTGGGTTCGGTCCTCCACGAAGTCTTACCTCCGCTTCAACCTGCCCATGGCTAGATCACTCCGCTTCGGGTCTTGAGCGTGCTACTGAATCGCCCTGTTCGGACTCGCTTTCGCTACGGCTTCCCCACCCGGGTTAACCTCGCAACACACCGCAAACTCGCAGGCTCATTCTTCAAAAGGCACGCAGTCACGAGACACCAGCAAGCTGATGTCCGACGCTCCCACGGCTTGTAGGCACACGGTTTCAGGTACTATTTCACTCCGCTCCCGCGGTACTTTTCACCATTCCCTCACGGTACTATCCGCTATCGGTCACCAGGGAATATTTAGGCTTAGCGGGTGGTCCCGCCAGATTCACACGGGATTTCTCGGGCCCCGTGCTACTTGGGTGTCTCTCAAACGAGCCGCTGATGTTTCGACTACGGGGGTCTTACCCTCTACGCCGGACCTTTCGCATGTCCTTCGCCTACATCAACGGTTTCTGACTCGTCCCACGGCCGGCAGACCGTGGAAGAGAGATCCCACAACCCCGCATGCGCAACCCCTGCCGGGTCTCACACGCATACGGTTTGGCCTCATCCGGTTTCGCTCGCCACTACTCCCGGAATCACGGTTGTTTTCTCTTCCTGCGGGTACTGAGATGTTTCACTTCCCCGCGTTCCCTCCACACTGCCTATGTGTTCAGCAGCGGGTGACAGCCCATGACGACTGCCGGGTTTCCCCATTCGGAAACCCCCGGATCAAAGTCTGGTTGACGACTCCCCGGGGACTATCGTGGCCTCCCACGTCCTTCATCGGTTCCTGGTGCCAAGGCATCCACCGTGCGCCCTTAAAAACTTGGCCACAGATGCTCGCGTCCACTGTGCAGTTCTCAAACAACGACCAACCACCCATCACCCCGGGAAAAACACCCGAGTGCACTGGGGCCGGCAACTGAAGGCAGCCATACGGCCGTGCCCTCAGACACCCAACAGCGTGCCCGACCAGAACCCGTCCGGAGATCATGCGTTCCACGCTCCGAAGAGCAGTACTAGCAGCCTCCGACCCAGACTCAGGCCGAGTAGTCAACGTTCCACCCATGAGCAACCAGCGCGAGTCGTTCGCTCGCGTTCTGGCCTCTGGACAACCTTGCGGCTGCCTAGAAGTGCTCCTTAGAAAGGAGGTGATCCAGCCGCACCTTCCGGTACGGCTACCTTGTTACGACTTCGTCCCAATCGCCAGTCCCACCTTCGACAGCTCCCTCCCACAAGGGGTTGGGCCACCGGCTTCGGGTGTTACCGACTTTCGTGACGTGACGGGCGGTGTGTACAAGGCCCGGGAACGTATTCACCGCAGCAATGCTGATCTGCGATTACTAGCGACTCCGACTTCATGGGGTCGAGTTGCAGACCCCAATCCGAACTGAGACCGGCTTTTTGAGATTCGCTCCACCTCGCGGTATCGCAGCTCTTTGTACCGGCCATTGTAGCACGTGTGCAGCCCAAGACATAAGGGGCATGATGACTTGACGTCGTCCCCACCTTCCTCCGAGTTGACCCCGGCGGTCTCCCGTGAGTCCCCAGCACCACAAGGGCCTGCTGGCAACACGGGACAAGGGTTGCGCTCGTTGCGGGACTTAACCCAACATCTCACGACACGAGCTGACGACAGCCATGCACCACCTGTACACCGACCACAAGGGGGGCACTATCTCTAATGCTTTCCGGTGTATGTCAAGCCTTGGTAAGGTTCTTCGCGTTGCGTCGAATTAAGCCACATGCTCCGCCGCTTGTGCGGGCCCCCGTCAATTCCTTTGAGTTTTAGCCTTGCGGCCGTACTCCCCAGGCGGGGCACTTAATGCGTTAGCTGCGGCACGGACAACGTGGAATGTTGCCCACACCTAGTGCCCACCGTTTACGGCGTGGACTACCAGGGTATCTAATCCTGTTCGCTCCCCACGCTTTCGCTCCTCAGCGTCAGTATCGGCCCAGAGATCCGCCTTCGCCACCGGTGTTCCTCCTGATATCTGCGCATTTCACCGCTACACCAGGAATTCCGATCTCCCCTACCGAACTCTAGCCTGCCCGTATCGAATGCAGACCCGGGGTTAAGCCCCGGGCTTTCACATCCGACGTGACAAGCCGCCTACGAGCTCTTTACGCCCAATAATTCCGGACAACGCTTGCGCCCTACGTATTACCGCGGCTGCTGGCACGTAGTTAGCCGGCGCTTCTTCTGCAGGTACCGTCACTTTCGCTTCTTCCCTGCTGAAAGAGGTTTACAACCCGAAGGCCGTCATCCCTCACGCGGCGTCGCTGCATCAGGCTTTCGCCCATTGTGCAATATTCCCCACTGCTGCCTCCCGTAGGAGTCTGGGCCGTGTCTCAGTCCCAGTGTGGCCGGTCGCCCTCTCAGGCCGGCTACCCGTCGTCGCCTTGGTGAGCCGTTACCTCACCAACAAGCTGATAGGCCGCGGGCTCATCCTGCACCGCCGGAGCTTTCGATCATCAAGGATGCCCAAGACAATCAGTATCCGGTATTAGACCCCGTTTCCAGGGCTTGTCCCAGAGTGCAGGGCAGATTGCCCACGTGTTACTCACCCGTTCGCCACTAATCCCCACCGAAGTGGTTCATCGTTCGACTTGCATGTGTTAAGCACGCCGCCAGCGTTCGTCCTGAGCCAGGATCAAACTCTCCGTGAATGTTTACCGGTAATCCGGTCGACACACACGAGAGCGGTGCGAGAGGAGGAATAGTCCTCTCGCACACAGCGTCCTCGCTGTGTTTTTCAAAGGAACCTCGACCATCGGTTGTCCGATGGACGGGGTATCAACATATCTGGCGTTGACTTTTGGCACGCTGTTGAGTTCTCAAGGAACGGACGCTTCCTTTGTACTCACCCTCTCGGGCTTTCCTCCGGGCGCTTCCCTTCGGTCTTGCGTTTCCGACTCTATCAGATCTTTTTCCGATCCGATTTCCTCGGTGCTTTCCAGGTTCTCGCTCTCGCG
>NZ_MUND01000358.1 GCF_002154375.1 Streptomyces glaucescens | reverse complement strand
GTTCCCGCCCCACCGTGCCCCTCTCCGCCGATCCTCCGCCTGGCAGACTGAAGGACGTGACACAGGATGCCTCCGTTCCCGATTCCGCCGCTCCCGGCGGCAGCCCCTTCCGTTCCGCCCGCTCCGGCCGCGACGAGGCCCCGCAGTTCGTGCTGCCCCTGGTCGTGCGGATCGAACGGGCCGCGCCCCCGGCACGCACCGACGCGCTGGAGACGGCGGCCCGCTCGGTGCTCGTGATGCTCTCCGACGAGCGGTCGGTGGGGGACGGCGAATGGGCCCGGGCCGTCCGGGACTGGCAGGACGCCCGGATCCGCAAGGTGGTGCGGCGGGCGCGGGGCGCCGAGTGGCGGCGGGCGCAGGAGCTGCCCGGCATCACGGTCACCGGGAAGGCGGCGGAGGTGCGGGTGTTCCCGCCGGTGCCGCTGGACGGCTGGCCCAAGGAGCTGGCGAAGCTCCAGGTGTCCGGGACCGAACTCGACGACCCCGAACCCCCGGCCGCGGCGGATCCGGGCGCGCCGGTGCTGTGGCTGAACCCCGGCGTGGAGATGTCCGCGGGGAAGGCCATGGCGCAGGCCGGGCACGGCGCTCAGCTGGCCTGGTGGGAATTGTCCGACGAGGAGCGCGCGGCCTGGCGCGACGCCGGTTTTCCGCTCGCCGTACGCACCGCCGACCCCGCGCGCTGGCAGGATCTGCTGGTCAGCGGGTTGCCGTTGGTCCGGGACGCCGGCTTCACGGAGATCGCCCCGGGGCCGACCGTCGTCACCGAGGGAGGCGGCCACGTGTGCCCCCTGCGGCCCGGGCGGCGGCCGTAGGCACGGGGCCGGGTACGCGGCGGCGGCCCGGTCATCGACCGGGCACCCGGGTGTGCGCCTCGGCGTTCGGGTATGCCGGCAGTGCCTGATGGCCCGGATGCCGGGTCAGGAGCCGGCCGGTCCGCCGTCGTCTACGGCGTCTCGCCGGGGATCGAGGCGTACGTCTCGCGCAGGCGCTCCAGTGCCGGGTGGTCGCTCGCGAACCCGGTCTCGTCGATCGCCGCCAACGGGCGGACGCCGAAGGCGGTGTTGGTGGCGAACGCGGCCGGCATGCGCTTGGCCCGGGCCAGGGTGAGGGGGGCGACCCGGTGCTCGGTGTGCTGCTTCAGCAGCGCCATCGTGACGCCGGGCAGCACTTCGGCCCGTGGCCACACCACGGTGCCGTCCCGGTCGACGAAGCCCACGTTCCAGGTAGTGCCCTCGCTGACCCGTCCGTCCCGGTCGACGAACAGCGCGTCTCCGTATCCGGCGAGCTGCGCGGTACGGCGGGCGTGCAGGGCGCCGAACAGGCCGACGTGTTTGACCTGCGGCACGTCGCGTTCGTAGGCGACGGTCATCGCGCGCAGTGGCCGTGGGGGCACGGGGGCGGCCGCACGCACCGAGAGCAGGACGTGCGGTTCACCGGCCCGGGCCAGGTGGCCCAGGTCCGCGCGCGGGTCGTAGACGGTGACGCGGACGACACAGGGCAGTGCCTGCCCGTGCACGTGCTGCCGGAGGAGGTCGCGGACGCGGCCGGGGTCCAGGTCGGCGCCGAGGACGGCACCGCAGTCCCGGACGAGGCGGTCCAGGTGGCGGGACAGGCCGCGGACGGTGCCGTCGGCCTCGACCCGCACCGTGGTGAAGTGGCCCAGGTTGGTCAGGGCCAGGGCAAGCAGGTCGTCTGCGGAAACGGGCTCTCCGTCGAGTGTCGCCATGCCGCCCAGCGTGTCAGAACGGCTGTCGCGGAGTCCGGCGCACCGCGGCGGCGGCCGGGTGCGCGGGGCCGGGCGTCCGCCGCCCGGTCATCGAGGGCTCCTGGCAGGCCGCGGGCGGGCCGTCGCGCGGTGCGTACCGCGCCGGAACGGCTGCCTGCAGCCTGCCAGGGCCCGTGGCGGCGGCGGGATCCGCACCGTCAGATGCGCCCGCCGGTCCACCGGGTGATCGGCCCCTGCCCACTGCGCTCGACGAGGCGGCCGGCCACGAAGGACGCCGTGGCGAGGGCCGTCACCCCCGTCGCGGCCCCGGCGGCGATCAGCTTGCGGTTCTTGACGACCGCCCAGGCCGTCGTGGCGACCGAGGCCACCTGGCCCGCGGCCGAGACCACGGTGTCCCGGGTGCCCGCGAGCGCGGTGCCCGCGGAGGTCACCGCCCGGGATGCCCCGGCGGACACCGTCCGGGCCGCCCGCGCGGCAGTGTCGCCCGACGACGCGGCCTTGTCGCCCGCCTTCGACGCGGCGTCCCCGGCCTTCGACGCGGTGTCACCCGTCTTGGAGGCGGCCGACTTCGCCGTGCGGGCGGCGCGCCCCGTCTTGCTCTCCTGCTCCTGTGTGTTGGCCATGGGATGCGGCTTACCGCATCCGTCCCCGGCAAACGCGAGGGCCCGGCGCGCTCCGGGTTCTGCGTCCTTCCGCGTCGCGGGGGTAGACGAGCGGACAGGAGACGACTCGCTCTCCCCGCACCGCACTCACGGAGGTTGTCATGCCCGGCATCCTGAACCGGATCAAGCAGTACAGCCGTACTCCTCAGGGCCGACGGGCCATCGCGTCGGCGCGGCGCGCGGCGTCGGACCCCCGCACCCGGGCGCAGGCCCGCACGCTCCTCGGCAGGCTGCGTCGCCGATGAACGCGCTCCCGCGCCCGCTCGCGGGACGCGGCCCACTCGTGGGACGCGGCGAGCAGCCGGTGGCGGGCCGCCGCTCCGTTTCGTCCGGGGCGGCGGCCCGCGCGCGTCCGCCTCCGGCCCGTCCCCGGCCCGTCCCCCGGAGGGCGCCGGGCGCGGGCGGCACCGGGCGGCGCATATCCCGTGTCGCCGAGGGCATCCGGGCCCGTGCCGGCGTCGCACACCGCCGGGCGGGTCGACGACAGGAGGACAGCGGCCATGGCGACCGGATCGTCCGCGATACGCGGTTGGATGAGAACGCGCCGTCACCCGGCGCGCGGCACAGGAGCCGCCCGGGCCCGCCGGGCGGCGAACGGCTCGGTCGTCGGCACCGGGGCCCGCTGGGGTCTGGTGGCGCGCGGCACGATCTATCTGCTGATCGGTGTGCTGGCACTGCGGATCGCCACCGGAAGCGGCGGGTCCAGGGAGGCGGACAGCAGCGGCGCCGTCCAGGAGCTGGCCCGGCAGCCGTTCGGTGAGGCGCTGGTGTGGGCGATCGGCATCGGCCTGATCGGTATGGCCGTGTGGCGGCTGTCCGAAGCCCTGTTCGGGGCGTCGGGACCGGGCGGCCGCAAGGCGTCCAAGCGTGCTCTGAACGCCGGGCGCTGCGTCTTCTACGGTTTCGTGGCGTTCTCCGTGCTGACGTTCGTGACCTCCTCCAAGAACAGCGAGGGCAGCGACGCGACGTCGCGGGACCTCACCTCGCGAGCTCTCGAACTGCCCCTCGGCCGCTGGCTGGTGGGGCTCGCCGGGCTCGTCGTGCTGGGGGTCGGCGTCGGGATCGGGGTGCGCGCGGCCCGGCGCACGTTCCACAAGCACCTCGAGAAGGCGCGGATGTCCCGGCGGGTCCAGCGGGTCGTGGACGTCCTGGGGGTCACCGGCGGGGTGGCGCGCGGTCTGGTCTACGCGGCGGCCGGCGTCTTCGTGGTGATCGCCGCAGTGGACTACGACCCCGGGAAGGCCAAGGGCCTGGACGGCACCCTGCGGGCTCTCGCCGGCACCCCGGCGGGGCCCTGGCTGCTGGCTCTGGTGGCGCTCGGCCTGGCCGTCTTCGGTCTGTTCTCCATCGCGCTGGCCCGCTACCGCAGGGTGTGAGGCGAAACCTCAAATGTTGCTCTGAAGGTGTGCGCGCCGGGGTTCGGCCGCCGACGGCGGGGCCATACCCCCTGCACACCGTACGGAGCAGCTGGAGGTGGGGGGCGTGGAGCGACTCGGGACGGGGATCGGGTGGCGGCCGGAGATCGCGGACGCCGTCGAGGCGATGCCGGGCATCGACTGGGTGGAGGTCGTCGCCGAGAACGTGTGCCCCGGCCATCTGCCGGACTCGTTGCGGCGGCTGCGCGAGCGCGGGGTGACCGTCGTGCCGCACGGTGTCTCCCTGGGCCTCGGCGGCGCGGACCGGCCGGACCCGGCCCGGCTCACGGCGCTGGCCGAGCGGGCCGGGGCGCTGGGTTCCCCGCTGGTCACCGAGCACATCGCGTTCGTCCGCGCGGGCGGGCCGCTGACGGCCTCGCCGCTTCTGGAGGCGGGTCATCTCCTGCCGGTGCCGCGCACCCGGGACGCGCTGGACGTGCTGTGCGAGAACGTCCGGATCGCGCAGGACGCGCTGCCGGTGCCGCTGGCGGTGGAGAACATCGCCGCGCTGATCTCCTGGCCGGGCGAGGAGATGACCGAGGGCCAGTTCCTGTACGAGCTGGCGGACCGTACGGGCGTACGGCTGCTGATCGATGTGGCGAACCTGTACACCAACCACGTCAACCGCGGCGAGGACCCGGCCAAGGCGCTCGCCGAACTGCCCCTGGAGGCCATCGCGTACGTCCATGTCGCGGGCGGATTCGAGCGTGACGGTGTCTGGCACGACAGCCACGCCCACCCCGTCCCGCGTCCGGTTCTCGACATCCTGGCCGACCTCGCGTCGCGGGTCCGTCCGCCGGGCGTGCTGCTGGAGCGGGACGAGAACTTCCCCGCGCCGGCGGAGCTGGAGGGCGAGCTGGGGGCGATCCGGGAGGCCCTGCGGGAGGGCCGTGCGCGCGCGACCGCGGCTCCGGAGCCTGAGACTTCGGAGCCCGCGACCCGCAAGACCAGAACTCCCGGGCCCGGGACTCCCGCGGCCTCGGCCCTGGCGCCCGGTGCGACCGGGCCCGCCCGTGAGCGGCTCGGTCTCGCCCAGGCCGCCCTGCTCTCCGCGCTCGTCGCCGGGACGCCCGTGCCGGAGGGGTTCGACCGGGCGCGGCTGGGGGTGCAGACGCGGGCGCTGGCCGGGAAGCGGGCGGGGATCGTGGCGAAGGTGGCACCGGAGCTGCCGGGGCTGCTCGGGGACGCGTACCGGACCGAGTTCCTCGCGTACGCCCACGGCCGTCCGATGACCGGCGGCTTCCGGCGCGACGCCCTGGAGTTCGCCGAGCACCTGCTGCGCTCGGGCCGGCTGGAGGCGCGGGTGCGGCGGGAGGTGCGGACGTGGTGGCGGGAGCGGTCGGGTCCGGTGCCGTACTCGGCGCGCCCGGCCGTACGGCTGGCCCGGGGCGCCCGTCGGGTGCTGCTCGGCCGCTGACCGGCGCGGGCGCTCCGGACCCGAAACGGAACATCACGGACCGGCCACATCGCGTCCGCATGGTGAACGAGGCATGGAGTTCATCGGATCGTCGGCATAGAAACACGGCATGTTCTGGGTCCTCCTCCTGCTCCTCGCCTGCGCCGCCGCCGGTGCGGCGTGCGCGTCGCTGTGCCTGGCCGCCGTACGAACGGCCGGCGACCACGCGACCGGAACGCACGGTCTGACGCTCTACGAGGCGGCGTTCCTGTCCGGCGGACCCGCGCGGGTCGCCGATCTGACCCTGGTCTCGATGGCCCGCCAACGGCGGCTGCTGCTCGCGCACACCGGCTGGGCGACCGTCGTCGACCCGCGCGGGCGCGACGAGATGGAGCGCTCGGTGATAGGGGCGATCGGGCCAAAGGGGCAGTCCCCGCTCGCCCCCGTACGGGCCGCCGCAGCCGCCGCCGAGGCGGTGCGTGCGCTGGCCGACCGGCTGGTCCGTGCGGGCCTGGCCGTGCCGCCCGGAGCCGGGACCACGGTCGCGGCGGGTGTCCGGCGGGTGCGGCTCGCCGCCCTGGCCGTGGTGGCGCTCGGCACGACCGCGCTGCTGCTGCCCGGCGAGCCGGGGCCGGCGCGCCCTCTGATCGCGTGCTGGTTCGCGCTGCCGCTCGTCCTCGCCCTGAGCTGTCTGGCCCTGGCACGCATCGAGGCGTACCCGTACTCCCCCTGGGCCTCCCCGGCCGGGCAGCGGCTGCTGGCCGCGCTGCCCCGGCCGTCCGGCGACCGCGCCGACGACCACGCGTACCTGACCGCGGTCGCCGTGCACGGGATCCGCGCGGTCGGCGAGCCGGAGCTGCGGGCGGCCTTCGTCCGGAGCGGACCCGCCCGGCGCGGCTGACGGCTCCTCGGCTCACGGGGGACTGGATCGCCGGGACCCGTTCAGGGGGCGTGCGGAAGCGTGCGGGCCGACACCGGGCGCCCGGTGCTTGCCTCCGCCCACACGCGACCCAAACATCCCTTTTGTCGCTGCCGCGCACGAAAGGGAGTACGCGATGAGAGCTGCCGCCCTCTACACGGCCGCCGGATCCCTGCTGCTGACCGCCCTCGCCGCCGCCCCCGCCGACGGCACGCCGAGGACGCCGATGGGCCCCGAGGCGCGCGGCACCGCGGTGGCCGCCGCCCGGGCCGCGGCCCGCGGAGTCGACTTCGGCGCGTGCGCCGGCGGTCAGGACATGCCGGGCGGCATGGAGTGCGGCACGGTCCGCGTCCCGCTGGACTACGCGCGCCCGCAGGGCAGGCAGATCGAACTCGCCGTCAGCCGGGTGCGAGCCACCCAGCGCGACCCGCACAACAGCAAGCGCAAGGTGCCCCGGCAGGGCGCCCTCCTGCACAACCCTGGCGGTCCGGGCGCCTCCGGTCTCCACTTCCCGCTGGTCGGCCTGCTCCCCGAGTGGAAGCGGATCGCCGCCGCCTATGACCTGGTCGGCTACTCCCCGCGCGGCGTCGGCACGTCGGCCCCGCTCTCCTGCCAGGACCCGGCGCGGTTCTTCACGGGCCCCACCCCGGCCCCGACCCACCCCTCGGAGGCGTACACGCGGCAGCGCTTCGCGCGGGCCAAGGCGTAT
>NZ_MUND01000357.1 GCF_002154375.1 Streptomyces glaucescens | reverse complement strand
CGATGTCGCCCACGGCCCCGGCACCCGCCCCGACCCGCACTGTCTGGCGGCGGCCGCCCGGCTGCGCGACGCGGGCGTCCGCCTCCTCGGGCATGTGGACCTCGCCTACGGCGCCCGCGAGTTCGGCGACGTGATCTCCGACGCCCAGCGCTATCTCGACTGGTACCGGGCGGACGGCTTCCTGCTCGACCGCTGTCCGTCCGACCGCGACCCACTCCCCGAGATCCGCCGTACCGTCACGACGCTCCGCACACTGCGTGACGAGCTCCACATCGTCCTCGGCCACGGCACCCACCCCTGCCCCGAGTACGCCGGGATCGCCGACCAATTGGTGACCTTCTCCGGACCCTGGAGCGACTACCGGTGGTCGCAGACGGCGGAGTGGACCGCCGACCATCCGCCCGAGCGTTTCTGCCACCTGGTGCACGGCGTTCCCCGCTGCCACCTGGACGAAGCGCTGCGCATCGCCCGCTGGCAGGGCGCCGCCACCATCTGGTTCACCGACCGCACGGACCGTGCCGGACGCGCCGACCCCTGGAAGGGCATGCCCGGCTACTGGGACGAAATCGTCTCGCGTGTCGGAACAGGTGTCTCGGAATGAAAAAGGCCGTGGCAGTGTTACGGGGAGAACAACCGTATTGACTGACCGACCAACGGAGTCCCCGTGTCGCTGCCACCCCTGGTTGAGCCAGCCTCTGAGCTCACCGTAGACGAGGTCCGCAGGTACTCCCGCCACCTGATCATCCCCGACGTGGGGATGGACGGGCAGAAGCGGCTGAAGAACGCGAAGGTGCTCTGTGTGGGCGCCGGCGGCCTGGGCTCGCCGGCCCTGATGTACCTGGCCGCGGCGGGCGTGGGCACGCTCGGCATCGTGGAGTTCGACGAGGTCGACGAGTCGAACCTGCAGCGCCAGATCATCCACAGCCAGTCCGACATCGGCCGTTCCAAGGCTGAGTCCGCGCGGGACAGTGTCCAGGGCATCAACCCGTACGTGAACGTGGTCCTTCACGAGGAGCGGCTCGAGGCCGACAACGTGATGGACATCTTCAGCCAGTACGACCTGATCGTCGACGGCACGGACAACTTCGCGACCCGGTACCTGGTCAACGACGCCTGCGTACTGCTCAACAAGCCGTACGTGTGGGGCTCGATCTACCGCTTCGACGGCCAGGCGTCCGTGTTCTGGTCCGAGCACGGCCCCTGCTACCGCTGCCTCTACCCGGAGCCCCCTCCCCCCGGCATGGTCCCCTCCTGCGCCGAGGGCGGCGTCCTCGGTGTGCTGTGCGCGTCCATCGGCTCCATCCAGGTCAACGAGGCCATCAAGCTCCTCGCCGGCATCGGCGAGCCGCTGGTCGGCCGACTGATGATCTACGACGCCCTGGAGATGCAGTACCGGCAGGTGAAGGTCCGCAAGGACCCCGACTGCGCGGTCTGCGGCGAGAACCCCACCGTCACCGAGCTCATCGACTACGAGGCCTTCTGCGGCGTCGTCTCCGAGGAGGCCCAGGCGGCGGCCGCCGACTCGACGATCACTCCCAAGCAGCTCAAGGAGTGGATCGACGACGGCGAGAACATCGAGATCATCGACGTACGCGAGCAGAACGAGTACGAGATCGTCTCGATCCCGGGCGCCCGCCTGATCCCGAAGAACGAGTTCCTCATGGGCTCGGCCCTGGAGGGCCTCCCGCAGGACAAGAAGATCGTCCTGCATTGCAAGACGGGTGTCCGCAGTGCGGAAGTCCTGGCGGTCCTCAAGTCCGCCGGCTTTGCCGACGCCGTCCACGTCGGCGGCGGCGTCATCGGCTGGGTCAACCAGATCGAACCGCACAAGCCGGTGTACTGAGCCGGCCCTGCTCCGGTGACGGCGGGGGCTTCGCGTGCCACAGGTGCGCGGAGCCCCCGCCGGCGTCCGGGGCGGAGGGGTCAGTCGCAGACCTTGCCGTCCTTCGGGACCGTGCCGTCGAGCAGATAGGCGTCCACCGTCGAGTCGACGCAGTCGCTGCCGCTGCCGTACGCGCCGTGCCCCTCGCCGTTCCAGGTGAGGACCACGCCGACGTCCTTGCCGAGTTCGTCGGCCATCCTGCGGGCGCCCTCGACGGGGGTCGCCGGGTCGCCGGTGTTGCCCACCGTGAGGATCGGCGCGGCGCCGGGAGCGCTCACCTCCGGGGTGTCGTGCTGTCCGGGCACCGGCCAGTCGTGGCACCAGCCGGCCGTGTCCCAGCCCAGGAAGCTCCCGAAGACCGGCGAGATCCTCTCGAACTCGGGCAGCAGCGCCTTCGTCTGCGCGGGCGTCGGACGCTGCCGGTCGTCCAGGCACGATATGACCCGCTGGGAGTGGGTCGTGGTGCCGTAGCGCCCCGACGCGTCACGCTCGTTGTAGCCGTCGGCGAGTGCCAGCAGCTCCGAGCCGTCGCCCTCCTCCGCCGCCTCCAGTGCGCTGGTCAGACTGGGCCAGCCGTCCTTGCTGTACAGCGGCAGCACGATGCCGGTGAGGGCGAGCGTCTGGGTGAGCTCGCGGCCGGGGGTGGAGGTGGTCAGCGGCTGGGCGTCGATGCGGTCCAGCAGGTCGGCGATCTCGCGCGAGCCCTTCGCCGGGTCCTGCCCCGTCGACCTCAGATAGTCGTTCAGCGCGCGCTGGAAGCCCAGCGTCTGGTTCTTGGCGTGCCCGACCGCGTCGGCGCTCGGATCGACGACCGCGTCCAGCACCATGCGACCGACCTTCTCCGGGAACAGATGGGCGTAGACGCCGCCGAGTTCGGTGCCGTAGGAGATGCCGAAGTAGTGCATCTTCTCGTCGCCGAGCGCCTGGCGTATCAGGTCCATGTCGCGGGCCGTGTCGGTGGTGGAGACGTGCGCCATCAGCTTCCCGGCGGTCTCCTGGCAGCCCTTGCCGAAGTCCGCGGCGTCCGCGAGGAACGCCTTCTCCTCGGCCGGGGTGTCCGGGGTGGCATCCACCTCGGCTTCGGCGGCCTCGATCTCCTCGTCGTCGCGGCACCGCACGCCTTCGCTGGCGGCGACACCGCGCGGGTCGAAGCTCACCAGGTCGTACCGCTCGCGCAAGGAGGAGACCGTGGAGGCGTACGACGGCAGCATGGACACGCCCGAGCCGCCGGGGCCGCCGAAGTTGAACAGAAGCGAGCCGATGCGGTCGTCGCCGGTCGCCTTGGCGCGGATCAGCGCTATCCCCACCGTCTCGCCCTTCGGCTTCGCCCAGTCCAGCGGCACCTCGAGTGTCGCGCACTGCCACTCGTCGCCGGGGGCGGGGGAATCCGCCGTCGCCTCGCAGCGGCCCCAGTCGAGCTTCTCCGCGCCGTTGTCGGACCGGTCGTCGCCGGGGGAGTCACAGCCCGACACCAGCAGCGCGGCGGCGGCACCGAGCGCCGCCCACCGTACGAAACGAACCATGGAACGATCCCCCCTCGCGGGCCTCCGCATCCCGGCCGCGGATGGCTGTCAGGCCATGGTAGGCGGTAGCCGTCGCGCCCACCCGAGCCTGTGGATAACCTTCTGAGCTGGGGTTTCTCCTCACCCGTGCGGCCTCAGCGGCAGACGGTGCCGGCTGCCGGCACCTTTCCGTCCAGCAGATAGCCGTTCACGGCGTCCTGCACGCACTCGTTCTTGCTGTCGTACGCGCCGTGCCCCTGCCCCTCGTACGTCAGCTCCACCCCGACGCCCTTGCCGAGGGCCTGTGCCATCTTCCGGGCGCCCTCGTACGGTGTGGCCGGGTCGCCGGTGTTGCCCACGACGAGGATCGGCGGCGCACCCGGAGCGCTCACGTCGGGATGGTCGGCGGCGCCCGGCACCGGCCAGTCGACACAGCCGACCATGCCCCAGGCGAGATAGTCCCCGAACAGCGGCGACGCCTTCCGGAACTCGGGCAGCCTCCGCTCCACGTGCGCGGCGTCGTACCGCGGTCTGTCGTCGGCGCAGCTGATGGCGACGTTCGCCGCGGCGAGATTGCTGTACTCGCCGTTCGTCTTGCGTCCGTTCATCGTGTCGGACAGCAGCATCAGGATCTGCCCGTTCCCGTCGTACGCCTGGTCGAGACCCTCGGTCAGGTAGTCCCAGAACTCCTGCGAGTACAGCGCCTGTGCGATGCCGCTCGTCGCAGCGGTCTGGGTCAGCTCACGCGGGAAGATCCCGTCGACGGGCTCGCTGTCGAGGTCCTTCAGCAGCTGTGCGATCCGGTCCTTGACGTCCTGCGCGCTGTCCCCGATCGGGCAGTCCTCCGCCTTCGACACACAGTTCTCGGCGAAGTTGTCGAGCGCCCGCTGGAAGCCCCTGACCTGCCCGAGGGCGCCCTGTTCGGGCGTCTGGGTCGGGTCGACGACGGCATCGAGGACGGCGCGGCCGACGTTCGCCGGGAACAGATGGGCGTAGACGCCGCCGAGTTCGGTGCCGTAGGAGATGCCGAAGTAGTGCAGCTTGTCGTCGCCGAGGACCTGGCGCATCAGGTCCATGTCGCGGGCCGCGTCGGTGGTGCGCACATGCGGCAGCATCTTCGCGGAGTTCTTCTCGCAGGCCGCGTTGAAGTCCTGGACGTTCTCCAGCAGTTCGGTGCGCTCGGCCGCGTCGTCGGGCGTCGCGTCCTGCTGGAAGAAGGCGTCGAGCCGCTGGTCGTTCTCGCACAGCACGGGCGCGCTGCGGCCCACCCCGCGCGGGTCGAAGCTCACCAGGTCGTAGCGGGTGCGCAGTTGCGTGTAGTCGTCGCCGAAGGCCGGCAGCGCGGTGACGCCCGAGCCGCCGGGGCCACCGAAGTTGAAGATCAGCGAGCCGATGCGGCGGTTCTCGTCACCGCTCGCCCTGGCCCGGATCATCGCCAGCCCGACGGTGTCGCCGTCGGGGTCGTCCCAGTCGCGGGGCACCTTCAGGGTGGCGCACTGCCACTCCTCGCCGTTCGGCAGCGGGGACGGGGCGTTGCCGCCGCCCTGCGCCTGGGACGGGGCCGGACAGTCCTTCCAGTCGAGCTGCTGCCGCGTCAGGTCCTCGTCCTCGGCCTCGTCGTCGGAACACCCCGCCAGCAGGGAGGTCAGCAGCAGGGCGGAGACGGTCACGGCGGCGCGCAGCACGGAGGGGTTCGGCATGATCTCATCCTGCGGTGGCACCCGGCGGGGCGCGCGGGGCGCGGGCCGTACGAGGTACGCGTACGCGTACGGGAAGCCGGGCGCGCCACGCGTGCGCGTGCGGCAGCGGGCGACACGGGCACTAAGGCACTACGCGCCCGCCCTCGCGCTACAGCGCGCCCTTGCGCGTGAGGTGGTTGAAGGCGAGCCAGCCCGGGAGCACCGGCAGCCACAGGGTGAGCAGCCGGAACAGCAGGACGGAGGGGGCGGCGACCTCGCTGGGCAGACCGACGGCGATCAGACCGACCGTCAGGGTCGCCTCGACGGCGCCCACACCGCCCGGGGTCGGCGCCGCGGAGCCGAGCGCGTTGCCCGCGAGGAACACGACGGCGACGCTGGCGATGCTGATCGAGGTGGTCTCGTCGCCGAACGCGCGGATCGACGCGTCCAGGCACATCACGAAGCAGGCCGTGAGCAACAGCATGCCGCCGATGCCGGTGAGCAGCTTCTGGGGCCGCTGGAGCACGTCCAGCATGCGCGGCACGACGCCCGCGAACAGCGACCTCACGCGCGTGACGACGAATTTCCGCAGGAACGGCACCGAGGTCGCCACCAGCACCAGCACCGCCACCGTCAGCAGACCCGCGATGACCGTCCGGGACGGCGACAGCGAGGGTGTCTTCTCGGTGCCGGTCAGATAGCCGAAGGAGAGCAGCATCAGGATGTGGCAGCCCAGCCCGAACAGCTGCGAGGCGCCGACACTGGCCACCGCGAGCCCCGGCCGCACCCCCGCGCGCTGGAGGAACCGGGTGTTCAGCGCCACCCCGCCGACCGCGGCCGGTGCCACGATCTTGACGAACGACCCGGCGACCTGCGCCGCCACGGTCCGCGGGAACGGCACCCGCTCCGGCACGAAGCCCAGCAGGCTCATCGCCGCGGCCAGGTAGCTCAGCGCCGAGAACAGCACCGCCGCCGCCACCCAGCCCCACTCGGCGTTGGCCACGAGCGGGCCGAACTCGATGTGCGTGAGCTGCGTCAGCAGGAAGTACGCGCCGATGGCACCGGCGATGAAACTGATCAGCGTGCGCGGCCGGACCCGCTCCAGGCGGGCGGGTTCCACCGGCGCCTGCGGCCTGATCCGCAGCACCTCGTGCCGGATCTGGGTGAGCAGGTCCTCCTCGCGCGCCTCCTCCAGCGCCTCGTCGAGGGCCCGCTTCTCCGCCCGGGCCTGCGCCCGTACGGCCTTCTTGCCGGGCTTCTCCAGGGCGACCGCGGTCTCCTCGTCCCCGGCGGCCTCCGCCCGGGCCAGCTTGGCCTGCCGGGACGCCTCCAGGACCGCCTCGCGCTCCCGCTCGGCCCGCTCCCGGGCCAGCCGGCGCAGTGTCGCGCGCGTGGAGCGGGTCAAGGCGATGGGCTGGAGCATCGGCAGACAGTCGGCCACCGCGTCCGGCCCGAGCACCTCGACGGCGGAGGCCACCGCCCGTTCGGCACCGACCCGCAGGGCGAGCGTGGTCATCAGCTGGGCGACGTCCATGCGCAGCAGCAGGTCACCGGCCGCGATCTCGCCGCCGCGCAGATCGGTGAGGATCACTGTGCCGGAACGATCCACCAGAATCGCGTCGCCGGCGAGCCTGCGGTGCGCGATCCGCCGCGACTGCAGCGCGCGCACCTGGAGCCAGGTGTGGCGCAGCAGCTCGTCGGTGATCTCCTCCTCGGGCAGGGAGTCCAGGGTGCGCCCGCCGGTGTGCTCGTAGACGAGCATCACCGCGTCGGGGCCGAGTTCGGAGGTGGCGATCAGCTTGGGCGCGTTGGCGCCGGCCGCGATGGCGGCGTAGGCGAGCAGCGCCTCCTGCTCGAGGGCCTGGCGCAGCGACTGGAGGCTGCGCCGGGTGGCGAAGCCGCGCAGGGTCAGATTGCGCCAGACCCGGTAGAAGAAGCCCTGCGCCTGCTGTTCGCGGTCGACGACCGTGACGTCCAGCGGTGGGCCGTTCTCCAGGGTGACGAAGTAGCGCCGCCCGCGGTCGCCGCCGTCGGTCGCGTCCGCGGTGTCCTGGCGGGCCGCGCTCACCGGGCGGAATCCGACGGTCCGCAGGCCCGCCATCAGCGTCCGTCCCGTGGGCCGGACATTGGGCGAGCCGACCGCGTACAGCGTGCCGTAGGCGACGGTCCAGCCGATCAGCACCGTCAGGATGATCGAGAACGGTGTGGTGTAGCCGGTGACCAGCATGGAGAACGCGTCGAGGAGCAGCACGATCCACAGCACCGCGCGCCAGCGCGGTCTGCGGGACATGCCCACGGCCGTCATGTACGCGATCACCGGCGCGAGATAGCCGTGCACGGGGTCGGTGAGGGCGTTGATGTCGCCGGGGGAGGGCTGGGTCAGGGCCTCCTGGATGGAGCCCGGGGCGGCTTTGGCGACCCAGAGGTCGGTGGCCAGCGTCACACCGTGGGCGAGGACGGCCGCGAGCACGCCGTCGGCGATCCGCAGCCCGTCGCGTTTGATCAGCCGCTCGATCGCGAAGGCGACCGGGACCAGCAGGATCGCGATGCTGGAGGCCAGCCCCGCGATCTTGATGAGCAGGTCGGGAGCCTGGCCGGTGCCCTTGGTGATGTCCTGCTCGAGGCCCGAGGTGGTGCCGTGCGCGAACGCGGCGATCGCCAGCAGCACGGCGACGGCGAGCACGCCCACCAGGAGCCGCATCAGATCCGACGGGCGGTGCACGCGCGCGGGGAGGAGCGGTTCGTCGCCCTCGACCTCGTCGGTGGGGGCGTCCGGGTCGTGGCCGTCGGGACCGCCGGGGCCACGGGGACTGTCCGGGCCGTGTGGGCTGTCGGGGCGGTGGGGGCCGGCGTGCCCCTTGTGGCCGCCGGGCCCCGGGGCGCCGGGGTCTCGCTGACCCCCGGTGGAGTTCCGCGGCGATTCCTCGCCGGAATTCCTCCGCGGGCCCCGCCCGTCCGCGCCCTTGGCGTCCGCGTCGGCGGTGTCCGGGCGCGACGACGCATCAGAGGTGCTGTCCGCGCCCTCCGGGTGCACACCCTGCTGCTTCATCGTCTCTTCTTGATCTCGTATCACCAGTCACCGCCCGCACGATGGTGGCATGCTCCACCGACACACGGGGGCATCAGGGTGCAAACGCGGGGGCGCACAGTCTGCCCGAAGCACCGCTCCCGGGCGAGGGTCACGCACGGTTGCGGCAGCGTCACATTGTCGGTGGCATGCGGCAGGATGGGACGAATGAGCGAGGAGAGCCTTCCTGAGGACGCCCGCGCGGAGTACACCGACGCCTTGCCGGAGTACGCCGAGCGTGTCCTCGACGTCACGGAAATGATCCCGCCCGGACGCGTGATGACGTACGGCGACGTCGCCGAGTGGCTGGAGGAGGGCGGACCGCGTCAGGTCGGCCGCGTGATGGCGCTCTACGGCGGAGCCGTCCCCTGGTGGCGCGTCGTCCGCGCGGACGGCGTCCTGCTCCCCGGCCACGAACTGCGCGCCCTGGCGCGGTACCGCGCGGAGGGCACGCCGCTGAAGGAGGCGAGCCGGGCCGCCGACGGCCACCTGCCGCGGCTCGACATGCGACGGGCGCGGTGGGACGGCGGCGAACGTGCGAAGGGTCACACCTGACAGCTTCCGCCATCGGCCGCGGCCGTGGGGGGCGTCTGATCCGTACGGGGGAAAAAGGGCACGTCCGTGGCATGACGTACGTTCGAGGGGCAGGGGACGCAAGGGTCCGGTGAGCCATAGGGAAACAACCGGAAGCCCTGCTTCCGCCCCATTCGTCGGCGTAGCGTCGGCTCCACGCGTCCCCCTCATCCCGCGGCCACCGCCGTCCCCGCGCGGCGATCGGCCCATCCGCACACCCACCAGGACCGGCGAACCACGTGAGCTCCTCTTCCTCCACCAGGCGCCTGTCGCACCCCGCGGTGCGACAGGGGAACCGTGGCGCTTACCGGCTCGTCCGCACCCTCCCGGCCCGACCGGATCCCCCTCTTCTGGACGCCGCACAGCGCGCCGTGGTTGACCACAGGTCCGGCCCGCTGCTCGTGCTCGCCGGTCCGGGCACCGGCAAGACCACCACGCTCGTGGAGTCCGTGGCCGCGCGGATCGCCCGCGGCGCGGACCCCGAACGCATCCTCGTGCTGACCTTCAGCCGCAAGGCGGCCGTCGAGCTGCGCGACCGCATGGCCCTGCGCATGGGGGCCGCCCGCGCGCCCCGCGCGACCACCTTCCATTCCTTCGGCTACGCCCTGGTCCGCGCCCACCAGGACAGCGACCTGTTCGTCGAGCCGCTGCGACTGCTCTCCGGCCCCGAGCAGGACGTCACCGTCCGCGAGCTGCTCGCCGGGCAGCCCGACCTGGAACGGAGCGGACTCGCCCATGTGCGCTGGCCGGACGAGCTGCGCGCCTGCCTGACCACCCGCGGCTTCGCCGACGAGGTCCGCGCGGTGCTCGCCCGCACCCGTGAGCTGGGCCTCGGCCCGGACGCCCTGGACGCCTTCGCACGGCGCATCGGCCGTCCCGACTGGCAAGCCGCGGCGGCCTTCCTCGCCGAATACCTCGACGTCCTCGACCTGCAAGGAGTCATCGACTACGCCGAACTCGTCCATCGCGCGGTGCTGCTCGCCCGCCGCCCCGAGGTCGCCGCGCGGCTCGCCGGGCAGTACGACGCGGTGTACGTCGACGAGTACCAGGACACCGACCCCGCGCAGGTACGGCTGCTGCACGCACTCGCCGGGGGCGGTCACACCCTCGTGGCCTTCGGCGACCCGGACCAGTCGATCTACGCGTTCCGCGGCGCCGACGTGAACGGCATCCTCGACTTCCCGCACGTCTTCCCCCGCACGGACGGCCGCCCCGCGCCGGTCCGGGTCCTGCGTACCTCCCGCCGCTCCGGCGCCGGCCTGCTGGCCGCCACCCGGCTGCTCACCCAGCGCATGCCGCTGACCCGGCTCCCGGCCGAGAAGGTCCGCGCGCACCGCGAGCTGACCCCCGTGCGGGACGGCGGACGCGTAGAGGTCTACACCTACCCGACGCCCGGCACCGAGCTGGACAACATCGCCGACATCCTGCGCCGGGCCCATCTGGAGGACGGCGTCCCCTGGAACGACATGGCCGTCCTGGTGCGCGCCGGTGCACGCACCATCCCGGCGGTCCGCCGCGCCCTCACCGCCGCGGGCGTCCCGCTCGACATCGACGGCGACGACCTGCCCCTCCGGCACGAGCCGGCGGTGGCGCCGCTGCTGACCGCGCTGCGGGCGGTGGCCATGGCGGAGGCCGGCCACCCGGGCGCTGGTTCCGAGGAGGGTGCCGCTTCCGAGGGGGGCTTCGCTTCTGAGACCGCACCGGGGGAGGCTGACCCAGAGGGGAGCGACTCGGAAGACACCGCCCCGGAGGAGACCGCACCGGGGGAGGCTGCCCCGCAGGGGAGCGCCCCGGAAGAGGCCGCCCCGGGGGAGGCTGCCCCGCAGGGGAGCGCCCCGGACGAGACCGCCCCGGGGGAGGCTGCCCCGCAGGGGAGCGCCCCGGACGAGACCGCCCCGGAGGAGACCACAGCGAGGGAAACTGACCCGGAGGGCGGCACTCCTACGGAGACCACCCCGCAGGACCAGCCTCCCTGCTGGCTCGACACCGAGACCGCCCTCACCCTCCTCGCCTCCCCCCTCGCCGGCATGGACGCCGCCGACCTGCGGCGCCTCGGGCGCGCCCTGCGCGAGGAGGAGCGTGCGGCGGGCAATCCCGTACCCCCGCCGTCGGACGTGCTGCTCGCGCGGGCGCTCGCCGAACCGGAGCGCCTGGTCGCGCACGACCCGGCGTACGCGCGCGGTGCCCAGCGCCTCGGCGCGTTGTTGCGCACGGCGCGTGAGCGCCTGGCGCGTGGCGGTACGGCCGAGGAGGCGCTGTGGGACCTCTGGTCGGGCACGCCCTGGCCCGGGCGCCTGGAGCGGGCCGCCCGGCGCGGAGGCGCCGCCGGCCGCAACGCCGACCGTGACCTGGACGCCGTCTGCGCGCTGTTCGCGACCGCCGCCCGCGCGGAGGAGCGCACCGGCGGACGGGGCGCGCTGAACTTCCTGGAGCAGATCGAGGCCGAGGACATCGCCGCCGACACCCTCACCCGGCGCGCCCTGCGCCCCGACGCCGTGCGCCTGATGACGGCGCACCGCGCCAAGGGCCTGGAGTGGCGGCTCGTCGTCGTCGCGGGCGTCCAGGAGGGCCTGTGGCCGGACCTGCGCCGCCGCGGCTCCCTGCTGGAGGCCGACCGCATAGGCCGCGACGGACTCGCCGAACCGCTCACCCCGGGCGCGCTGCTGGCCGAGGAGCGCCGGCTCTTCTACGTCGCCGCCACACGCGCGCGGGAGCGGCTCGTCGTCACCGCGGTGAAGGCCCCCGCGGACGACGGCGACCAGCCCTCCCGCTTCCTCACCGAACTGGGCGTCGAGCCGAAGGACGTCACCGGCCGCCCGCGCCGGCCGCTGTCGGTCGCCGCGCTGGTCGCCGAACTGCGCGCCACGACCGTCGACCCGCGCGTCTCGGAACCGCTGCGGAAGGCCGCCGCCCACCGGCTGGCCCGGCTCGCCGCACTCGCCGACGAGGACGGCCGGCCCCTGGTGCCCTCCGCCCACCCCTACCGCTGGTGGGGCATGTTCGAGCCGACCGAGAGCAAGGTGCCGCTGCGCCACCGCGACCAGCCCGTCGTGCTGTCCGGCAGCGCCCTCGACCAGCTCGCCAACACCTGCTCCCTGCAATGGTTCCTGGGCCGCGAGGTGAAGGCCGACGCGCCCGCCACCGCCGCCCAGGGCTTCGGCAACGTGGTGCACGTCCTCGCCGACGAGGTCGCCTCCGGGCGCACCCCGGCCGACCTGGACGTCCTCATGGAACGCCTGGACTCCGTCTGGGACGCCCTCGCCTTCGACGCGCCGTGGAAGTCGGCGCAGGAGAAGGAGCACGCGCGCGTGGCGCTCGAACGCTTCCTGAAGTGGCACGTCATGGACCGCACCGGACGCACCCCGGTGGCCAGCGAGCACGACTTCGACGTCACGCTGGAGGCCGGGGACTACGAGGTGCGCATCCGCGGCCAGATGGACCGCGTCGAGGCGGACGGCGAGGGGCGGGCCTACGTCGTCGACTTCAAGACCGGCAAGCAGGCGCCCAGCGCCGCGGAGGTGGCGCGCCACCCCCAGCTCGCCGTCTACCAGCTCGCCGTCCGCGAGGGCGCCGTCGACGACGTCTTCGACGGGGTACGGCCCGAGCCGGGCGGCGCCGAACTCGTCCAGCTGCGCCAGGGCGCCGCGAAGCGGGACGGCGGGGAGACCCTGCCCAAGGTGCAGGCGCAGGAAGCCCTGGAGGGGGCGGCGGGGGAGTGGGTCGGCGAGCTGCTGGCCACGGCCGCCGGCAAGGTGCTCGACGAGCGGTTCGCGCCGACCACCGGCCAGCACTGCACGCACTGCGCGTTCCGGGCGTCGTGCAGCGCCCGGCCGGAAGGCCGCCACGTCATCGAGTGAACCTTCGGTGTGACGATCCGCACCACCCGTGCTGACCTGGGCTTCCTCACTCCCCGAAGACGATTCCGGCATCGACTGTCAGTGCCCGCCGCTAGCCTCTCTGGGGTGCCCGCACGTATCACCGACCCCGAGCAGCTCAAGGAGCTCCTCGGCATCCCCTTCACCCCGGAGCAGACGGCCTGCATCATCGCGCCGCCCGCCCCGCAGGTGATCGTGGCCGGAGCGGGCTCCGGCAAGACCACGGTGATGGCGGCCCGCGTGGTGTGGCTGGTCGGCACCGGCCAGGTCGCACCCGAGCAGGTCCTCGGCCTCACCTTCACCAACAAGGCCGCCGGTGAACTCGCCGAACGCGTCCGCAAGGCGCTGGTCAAGGCGGGCGTCACCGACCCCGACATCATCGACCCGGACAATCCGCCGGGCGAACCGGTGATCTCGACGTACCACGCCTTCGCGGGCCGCCTGCTGACCGACCACGGCCTGCGCATCGGCCTGGAGCCGTCCTCCCGCCTGCTCGCCGACGCCACCCGCTACCAGCTCGCCGCGCGCGTGCTGCGCGAGGCCCCGGGCCCCTATCCGGCGCTGACCCGCTCCTTCGCGGACCTCGTCAGTGACCTCCTCACGCTCGACTCGGAGCTGGCCGAACACCTCGTACGCCCCGAGGAGCTGCGCGCGTGGGACGCCGGGCTGCTGCGCACGCTCCAGGACGTCAAGCTCACCAACGCCGACCTGCGCAAGGTCCCCGAGACGGCCGCGGCGCGGCGGGAACTCGCCGAGCTGGTGCTGCGCTACCGGGCCGCCAAGCGGGAACGGGACCTGCTCGACTTCGGCGACCAGATCGCCCTCGCCGCCCGCCTCGCCGAGCTGCCCGAGGTCGGGCGCCTCCTGCGCGACGAGTTCCGCGTGGTGCTCCTCGACGAGTACCAGGACACCTCGGTCGCCCAGCGCGTCCTCCTCGCCGGCCTCTTCGGCGGCGGCACCGGCCACCCGGTGACCGCCGTCGGTGACCCCTGCCAGGCGATCTACGGCTGGCGCGGTGCCTCCGTCGCCAACCTCGACGACTTCCCCGAGCACTTCGCGCACGCCGACGGCAGCCCCGCCACCCGCCAGGCGCTCAGCGAGAACCGCCGCAGCGGCGGCCGTCTCCTCGACCTCGCCAACGGCCTCGCCGGACCCCTGCGCGCCATGCACGCGGGTGTGGAGGCGCTGCGCCCCGCCCCCGGCGCCGAGCGCGACGGCGTGGTCCGCTGCGCGCTGCTGCGCACCCACGCGGAGGAGATCGACTGGATCGCCGACTCGATCGCCCACCTGGTGAACACGGGCAAGGCGCCGGGCGAGATCGCCGTCCTGTGCCGTACGGCGACCGACTTCGCCGAGATCCAGGGCGCGCTCGTCGCCCGGGACGTCCCCGTCGAGGTGGTCGGCCTCTCCGGACTGCTGCACCTGCCCGAGGTCGCCGACCTGGTCGCCGTCTGCGAGGTCCTCCAGGACCCGGGCGCCAACGCCGCCCTCGTCCGTCTGCTGACCGGCCCCCGCTGGCGCATCGGCCCGCGCGACCTCGCCCTGCTCGGACGGCGCGCCCGGCTGCTGGTGGCCCACGCGCGCGCGGACGCCGGCGACGACCCCGACCGGCGGCTCGCGGAGGCCGTGGAGGGCGTCGACCCGGCCGAGGTGATCTCGCTCGCGGACGCCCTCGACACCTTCCTGGAGACCCCGCTGGAGGGTGGCGGGGACGACGACGGACTGCCCTTCTCGCCGGACGCGCGGGTGCGCTTCGCCCGCCTCGCCGCCGAGCTGCGCGACCTGCGGCGCTCGCTCTCCGACCCGCTCATGGACGTGCTGCACCGCGTCCTCGCGGTCACCGGTCTGGAGGTGGAGCTGTCGGCGTCCCCGCACGCGCTGGCCGCCCGCCGCCGCGAGACCCTGTCGAACTTCCTGGACGTCGCCGCGTCCTTCGCCGCCACCGAGAGCGAGGCGTCACTGCTGGCCTTCCTCGGCTTCCTGCGCACCGCCGCGCAGTACGAGAAGGGCCTCGACAACGCGCTGCCCGGCGGCGAGAACACCGTCAAGGTGCTCACCGCGCACAGGTCCAAGGGCCTGGAGTGGGACGTCGTCGCCGTCCCCGGCCTGGTCACCGGCACCTTCCCGAGCGCCCAGGGCCGCGAGAAGTGGACCGCCCAGGCCAAGGTGCTGCCGCACGAGCTGCGTGGCGACGCCGACACCCTGCCCGACGTCGAGGCATGGGACTCGCGCGGCATGAAGGCCTTCCACGAGGCCATGAAGGAACACCAGCACACCGAGGAGCTGCGCCTCGGCTACGTCACCTTCACCCGCCCGCGCTCCCTGCTCCTGGGCTCCGGGCACTGGTGGGGGCCCACGCAGAAGAAGCCGCGCGGCCCCTCCGACTTCCTGATGGCCCTCCACGACCACTGCGCCGCCGGACACGGCGAGATCGAGGTCTGGACGGACGAACCCGCCGAGGACGACGAGAACCCTGCCCTGCACCAGACCGCCGCCGACCAGGCCTGGCCGCTGCCCCTGGACGACACGGCCCTGGCCCGCCGCCGCGCGGCCGCCGAGACGGTCCTCGCCCACCTCGACGCCCTCGCCGCCGCCGAGCACGGCCGCCCGGCGGC
>NZ_MUND01000356.1 GCF_002154375.1 Streptomyces glaucescens | reverse complement strand
ACAGCCGTCCCGTGGTGGCGGGCCAGCGCGCCGCCACCACGGGACGGCTGTCGGTGCGGGCGGCGGGCCGTGCCGCCCCTTCGGGAGGCCTGGTGTTCAGGGAGAGCGGGCGCGCGGCGAGCAGCGAGAGGGTGCGCGGTGCCGCCGGAGCGGAGCGCGCCGCCGAGCGGGTCACCGTGAGCGGGTGCGGGCCGGCCGGGCCGAGGGGCGAACCGCCGGAGACGCCTGACGTGCCTTCGGACACGCTCCGGGCGACGACGAGCGGGCCCGGGGCGGCGGGGTCCCGGTGCCGCTGCCCGTCTGAGCCCCGTCCGCCGCCGGACGCCGTGCCGGGTCGTCGCGCGTCCTCCGCGGCGCCTGCACCACCTGCCGCGACCGCCGGTGCCGGACCCCGGGGCCCGGTGGCCGGGGACGGCGTCACCAGGGGCGTGGCGGGTCCGTTCGCGTGGTGCGGGGGGCCGGACCTCGAGGTGCTCGGGCCGGCGGAGTCGGCGGTGTCCGGGCCGGCGGAGTCGGCTGCGAGGCGGCGCTGCACGTCGCCCGCCCCGAGCAGCGGTGCGTCCGCCCCGTTGCCTCCCGTCGTGCGGGACGCGGGCTCGGCGGGCCGTTCGCGATCCGTCGTGGGCGGTGCCGCAGGGCTGTGGGATCCCCTGTTCTGTCGTACCGGGCCCGGTCGGCCGTCCGCGCCGGAGGCGGTGGCACCCGGCAGGTCGGCGCTCGGCGGCAGCGCGGGCAGCGGTGCGCCCAGGCCGCCGCGGGCGCGTGCCCCGGTGCGGGCGGGGGGCCGGTGCGGGATGCCGGCCGGTGCGGCGGGGCCGTCCGGGGTGCCGCCGCCGGCCGTTCCGCTCGCCCTGCCGTCGTGCGAGCCCTCGGTGCCGGTCGTGCCCTCCGCGCGGCGCTGGACGACGGGAAGGACCGGACCGGACGCGGTCCTGGCGCCGGGCGCGGGGTGCGGGACGGGGGCGTCCTTCGCCAACGGCACCGCCGTGGCGGGCAGTTCACTCAGCGGGGCGCCGAGCGGCGCGCGGGTGGCCGCGCCCTGCGCCGGGGCGGTCGAGCGCGCCCTCGTCGCGGCCGGTGCGGTCGCGGCGGAGGGGATGCCGGGATCCGGGAGGGTGACGGGCCGCAGGGCGGGGACGCGGCGCACCGGTCCGGCCGGGCGCCGGGCGACGGTCAGGGAGGGCCCCGCCGGGCGGATCCGGGCGGCCGGCGGGGACACGTCGGCGCCGGAGGCCCGGGATGCCTCCGGCTGCCCGCCTTCCCGGCCGGGCCGTGGCCCGGTCGTCCCGGTCGCGGTGCGCCGGCCGTCCGGGCCGGAAGGCGTACGTCCCCCGGTACCTCCCGGAGACCGGGATGCGCGCCCGGAGTCCGGCTCGGGCGGGCCGGACCGCGCCTGCGAGGCGGGCCCGCCGGCAGCGGGCCGGGCCGCGGTTCGGTCGGCGGCGGGCCGGGCGGCGGCTCGGTCGGCGGCTGCGCCCGGGACCACCGACACGCGCCGCACCAGCGGAATTTCCGGCGCGGCCGGCCGGCGGCCGGTGTCGGGGGACGGTGCGACCGGGCCGGCGCCAGGCTTCGCCGCCCGTTGGACGGCGGCTGATGACGAGGAGGGCGACGCGGAAAGCACGGCGGGAGAATCCGCGGACGTGAGGCCACGGCTTGGCGGAGCGTCGCCCGAGCGACCCTTTCCGGCGGCGCCGCTGCTGCGGGGACGCGCCACCACGGGCCCCGAACCGGACGACACCGAACCGGACGACACCGGACCGGACGGCGCCGGACTGGACGACACCGAATCGGACGGCACCGGACCAGATGACGCCGTACCGGAAGAGGCCGTACCGGACGAGGCCGTACCGGAAGAGCTGGTACCGGAAGAACCCGCACCGGCCGACGCCGCGCCGGACGGCGCCGTACCCGACCGCCGCGCCCCCGGCCGTGTCCGTCGCGCCACCTGCGGTGCCCGAGCGGCCGACGGGCGGGACGAGCCGCCCGAGGCCCCGGCGTCCGGCGCCCCGGCATCCGGCGCACCGCCCCGCGGCCCGTCCGCCCCCTCCGGCCGCAACGACCGGAGCAGCAGTGGCCCTCCGCCGGTACGGGTGGCCTGCGGGGTGGCCGGGCGGGTGACACCGCGCACCAGGCCGGTCGGGGCCGTGGGCAGCAGGGCGTGGCCGAGGCCGGAGTCGAACGACGGGTCCTGCCAGGCGGCGAGGCCCGCCCGGAAGGCGAGGCCGTCACTGACGCCGAGCGGAGCGCGGGAAACGGTGAGCACCGGCGGTGGGGTACGGCGCCAGCCGCCGTCCCAGTCGCCGGGCACGGAGGAGACCGGGCCGTCGGACGCGCTCGGGTCCGGGCCCTCACCGGACGGACCGCCCGCGTCGGCCCCGGAGCGCTCCGTACGCCGCGCGGGGTCCGCGGCGATCGGTCCGGCGGCCCGGCGGCGCAGTCTGTCCCGCCATGCCATGCGCTCAACCGCCTTCGTTCACGCGGGTGTTGATGCGGGCGATCTCGGCCACCCACTGCCGGCGCTCGTCGTGGGTCAGGTCGAGGATCTCCTCGCGTGGCCAGTGGAAGTGATAGGCGACGTACGCGATCTCCTCCAGGAGCCGGGGAAGGGCGTACGTCACGATTCCCCCAGGCGCCCACCCGAGAGGTCGACCTCGAAGCCGCCCTCGCAGTGCGGGCACGTCACCGCCGCCCGGGTGTGGCCCTCGCTGTTGACGCGGCGGTAGAAGTCCTGGAGGAAGGCGACGTCGGTGGCGTACATCCGTTCCACGATCCCGGCGTGCACATCGGTGATGGAGCCGATCCGGGTGATCACCTGGCTCAGCAGCACCACGCTCAGGTACGCGGGGTTCTCCTTGACCCGCAGGTCGATCTGGGGCCGCAGTTCGTCCCGCGCCGTGGCCAGGCGCATCGCGCCGTGGCGGTGCACGGTGCCCGCCTCGTCGACGTATCCGCGCGGCAGCTCGAACTCGAACTCGGTGCGCAGCCCGTGGTCCTCTCGTGGCGGCGGGGCGGCGGCGGGAGGTGCCGCCGCCTGCTCGGTCGCCGGGGCGGGTGCCGTCACCTGGAGGATCTCGTCCAGGTTGCCCGCCGTCACCGTACGGCGCCTCATTCGACGATGATCTCCTCGAACACGATCGTGACGGACTCGGTGGCCGCGGACGACTCGCCCGCCTTCAGGGACGGGCCCTCCCACTTGGAGGCCCAGCCCTGCATCAGCTGGATGCGGCGGACCGTGGTGCCCTCGGTGTCCTTGATCTCGATGGTGAGGTTCTGGCGCGCGGCGTTCACGGCGCCGTTGTTCAGGGTCTCCTTGATCCAGTTGGTGAACTCGCTGCTCTGGTCGAGTCCCCGGGTGATCGTGATCTCGCCTGCCTGCCGGCCGCCGGGCTGCTTGCGGATGATCTGCTTGCCCTCGGCGCTGACCTGCTTGATCTCGACGACGTCCTCCTCGACGGTCAGCCCGCTGATCTCCTGGATCGACTCGACCAGGTAGCCACCGAGCTGCACGCCGAAGACATGGGTGGAAAGAGCATCGCCCGTTGCCATGACTGTCTGTCACCTTTCCTTGCGGACCCGCGGGTCACTCGTCGATGAGGCTGGTGCTGTCGGAGAACTGGGCCAGCCGGAACACCACGAACTCCGCGGGCTTGACCGGCGAGACGCCGATCTCACAGACGACCCGGCCCTGGTCGATGGACTCCTGCGGGTTGTTGTCGCGGTCGCACTTCACGTAGAACGCCTCTTCGGCGGTACGGCCGAACAGCGCGCCCCGGCGCCACTCCTCGGTGAGGAACGCCGTGACGTTGCGCCGGATGCTCGACCAGAGCCGGTCGTCGTTCGGCTCGAAGACCACCCACTGGGTGCCCAGGAGGATCGACTCCTCCAGGTAGTTGAACAGGCGGCGCACGTTCAGGTAGCGCCAGGCCGGGTCGGAGGAGAGGGTGCGGGCGCCCCACACCCGGATGCCCCGGCCGGGGAAGGCCCGTACGCAGTTCACGCCGATCGGGTTCAGGAGGTCCTGCTCGCCCTTGCTGAGCCGCAGTTCCAGGTCGACCGCGCCGCGGATCACCTCGTTGGCGGGCGCCTTGTGCACGCCGCGCTCGGCGTCGCTGCGCGCCCACACACCGGCGATGTGACCGCTCGGCGGGACGGTGGTGTTGCGGCCGGCGGCCGGGTCGAAGACCCGCACCCACGGGTAGTAGAGGGCCGCGTACCGGGAGTCGTAGCCCGCCTCGTCGTTGCGCCAGGTGCGCACCTGCTGGGCGGTCAGCCCGGGCGGGGTGTCCAGGACCGCCACCCGGTCGCCCATCTGCTCGCAGTGCGAGATCACGGCGAGCTGGACGGTGCGCACGCCCTCGGCGTCGATGTCGCCGCGCTGGTAGGCGCTCATCAGGTCCGGCACCGCGACCATGGTGATCTCGTCGATGGTCTCCAGGCCGCCGAACCCGGTGCGGGCCCCGGCGTCGCCGACGTACTCGCCCGGGTCGAGCCGGGCCACCTCGCCGGAGCCGGGAGCGGCGGGCGCGGCCGGCGCGTCGGCCAGCGTCACGGTCTGGTTGGCGGGCCTGCTCTGCGCGGCGCCCTGCTGCTCGGTGACCTCGACCAGCTTGGAGGCGCGGGCCTGGGTGACCAGGTAGCCCTTGACGTTCTTGCGGGCGGACGCCTCGTAGGTCTCCACCACCTGGGTGCCCTGGCGGACCAGGAGCTTGAAGCGGTCCTCCGGCGGGTTGTCGCCGTCGGCGTCGGCGATCTCCACCGACAGACCGGAGGCGCCCGGGCGGGCCGCGACCAGGAAGCCGCCCAGCTCCGCCGGCTGCGCCGCCTTCGGCTCCGCCGCCCGGCCACCGCCGGCCGCCGGGGCGGAGGCGTCCTCGGCGGAGCCACCGATCCGCACGATGTACGCGGCGCCCCCACCGTTGGCGAAGTAGCCGTAGACCGCGTGGGCCAGGTACGTGCCCTCGGTGAAACCGCCGAACAGCTGGGTGTACTGGTCCCAGCTGGTGACGAGCGTCGGGGTGTGGAACGGGCCGGTCCCGGCGAACCCGACGAACGCGGCGACGGCGGTGCCGACCCCCTCGATCGGTCGGGCACCGGACTGCACCTCCTCCACGTACACGCCCGGGGTGAGGTACGTCGGCATGCTCGCTCCTTCGGGTCCTTGCTGGTCGGTCACCTGTGTCCAGGCCGAGTCTGCGCGGTGGTCCGGCGGGGGCGACAGGTACGCGCGGACCCGACCGGGGGCAGGGACATTGCCTTTCCCCGCCCGCGCCGACCGTCGCCCGGCCACTCGGACTTGCCCCTGTTCTGCCCGTACGGCCCTGGACGCCCCGTGGGCCCGCGCGGTCCACTGGGGGCCGCGCCAAGGGCGCGTCGACGAGGAGGCAGCAGATGCGGACGTCCAGGTCGCGCGCCGAGCAGGACGGGAACGAGCGGGCGGCTTCCGGCCCCGCGGCCGGGCGGAAGGCGTCCCCCGGCGGCGCCGCCGTTCCGCCCCCGCTCACCGCCGATGCGCTGCGCGCGGCACAGCGCGGGGCGGGCAACGCCGCGGCGACCGGCATGATCGCCCGCCGGGCCCGCCACGCGGCCGCCACGCAGGAGTCGGACACCGGGGTGCACGAGGTCCTGCGCTCGGCCGGCAAGCCCCTCGCGGCACCGGTGCGCCAGGACATGGAGTCCCGTTTCGGCACGGACTTCTCCGACGTACGCCTGCACACCGGCGCCGCCGCCGCCCGCTCGGCCCGCGCCATCGGGGCGCGCGCCTACACCTCCGGCAGCCATGTGGTGATCGGTGACGGCGGCGGCGACAAGCACACCCTCGCCCACGAACTCACCCACGTCGTCCAGCAGCGCCGGGGGCCGGTGTCGGGCACCGACCACGGCGACGGGCTGCGGGTCAGCGACCCCCGGGACCGCTTCGAGCGCGAGGCCGAGGCCAACGCTGTCCGGGTGATGCGCGCACCGGTCGGATCGCAGGAGGCGGCTCCTCGGACCGCATCGCCGTCGGCGGCGTCGAGCGGAATGGTTCAGCGCGCCCAAGGGGCACCGGAGTTCGGCAAGAGTTTCGCGGGCCCTTCCATCGGTGTGGAGAGCGAGCTCAGCGGGTTCGTCTGCGCCCTTCCGGAGTCGGCGAGCCGGACCTTCGCCTATGTGAAATCGGTCGCCACCGACGATCCCCTGGTGATGGTCACGAAGGACATGGCCCAAGGCCCGTACCAGAATCCGACCCCTGGCGCGGTGCCCAGGCGGGGCAGGTGGCAGGCGCATACGGTGGAGCTGGTCACCTACCCCTCGGTCATGAGCGATGACGCGCAGACCGCCAGCAGGAACCTCGCCGTGCAGTTCCTCCTCGACCACTTCAAGGCCCACCTCGCTGCGCACAATCATGAGCCGCTGGTGTCGACGACCAGTGCGGACGGCCAGTTCAGGCTGGAGGTGACGAGCCGGGACCATGTCCTCGCGACCGGGAACGGCATGCAAGCCGACGCGCCCCCGTCGGTCTCCATGCCGACCGGCGGGCAGCAGGCCACAATGGGGGTCAAGGCGAAGGAATTCGGCACGGGTGCCACGGACGAGCTGAAACTGCTGGAATCCGCTCCCTGGTACCAGCCGGAGCGCAAGGCGTACGCCCTGGGGAAGCTCCAGGATGAGCAGACACCTGTTCAGGACCCCGACAGCGTGGCGAACGTGTACGCGTACCTCATCTCCGTCATCGCGTTCACGGCATCCCTGACCGTCCGGTTCTCCCTGCCCATGGACGGATACGATCCAACGGGTGAACCGCGGGCCCAGGGGCTGACCGACCCGCAGGTCAAGAACCAGTGGAAGATCCTGCCGCGGACCAAGCCCAGTCTCATGCTCAGCACACTGCAGCCGGGGGACAAGAGCAGGACACAGGCACTCCTCCGTGAGACATCGCCCATCGGAGACCCGAATGCCTGGGCCGCCGCCAGGAACTACATCCTCTACGGAAACGAAGTGGCGGGTCACGGCATCAACGACGCGACCGTCGGTGGCGAAAGCGCTGCCCTGTTCGAGTTCCGGGAGATCCCGGGCGAGTTGAAGAAGTACGCCCCGAAGGAGCGGGAGAGCGTGGTCGCGGTGAGCGACCCACTGGCGGAACTCGGCGACGGTCGTCCGGCCGCCGTCCGGGAAATCAACGCGTTTCTTCAGCAAGCAGCCAACCAGGCTGCTTTCGCAGCGTGGTACTGCGAGACCTTCGACAAGTACCACGACGAGCAACCGGCGCGGGTCGTCTCTCTCGCGGCGGCGAATCAGAAAGCCATGTGGATCATGTCGCAGCACCCTGACACGTGGCAGCGGATCAAGCAGAACCAAGCGGCCTGAGGCAGGTGAACGGCGGCCAGGTGTGGTCGAGGGGCGGGCCGCGCGGCCCGGCCCTCACGCGTCGACGGCCTCCGCCAGGTACGGGCCGAACTCGCTCTCCAGGACCAGCCGTCCGAGCTTGCGGTACTCCTGGGCGACCGCCGTCACCACCTGCCGCATGGTGAGCGGTTCCCCGGACTCCGCCGCGAGGTAGGCGGCGGTCACCGCGCAGGCCCGGATCGAGCCGCCGGCCAGTTCGAAGCGGTCCGCGCAGAAGGGGAGGTCCACGTCGCCGGCGCGCGGCATGCGGTCACCCAGGCAGCGCTCCCAGAGGGCGAGGCGCTGGCCGGCGTCCGGCACCGGGAAGTCCGCCACCACGTCCAGGCGGCGCGTGAACGCCTCGTCCAGGTTGGCCCGCAGGTTGGTGGTCAGCACGGCGATCCCGTCGAACGACTCCATGCGCTGGAGGAGGTACGCCGACTCGATGTTGGCGTGCCGGTCGTGCGCGTCCTTCACCTCCGAGCGCTTGCCGAAGATCGCGTCGGCCTCGTCGAAGAGCAGCACCGCGTTGACCGCCGACGCCTCGGTGAAGATCCGCTCCAGGTTCTTCTCGGTCTCCCCCACGTACTTGTCGACGACCGTGGACAGGTCCACCACGTACAGGTCCATACCCAGGTCCGCCGCGACGACCTCGGCGGACATGGTCTTGCCGGTGCCCGACTCGCCCGCGAACAGCGCGATCACGCCCCGCCCCCGCCCGCCGCCCGGCCGCATCCCCCACTGTCCGAGCACCTGCTCGCGGTGCCTGGCCCGCAGCGCGAGTTCGCGCAGCCGCCGGTGGGTGAGCGGCGGGAGGACCAGGTCGTCCCAGCCGACGCCGGGCTCCACGCGGCGGGCGAGCCGGTCGAGCCCCGCCCCGTTCTGGGCGCGCACGGCGGTGCGCAGGTCGTCGGGGCGGACCTCGCGGCCCGCGAGGACGGCCGTGCGCACCGCCACGTCGGCGGCGCGGCGCACCTGCCCGGAGTCCAGGCGGTGGGCGGCCACCGCACGGGCGAGCGCCGCCGCGTCACCGGGCACGCCGCCGTCACCGGCGGCCCGTTCCAGCGCGTGCCGCCAGCGCGCGGCCTGCCGTTCGGGAGCGGGCGCGGCCACGGTCAGGACGACGGGGGTGTCGGCCGCCCAGGCCGGGTCCCAGCCGACGGTGCCGTGCGTCAGCAGCGGGATCCCGCGCAGTGCCG
>NZ_MUND01000355.1 GCF_002154375.1 Streptomyces glaucescens | reverse complement strand
CCCAAATGAGATGACGTCTTATACGAGTCCGGCTCGCCCGGGGCTTCCGTGCGCTTGCGTTCCTGGATACGCGTGCGGGCGATCAGGGCGTCCATGGCCTCTACGAGATCCTCCAGGGAAGGGGGAGCCTCTCCGCTCTGGCGCATGGCCATCTGCTTGCCGCCGAGCGTGTAGATGCTTTCGTGCAGCACGCCCGCGAGCAGACCGTCTTTGATCGCCTTCAGTCGATCGGCCAGAGCCAGCCCCTCCGGCTTCGACAGGAAGCCGTGGGGCACTCCGTAGCGCGTCTCCAGGGGGCTGCTGTAGTCGACGCGGGCACTGCGTTTCCCGGAGAGGAGATGGCTGATCAGGGTGTGGGATAGGTCGACTTCTTCGGCGATCTGGCGGTAGGTCTCCTTCGTCGGCGCCGTCGCTTTGCGCCTGCGCCGGCGGAGGAGATCCAGCCGCTGACCGACCAGCCTGCGGTAGTAGTCCTCGCGCGCCTCGCTTCCGCTGGGCGGCTGCTGCGGCTCGACGCCGTCGACCAGCAGCTCTCGCACCCGCTGCGGTTCGATGCCGGTGGCTTCGGAGATCTCCTCGATGTCGAGTACCTCGCTCGTGTCGTATCCGAGGCGAAACGCCGCCCGCCCGATGGCATCGACGAGAGAGGCGATGTCGGCCGCGCTCACCTCACGGGGGACGAAGGGCACGAAGATCTCCAAGGGGGCCAGGGCACATGTGCGATCGCAGCGTATCCGGGCTGCACTCCTGCGACCAGCGTATCCGTTCGTTGACCCATAAACGATGGGTTCTGCTGGATCGTGGGACCAGCGCCCGCCGCGAGAATCGGCACGTGACCACTCACGACGGTGCGTCGCTCACTCCTGCGGTCGGTACCGATCCATTTCGCCGAGCTAGTCAAAGCCGTCACCGTTTGTTGACAGAGAAACGGTGAGTGCTCCAGGATCGCGACGACCTGCGTCTGCTGATGTGAACCCTCACGTCGCGGGGCTTGTCGGACCTTCTTCCCTCTCATCCCGCGATACGGAAATCGGGTGCGATGACCTCCCATCCTCACCAGCCATCTGCCAGCAACCCGCCCTTACGGCACACAGGCTGCCCTGTGCGCCATGGCGGCTCCGCCGTGCCACTGTCGAGCACCGAGATGGTCGCCGACCCGGCCGCCTTCTATGCGACGCTCCGCGAGCACGGTGGCCCGGTGGTGCCCGTGCATCTCGATGGCGAGGTGCCGGCCTGGCTCGTGATCGGCTACGACGCATGCAACACGGTGCTGCGTGACGGGCTTCTGTTCACTCGGGACCTGGGCCAGTGGCATGTCACCAAGCAGGGCCTGCTCCCGCAGGACTGGCCCATAGGGCCCCATGTGCAGCCGATGCGCAACATGCTCTTCGCCTCCGGCCATGAGCATCAGCGCCTGCGGGGCGCGTTCAAGACCAGCTTGCACAAGGTCGGGCAACGTCGGCTGCACGCGACGATCACCCGCGTCGCCGATCGCCTCATCGAGGGCTTCGTGGAGGACGGCCAGGCCGACATCGTCGGCCAGTACGCCGTCCCGCTGCCGGTGGCGGTGCTGACCCAGCTGTTCGGATTTCCGCCGGAAGACGCCGAGCGGCTCCAGCGGACGATCCTGACTCTGCTCGGAGGAGGAGAGGGAGCGCTCGACGCCAACGTCGGCCTCAACGCCATGATCGAGGACCACGTCCGTCGCCGCCGCCAAGAGCCGCGCGCGGACATCGTCACATGGCTGCTGGAGGCGGACCTCAGCGACGAAGAGACCCGCGAGACGGTCTGGCTGGCCATCAACGCGGGCGTCGGCTCCACCACCGCCTGGGCCGCCAACACGTGCGAGGTGCTGGCCCGGGCCGAGGACGCCCGGACCGACCTGCGCAGCATGCTGCGTGACATCCCCGGCGTGATGGCCGAGGTGCTGTGGAATCACGCCCCGGTGCAGCAGGTCATCGGCCGCGTTGCGACCGCCGACATGGATCTGCACGGCACCCGGGTCCGCCGCGGCGACCTGCTCATCATCAGCCCCGCCGGCGCCAACCTCGACCACGACCGTTTCGGCGGCCGCGCCCTCCGCGCGGACTACGTCGAGAGCAACGCCAGCCACCTCGCCTGGGGCAGCGGCGCCCACGAGTGCCCGGCCCCGGGCCTGGCCACGGCAATCGTCCGGGGCGGCGTCGAACGGCTGTGGACTCGCCTGGACGACATTCATCTGGCCTTCCCCGGGCAGCCCACGCAGTGGAGCCCCTCGATCATCGTCCGCCTCCCCGCCCGGCTGGACATCGCCTTCGACCCGGTCCGTGCCCGAAAGCGTGCCGCGACCCTCGCCCCGATCGGAGACCGCTGATGAAACTCGCCGCCCTCCCAGAGACGCAGCTGTTCCCCCTCGACCCTCACGCCACCGATGTTCTGGAGGAAGGGCGCAGGCTGCGCGAGCGCGGCTCCCTCGTTCCCGTAATCATCGACGGTGGTGTCAGGGCCTGGGCGACTGCGCACCGGGACGTCGCTGAAGCTGTCCTGGGCGGCCGTCATTTCCGCAAGAACCCCACTCATTGGGCTGACCTGCAAACAGGCAGGATTCCCCGCGACTGGGGACTGCTGGAGTTCATCGCCCTGCCGGGGATGCTCAATGAAGACGGCGGACGGCACCGCAAGCTGCGGGGCCTGGTCAGCAAGGCCTTCACGCCCCGCCGGGTCGAGGGCCTGCGTCCCCGCATCACGGACATCGTCCAGCACCTGATCGCGGATCTGTCGACGACCGCTCCGGGCGAGTACATCGACCTGCGCTCTCGTTTCGCTTTCGAGCTGCCCATGCAGGTCATATGCCACCTCTTCGGGCTGGACCCGGCCACCAGCAGCACCCTTGCCCGGGACTACACGCGCATCCACGACAGCCGCAGCGCACCCGAGGACGTCGCTGCGGGCAAGGCTGGAGTCGCGGCCGTCATCAGCCAGCTCATCGCCGACAAGCGCCGGCGCCCCGGCGACGACCTGACCTCCGCTCTGATCGCCGCGACCGGCGGCGAGGACGCCACACTCGACGATGAACTGCTGCTCTACACCCTGATGCTGTTCCTCTTCGCCGGGCACGAGACCACGACGAACCTCATCACCAACGCCATCAAAGCCCTCACCGACCACACCGACCAGATGAAGCGCGTCCGCGAGGGCGCGATCCCCATCAACGACATCGTCGAGGAAACCCTGCGCTGGAACGGGCCGATCAACACCGTCATGTTCAGGTATGCCGCCGAGGACATCACCGTGCCCGGCACGAACGTCACCGTCCGGGCGGGCGAGGCCGTCGTCATCTGCCTGGCGGCCACTGGCCGCGATGCGCAGGCCTTCGGCCCTGACGCGGACACGTTCGACGCCACCCGCCAGGCCCTCGCGCATCTGGCCTTCGGCCACGGGGCCCACTACTGCATCGGTGCCCCGCTGGCCCGCATGATGGCCGCCACGGCGCTCGCCGCGCTGGTGGAGCACATCGACGTCGACCGCACCGGGGCCCCCACCTCCCGGCCGATCAGCTCCTACTCCTCCAACTGCGACACAGCGCTGTGGGCGCGAGTACGGGCGCGGACGCACGCCGCTGCTGCCGCGTAGCCGTACTCCCCGGGACGGCACCCGCTGCGGATGCCGTCCCGGGCGTACCGCAGGGGCCTCCACCCCACCGGCTGCCTGCGGCCCGGCTGATAATCTCGCTGCGCACGTCACCAGGCACAGCCAGTCACGTCAGGGAAAAACGGGGAGCGCAGGCCGCCGATGCACCACAGCTACATCGAGGCGCCCGACCAAGCGCCGATAGCGACCACACCAGCCCTTCACTCCGCGGGCACCGACACGTATGGGGAGGGCTGACCGAGACATGCGCACCACCGGTGCACTTCCCCCTTACCGCAGTGTCCTTGCACGTCTGGCCGAGACCACCAGCCGTGCCGGCGCCGCCGTCCGCCAGCACCGCTCCTGGTCCCGCGAACGGCGCGCCGCACTGCACCTCTTCTACGACGAACTCGGCCTCAAGCCGGGCGCGAGCGTCCAGGACGTCCTACGGGCCATGGCCGATCTGCGCGGCCGCACGGTCGAGACGTTCCTGCTGTCGGGCCTGCCGCCCCGCGTGAGCGGCGTGACGGTGCAGGGCGAAGACACCGACTACATCGGCATCAGCGACCGCCTCAGCCCCTGGCACCAGGCACTCGTCTCCCTGCACGAGGCACGCCACCTGCGGGTACCGCACAGCGGAGCCGAGGACGGCCCCGGGGATGCCTGCTCCATCGCCGTGCACAGCCAGTTCGACGGCGTGACCCTGGAGTCCCTCAGGGAGCAGATGTCCGCCCTGCCCGACCGGGTCCGCGAGGAGATCATCACCCGGCCCGCCAAGCTCCGCGCCGGATACGGAGACGACGAAGAACTGACCTGCGAGATCTTCGCGCGGGTCGTCCTGCCTCTGCTCGACCTGGACCCGACCAGCCAGAGCACCGGCCGCCTGACGAGCGCAATCAGCAACCGCCGGTCCATCTGATGCCCACCGGAATCATCACAGTCATCAACCTGGTGATCGCCCTGTCCTCGATCGGACTGGGCATCGTCAAAGCGCTGGCAGTGCGTCACCAGCGGGAATGGACACTGGCCCTGACCGCCTCGGTACTCATCCACGCCGGGCTAGTCTTCCTGCTCGCCACACCAGTCATCTACCGGGCTGTCGGCACCGCACTGCACTCCCCCAACATCTGCGCCCTGCTCGTCCCCTGCATCACCCTGATCTGCGTCGCCCACGCCCACGCCATGAGCCAGCTGTGGCAGCCCGAGCGCCGAGACGCCCGGGCGCTGCGCCGCACCGCACTGCGCTGGCTGCCCGTCTACGGGGGCGCCTTGACCGCCATGGCGGTCCTGTA
>NZ_MUND01000354.1 GCF_002154375.1 Streptomyces glaucescens | reverse complement strand
TCTCCGGGCGCCCTCTCTCGTGTCCGGCCGGTGTCAGCCCGTCGCGTCCTCGCGGCGCACCGACAGCAGGTCCTCCAGCTGCTCCTCGCGCGCCTGCGCGGCCACGAACAGCAACTCGTCGCCCGCCTCCAGGGAGTCGTCCGGTGTGGGGGTCAGGACGCGGGTGCCGCGGATGATGGTGACCAAGGAGGTGTCCTCCGGCCACTCCACGTCGCCGACCTGGGTGCCGGCCAGGGCCGACTCCTCCGGCAGGGTCAGCTCGACCAGGTTCGCGTCACCGTGGCTGAAGCGCAGCAGCCGGACCAGGTCGCCGACGCTCACCGCCTCCTCGACCAGGGCCGACATCAGGCGCGGCGTGGAGACGGCGACGTCCACGCCCCAGGCCTCGTTGAACAGCCACTCGTTCTTGGGGTTGTTGACGCGGGCCACGACGCGCGGGACGCCGTACTCCGTCTTCGCCAGCAGGGAGACGACCAGGTTCACCTTGTCGTCACCCGTGGCGGCGATGACGACGTTGCAGCGCTGGAGCGCCGCCTCGTCCAGGGACGTGATCTCGCAGGCGTCGGCGAGCAGCCACTCCGCCTGCGGTACGCGCTCGACCGAGATCGCGGTCGGCGCCTTGTCGATGAGCAGAATCTCGTGGCCGTTCTCCAGCAGTTCGCCCGCGATCGAGCGGCCCACCGCGCCGGCACCGGCAATGGCGACCCTCATCAGTGACCGCCCTCCATCTCGGGACCCTGGGCGAACGCCGCCTCGACCTTCTCGACCTCGTCCGTGCGCATCATCACATGCACCAGGTCGCCCTCCTGCAGCACCGTCTGCGAGGTGGGCAGGATCGCCTCGCCGAGGCGGGTCAGGAACGCCACCCGGACGCCCGTCTCGTCCTGCAGCTTGCTGATCTTGTGTCCGACCCAGGCGTCCGCGGCGTGCACCTCGGCGAGCTGCACCCCGCCGGTGGGATCGCGCCACAGCGGCTCGGAGCCGGAGGGCAGCAGCCGGCGCAGCATCTGGTCCGCGGTCCAGCGGACCGTGGCCACCGTGGGGATGCCCAGGCGCTGGTAGACCTCGGCGCGGCGGGGGTCGTAGATACGGGCCGCGACGTTCTCCACACCGAACATCTCGCGGGCCACCCGGGCGGCGATGATGTTGGAGTTGTCGCCACTGGAGACGGCGGCGAACGCGCCGGCCTCCTCGATGCCCGCCTCGCGCAGGGTGTCCTGGTCGAAGCCGACGCCGGTGACCCGGCGGCCGCCGAACGAGGAGCCCAGTCGTCGGAAGGCGGTGGGGTCCTGGTCGATCACGGCGACCGTGTGCCCCTGTTGCTCCAGGGTCTGCGCGAGAGCGGAACCCACTCTGCCGCAGCCCATGATGACGATGTGCACGACCGTCCTTCCGATGTCAAGAGTTGTTGACCTGGCTTGAAACAGGGTCTCAGACCGCCGCCCAAGCTACACACGCGCGGTCCGCGGACGGGACCCCCGTGCACGGTTCGTTCGGGTGCCAGGTCAGCGGCGGGTGATGCTCCAGAGGCTCGCGGCGGTGAGGATTCCGAGGCCGACGAGTGCGGCGGTGGCGCCGATCAGCTCCGCGGTGCTGGGCATGGGTCCTCCGGGGACGACGGTGACGGGCCGGGACGCGCCGGGTCACGGACGTGTGACGACAGGCGTTTTGTCATATAGGCATGGCCCGGGGGCCGCCCGTGGCACGCGGCGCGCGCGTACGGCCGATTTCACTCGTGGGGCAGACGAGGGTGGCGGGTGGGCGCCCTCCTGTTCGAAGGCTTACGATCCTCTGTTGTGTCCAAACTGACCGACGTGCCCAAACGCATCCTGATCGGGCGCGCTCTGCGCAGCGACCGGCTGGGCGAAACGCTCCTGCCCAAGCGCATCGCACTTCCCGTCTTCGCCTCCGACCCGCTGTCCTCCGTGGCGTACGCGCCGGGAGAGGTGCTGCTGGTCCTGTCCATCGCGGGCGTGTCGGCGTACCACTTCAGCCCCTGGATCGCCCTCGCGGTCGTCGTCCTGATGTTCACGGTCGTCGCCTCCTACCGGCAGAACGTGCACGCCTACCCCAGCGGCGGCGGCGACTACGAGGTGGCGAACACCAACCTCGGCCCCAAGGCGGGCCTGACCGTCGCGAGCGCCCTGCTCGTCGACTACGTCCTCACCGTCGCCGTCTCCATCTCCTCCGGCATCGAGAACCTCGGCTCCGCGATCCCCTTCGTCGTCGAGCACAAGGTGTTCTGCGCGATGGCCGTGATCCTGCTGCTGACGCTGATGAACCTGCGCGGCGTGAAGGAGTCCGGCTCGCTCTTCGCGATCCCGACCTACGTCTTCGTCGCGGGCGTCTTCATCATGATCGCCTGGGGCGCGTTCCGCGGGCTGGTGCTGGACGAGACGATGCGGGCACCCACCGCCGCCTACGAGATCAAGCCCGAGCACGAGGGCCTGGCCGGATTCGCCCTGGTCTTCCTGCTGCTGCGCGCCTTCTCCTCCGGCTGTGCCGCGCTCACCGGCGTCGAGGCGATCTCCAACGGCGTCCCCGCCTTCCGCAAGCCCAAGTCGAAGAACGCGGCGACCACGCTGCTGCTGATGGGCGTGCTCGCCGTCACCATGTTCTGCGGGATCATCGTCCTCGCCATGGTCTCCAAGGTCCGGATGGCCGAATACCCGGCCAAGGACCTGCTCGACAACGGAGTCCCGGTCGGCCCGGACTACGTCCAGCACCCGGTGATCTCCCAGGTCGCCGAGGCCGTCTTCGGCTCCGGCAGCTTCCTGTTCCTCGTGCTGGCCGCGGCCACCGCGCTCGTGCTGTTCCTGGCCGCCAACACGGCGTACAACGGCTTCCCGGTCCTCGGCTCGATCCTCGCCCAGGACCGCTACCTGCCCCGCCAGCTGCACACCCGCGGCGACCGCCTCGCCTTCTCCAACGGCATCGTGCTGCTGGCCGGCGCGGCGGCCCTGCTGGTGTGGATCTACGAGGCCGACTCCACCCGGCTGATCCAGCTCTACATCGTCGGCGTGTTCGTCTCCTTCACGCTCAGCCAGACCGGAATGGTCCGCCACTGGAACCGCCACCTGGCCACCGAGAAGGACCCCGCCAAGCGGCGCCACATGGTCCGCTCCCGTGCGATCAACGCCTTCGGCGCCTTCTTCACCTTCACCGTCCTCGTCGTCGTCCTCGTCACCAAGTTCAGTCACGGAGCCTGGGTCGCGCTGCTCGGCATGGTGATCTTCTACGGCACGATGACCGCGATCCGCCGCCACTACGACCACGTCGCCAAGGAACTCGCCGCCCCCGAGGGCCCCACCGACGACAGCGTCCGCCCCTCCCGCGTCCACTCGGTGGTCCTGGTCTCCAAGATCCACCGCCCCGCGCTCCGCGCCCTGGCCTACGCCAAGCTGCTGCGCTCGGACACCCTGGAGGCGCTCAGCGTCAACGTCGACCCGGCCGAGACCAAGGCGCTGCGCGAGGAGTGGGAGCGGCGCGGGATCGACGTACCGCTGAAGGTGCTGGACTCGCCGTACCGCGAGATCACCCGCCCCGTCATCGAGTACGTCAAGAGCCTGCGCCGGGAGTCGCCGCGCGACGCGGTGTCCGTGATCATCCCCGAGTACGTCGTCGGCCACTGGTACGAGCACCTGCTGCACAACCAGAGCGCGCTGCGGCTCAAGGGCCGGCTGCTGTTCACCCCGGGCGTGATGGTGACCTCGGTGCCGTACCAGCTCGCCTCCTCCGAGGTGGCGAAGAAGCGCGCCCGCAAGCGGTCGGAGTGGAACGCGCCCGGCGCGGTGCGGCGGGGGCCCGCCGCCGAGCGGGCGAAGGAGACCGGCCCCCGGGAGTGAAGGAGACCGGTCCCGGGGCGGAGGAGACCCGCCCCCGGGGCCGGAGCGGAGACCGGTACCGGTCCCGGGATCGAACGGAACCGGCGGCAGCGGGGACGACGTAGACTGGTGGGCTGTTGTCCGGCCCTGGGCCGGCCGCCCCCGGCGGTCGTCCCCCTTCCCGATCTGGAGTCACCCCGCCATGCAGGCAGAACCGAAGAACACGCAGGCGGGGTCCCTGGTCGGCGAGGAGTACGAGGTCGAGATCGGGCCCGTCGCGCACGGCGGCCACTGCATCGCCCGCACCGACGCCGGCCAGGTCCTCTTCGTCCGCCACGCGCTGCCCGGCGAGCGGGTCGTGGCGCGGGTGACCGAGGGCGAGGAGGGCGCCCGCTTCCTGCGCGCGGACGCGGTGGAGATCCTCCAGGCCTCCAAGGACCGCATCGAAGCCCCCTGCCCCTTCGCCGGCCCCGGCCGCTGCGGCGGCTGCGACTGGCAGCACGCCAAGCCGGGCGCCCAGCGCCGGATGAAGGGCGAGGTCGTCGCCGAGCAGCTGAAGCGGCTGGCGGGACTCACCCCCGAGGAGGCCGGCTGGGACGGCACGGTCATGCCGGCCGAGGGCGACAAGGTGCCCGCCGGCCAGGTGCCGCAGTGGCGCACGCGCGTGCAGTACGCCGTCGACGCCGAGGGCCACGCGGGCCTGCGCAAGCACCGCTCGCACGAGGTCCAGCGCATCGACCACTGCATGATCGCCGCCGCCGGGGTCAGTGAGCTGGGCATCGAGAAGCGCGACTGGACCGGCATGGAGTCGGTCGAGGCGATCGCGGCGGCCGGCTCCCAGGACCGCCAGGTGATCCTCACCCCCAAGCCCGGTGCGCGCCTGCCGATCGTCGAACTCGACCGCCCCGTCTCCGTCATGCGCGTCGACGAGAAGGACGGCGGCGTCCACCGCGTCCACGGCCGCCCCTTCGTCCGCGAGCGCGCGGACGGCCGAACCCACCGCGTCGGCAGCGGCGGCTTCTGGCAGGTCCACCCGAAGGCGGCCGACACCCTCGTCACGGCCGTCATGCAGGGCCTGCTGCCGCGCAAGGGCGAGATGGCGCTCGACCTCTACTGCGGCGTCGGCCTCTTCGCGGGCGCCCTGGCCGACCGGCTCGGCGAACAGGGCGCGGTCCTCGGTATCGAGTCCGGCAAGCGCGCGGTCGAGGACGCCCGCCACAACCTCGCGGACTTCCCCCGGGTGCGGATCGAGCAGGGCAAGGTCGAGTCCGTCCTGCCGCGCACCGGCATCACCGAGGTCGACCTGGTCGTCCTCGACCCGCCCCGCGCGGGAGCGGGCCGCAAGACGGTGGCCCACCTCGCCTCACTGGGAGCCCGCCGGATCGCCTACGTGGCGTGCGACCCGGCTGCCCTGGCGCGGGACATCGGGTACTTCCGGGACGGGGGGTACCGGGTGCGGACGCTCCGGGTGTTCGATCTGTTCCCGATGACGCACCATGTGGAGTGCGTGGCGATTCTGGAGCCTGCTGGGAAGGGGCTTTGACCTGCGGATTATTAGAATTTCCTGGGTCTGGCCGGATGTTCGACCTATGCGTTTCGCAGGCTAGCGCTATGTGTCTCACCTGCGGCTTGGCGCAGCGGTGTCTGGTGAGGAGTGCTTTGCCGTGGCCTCAGGAGGGGCGGTTCTGGCAACGTCGTGACGCTTGCTCGACGCTGCTTCTGGCGAAGCGTCAGCCCTGGGCCGTCCTGGACTGGACCGCGGCCAGAGCGCGGCAACGTGACTGCCCAGCAGGCCCTCTGTGACCTCGGCCTGCTGCCCAACTACGCCCTCCTCGACGCCGTCACGCCGACCGCGAAGCCGTCAACCAGGTCATGTAGTACCTGGCGACCGAGGCCGAGCTGACCGTCGCCGAACTCACCAAGGAGGGTGTCAAGGGAGACGGTGACATCCACATCGGCACCATGCACCGCTTCAAGGGCCTCGAATACCAGAGGCTCGCCATCGTCGGTGCCCGCGACGGCGTCATCCCCCGCGCGTCCGTCGTCCAGCGCTACCGCGACACGGACCCCCGGCGTCTCGCCCGCGAGGAACTCAAGGCCCGGTCTCTGCTGTTCGTCGCGGCCACCCGCGCCCGCGACACCCTGCGGATCAGCTGGTACGGCAGGCCGAGCCCTTACCTGCCCAAGTAGAGGTGTGCGTGAGCCCTGCCGTCTTGATCGGGCGGCAGGGCTCACGCTTGACGTACGACGGTCAGGCCTCCCCGACGAACCCCGCCCACGCCTCACGTGACACACGGATGACGGGTCCGGCTTCGGTCTTGGAATCCCGGATGTGTACGGTTCCCATGTCGGCCGCCACCTCGATGCAGTCGCCGCCTTCCGCTCCGCTGTAGCTGCTCTTGAACCAGGCGAGGCCGGACTCGACGGCCGAGGACTCAGCGGTGTTCATAGCTCTCCCAGCAACCTCTCGATGAACTCCAGGGACTCTCGCGGAGTGAGAGCCTGTGATCGGATGATCCCATAACGGGCGGCGGCGAGCGCTGCCTGCTGCGGGTCGGTCTGAAGCGTGCTGGATCCTTGCGCCTCGGTGTACGCGAACTTCTTGCCATCGTCACGCGTGACGACCGTGAACGCTCCGTCCACGCCCGCGCTTTCCTCACAGTCGAGAGGGATGACCTGGATTTCGACATTGCGCTTCTGGCCAACAAGAAGCAGATGCTCCAACTGCCCTCGAAGCACGTCCTTTCCACCAAGCCGACGCCGCAATACCGACTCGTCCATCACGAAGCTCAGAAGTGGTGCGGGCTGCCGGTCGAAGATGTCCTGCCGGGCCAATCGAGCGGCCACGCGCTGTTCGATGGTCTCCTGGTCCAGAGGCGGCCGCCGCATAGCCAGTACCGCCCTCATGTACTCCTCTGTCTGAAGCAGGCCCTTGACCACCAGCGTGTCGTACGTCAGCAACTCGATGGCCTCCTTCTCCAAGGCTGCCATCCCCTGGAAGAACACCGGATACTGAGCCCGTTCCACCTGCTCCTTCCACACCGTCAGCAGCCCGCCCGCGTCCAGGACCTCGTCCGCCCGCTCGATGGTCCTGGGCGACGGGATCCGCCGACCCTGCTCGTACGACGCCACCGTGGACGCCGAGTATCCGATCCGCCGTCCGAACTCCTCGCGCTCCATGCCCGCCCGCACCCGCAGCGTCTTCATCGTCTGCCCGAACGCGATGACCACGGCCTGGCCGGACGTGTCCGCCGTCGCCTGTCCCGCGTCGTCTGCCACCACGGTCTCGGCCCCCTCGTCGGTACCTTCGGTCATCGCTACCGCCTCCCTGGCCCAACGCCGTCCCGACGGCATCGTCACGCCGCGCATCTCGTACCCGTACCGCCACCCCGCGTACAACGGGCCGCGTCGGTGCGTCACCACTGGTCACGCTATGCGACCGAGGGCACCGTTGTCGGCATGACGAGTCAACTCCCCAGCCCCATCGGCGCCTCCCAACCCATGCATCCCAGCGATGACTTGAGCCACACCTTCGAGATGCGTTTCACCTCCACCCCACGGGGTGCCCGCCTCGCCCGCCGACTGGCCGCAAACCGGTTGGACGCGTGGGGCATCCCGTACGGCACCGGTCCGCACGAGGAGATCGCGCTGGTCCTCGGCGAGTTGACCGCCAATGCGGTAAGGCACGGCCACGTCCCCAGCCGGGACTTCCATCTGCTCCTGCACGTGAGCGAGCCCGCCCGCACGGTCAGGGTCGAGGTCACCGACACCCGCACCGAACGCACGCCGCCCGAACCGGAAATGCTGCGAGCCCCCGGCTCCGAGGACACCGGCGGCCGAGGGCTGCTTTTCGTCGCGGCACTCGCCACCCGCTGGGGCTGGCACCTCCGGCCCGGGGGCCCGGGCAAGACGGTCTGGGCGGAGTGCGTGTTCGCAACCCCCACGTGAGCCCGTGACCGGGGTGGAAGAATGTGCCGAGATGACCTCCAGCGACTACACCCCGTTCGCTCACCTCACCACCCCCAACGCCCCCCTCTACCGCCAGGTCATGCGGGCCTTCCTCGCAGCCAAGGAGCGGTTCGCGGTGCATCTGCGGCCGGAGGACGTGTACGCGGCCCTGGACGCGGACGGCAGGCCCGCCGACCCCGAGGCGGTGACGCAGGCGCTGGACAAACTCGTGGAGTGGGGCAATCTGCGGGCCGATCCGGACCACGCGCGGGTGACGGCGGTCGAGGACTTCTACCGCAGGCGGTTCATCTACCAGCTCACCCGGGCCGGTGAGGCGGTCGAGGCGGCGCTCGGGACGTACGACGAGGTGCTGGGGCGGCGCGGTGAACTCCAGGCGGTCGCGCTGCACGACATCGTCACGCAGTTGCGGGCGCTCCTGGTGATCGCCGCGGAGGACGAGCCCGACCCGGCCAAGACATACGTCGCCCTGTCCGTGCTGACTGCGCGGTTCGCCGACCTCGCCGACAACGCCCGCGCCTTCATGGGCTCGCTCCAGCGCACCATCGACCTGCACGACATCGAGGTCGAGGCGTTCCTCGCCTACAAGGACCGGCTGATCCAGTACCTGGAGCGGTTCATCCAGGACCTCATCACCCTGGGCGGGCGCATCGCCCTGCTGATCGGGGAGCTGGAGGAGCAAGAACGGGTCGGTCCGCTGCTGCGGCTGGCAGCCGCCCGCGAAGCCGCCGACGCCGCTCCCGAGGACGCCGAGCGGGCGGAGGCGGTGGCGTACGAGCGGTGGGCCGCGCGGTGGTCCGGGCTCGCCGAGTGGTTCGTTTCGGAAGAGGGACGGGAGTCGCAGGCCAGGCTGCTGCGCGGGCGGGCGCTCGGTTCGATCCCGCAGCTCCTGGCCGTCGTACGGCAGCTCAACGAGCGGCGGGCCGGACGCTCGGACCGCTCGGCCGACTTCCGCACCCTGGCGCGCTGGTTCGCCCAGGCCCCGGACGACGAGGCGCGTCACCGGCTCTGGCGGGTGGCGTTCGGGCTGCACTCCTCCCGGCACCTCACCGTCGACGCCGACACCCTCGCCGAACGGACAGCCTCCCCGGAGCCGGCCGCCACCCCGTGGAGTGAGGCCCGACCGCTGCGGATCAGCCCCCAGCTGCGCCGCACCGGCAGCTACGAACGGCGCGGCAAGCCGCGCCGTTCGTAGCTGCC
>NZ_MUND01000353.1 GCF_002154375.1 Streptomyces glaucescens | reverse complement strand
CGCCGATCCCGGCGGCCGGGCACGAGGAGTTCGGCGCGGAACCGCCCGCGCGCCCGGCCGCCGGGATCGGCGCTGATGTCGATGTCCGCCTCGGAGAACTCCAGCCACTGCCCGGTGAGCGGGAACCAGGCCTTGTAGACGGACTCCTTCGCGCTGAACAGCAGCCGGTCGCCGTGCACTTCGGGCCGCTCGGCGGCCAGCCGGCGCAGCCGCTCCCGCTCGGCGGGCAGGGCGACGGCCTCCAGCACACCGTCCGGGAGCGGGGCGTGCGGTTCGGCGTCTATGCCGAGGGAGGCCAGATCGGTGGCGCGGACCAGCGCGGCGGCGCAGTAGCCGTCGCAGTGGGTCATGCTGCCGAGCAGCCCGTCCGGCCACTGCGGCGCGCCCCGTTCGCCGGGCAGGATCGGCTGCGGAGGCACTCCCAGCTTCTCCATGGCGCGGCGGGCGCAGGCGCGCACGGTGGCGTACTCGCGGCGCCGCTTGGCCACGGCCAGCGCCACGAACCGTTCCTCGCCCGGGAACAGCGGCGCCTCCACGATCTCGTCGCTTCCGTGGGCCTCGACGGCGATCACCGCGTCGGGCAGCAGGTCCTCGATCACCGGGCTCAGGCCTCCCTGGGGAGTACGCGGCGCGGCCGGCCCGGCGGGTGCGGGCGCTTGCGCCATTCACGGGGGTATCCCACCGACACCTCCTCGAAGCGGACGCCCTCGTGCACGGTGGTCCGCGGGATGTGCAGATGGCCGTAGACCATGGCCTCGACCCGGAAGCGGCGGTGCCAGTCGGCGGTCAGCCGGGTGCCGCACCACATGGCGAACTCCGGGTACCACAGTACCTCGGTCGGATGCCGGTCCAGCGGCCAGTGGTTGACCAGGACGGTGGGCAGGTCCTCGGGGAGCGCGGCGAGCCGCGCCTCGGTCTCGGCGACTCGGGCCCGGCACCAGTCCTCGCGGGTCGGGTAGGGGTCGGGGTGGAGCAGGTACTCGTCGGTGCACACGATCCCGGTCTCGTGCGCGTACGCCAGCCCTTCCTCCTTGGTGGCGCAGCCCTCGGGGAGGAAGGAGTAGTCGTAGAGGAGGAACAGCGGGGCGATGGCGACCGGGCCGCCGGGGCCCTCCCACACGGGGTACGGGTCCTCCGGCGTGAGGACGTCCAGGCGCCGGCACATCTCGACCAGGTGCTCGTAGCGGGCGACGCCGCGCAGGGTGACCGGGTCCGAGGGGTGGGTCCACAGTTCGTGGTTGCCGGGGACCCAGACGACCTTGCGGAAGCGCCCCGCGAGGGTCTTCAGCGCCCACTCGATGGAGGACACGGACTCCGCGACGTCACCGGCCACGAGGAGCCAGTCGTCGTCGGTCCCGGGGCGCAGCTCCTCGACCAGCGCGCGGTTCTCCTCGTAGGCGATGTGCAGGTCACTGATGGCCAGCAGCCGCCCGGCACCACCGGCCGTCGACGTCACCTGTCGCCCTCCCTTCACGTCCCGCCACGCGAACGGCACCACGAGAACACACGTGCGCGGCGTCGGGCAAGGGTGACCGGTCGTCGGCGTGCCGGGCGTGCCGGAACCGCACGCCTTACCGGCGGTAGGAGCCGTAACACACACGTTGCACGCGGGGTCCCGGTAAGCCGTATGATCTGCCCAACACCACCGCCACGAACCCCTTCGCTCAGGGGCGGTTCGGTGTCCCTCCCTTCATCCCCCTGGCCGGGCCGGCCCCGCTCCGCCGTGCCCGCGAACCGTGAAAGGCGGCCTGAATGGTCTCTCGCGTACGCGTCTGGCTCAACCGCACGTACGCGGAGAACGTGTTCTTCATGGATCAGCTGCGCCGAAATCCCTGCGATCGGGCCGTGGAGATCCATGCGACCCACGGGGACCCGGACTCGCCCGTGCTGGCCGCCGCCGACACCGCGGAGCTGGAGCCCGAGGGGCTGTCGCCCGCGGCGTACGTGGAGTACGCCCTCGACGTGTGCGCCCGGCGCGGGATCGACGTGTTCGTGCCGCGGCTGCACCAGGCGGCGATCGTGGCGCACCGCGCGGAGTTCGAGGCGCTGGGCACGGTGCTGCTGGCGCCGCCGCCGCAGGCGGTGGCCGTCTTCCAGGACAAGGTGATCGCGTACGAGGCCGTGCAGGCGATCGGGGTGCCGGTGCCGCCGTGGTGGCGGGTCCGTGACGCCGACGAACTCGTCGCGGCCGTCGAGGCGTTGGAGGCGGCCGGGCACAGGGCGTGCTTCAAGCCGGTGTCCGGTGCGGGCGGGGTGGGCTTCCGGGTCGTCACGCGCGCCCCCTTCTCACTCCTCCACCTCGAAGGGTTCCCGTCCCCGTACGTCCCGCTCGACCAGGTGGTGGAGGCGATGCGGCGGGCGGAGGAGCCGGTCGACTGGCTGGTGATGCCGCGGCTGGAGCAGCCGGAGGTGTCGGTGGACTGCCTCACGGGGCCGGACAACCGGGTGCGGCTGGCCGTGGGCCGCACCAAGAACGGGCGGCGGCGCGGGTTCACGCTGCACGAGCAGTGGCTGGAGCCGGCGCGGCGGATCGCGGAGGGGTTCGGGCTGCACCATCTGTCCAACATCCAGTTCCGGATGTTCGGCGAGCGGCCGGTGCTGATGGATGTGAACACGCGGCCGGCCGGCGGGCTGCACCAGCTGTCGCTGTGCGGGATCAACGCGCCGTGGGCCGCGGTGCGGATGGCCCTCGGGGACGACCCGGGCGAGATCACGCCGCCGTTCCTGGGGCAGGACTACACGGTGGTGGCGGGGCCGCGGCCGGTGCGGCAGGTGTCGGTGCCCCAGCAGCGGGTCGACTCCGTCGGGCTGGCGGCCGAGGTGGTCTCGCTGTAGGTCCCGCGCCGGGTGCGGGGTCGTGCGGCTGGCCGCGCAGTTCCCCGTGCCCGTTCGCGGGGTGGCTCGGTGCCGCTCAGCCGAGGTAGGCGAGACCCGGGTGGACGGCTCGGTAGCCGTCCACGAGTCTGCGGGCCACCGTCACCGAGTCGACGAGCGGGTGCAGGGCGAACGCCTTCACCGCCGTCGTGCGGGAGCCGGACTCGGCGGCCGACAGCACCTCCCGCTCGACCGCCTTCACCGAGCAGACCAGACCGGTGGCGTGGCCGGGCAGCGGGTCCACGGCGACCGGGTGGGCGCCGTTGGCGTCGACCAGGCACGGCACCTCGATCACCGCGTCGGCGTCGAGGACCGTGAGGGCGCCGCGGTTGCGGACGTTGAGGATGAGGGTGGTGCGCTCGTCGCGGGCGATGGCCCGCATCAGGGCGAGGGCGACCTTCTCGTAGCCGCCGGACAGATCCTCGGCCTCGCGCTCGCCGGCGCCCGCGCTCTCCCGGTTCTCCGCCATGTAGGTGGCCTCGCGTTCGGCGCGGGTGCGGTCCCAGGCGGCCAGGGCGGACACCGCCGGATCGCCCGCCTCGGCGTAGAAGCGGGCCTGCTGGTCGCGCAGGAAGGCGCCGCGGGTGCGCTCGGCCTCCTGGTAGGCGCGGACGGTCTCGCGGTTGAAGTAGTAGTAGTGCAGGTATTCATTGGGGATCGCGCCGAGCGACCGGAGCCAGTCGGCGCCGAACAGCCTGCCCTCCTCGAAGGAGCCGAGCAGGGCGGGGTCGGCCAGCAGGCGCGGGAGTTCGTCGCGGCCCGCGATCCGCAGGCCGCGCACCCAGCCGAGGTGGTTGAGGCCGACGTAGTCGATCCACGCCTCGGCCGGGTCGGTCGCGCCGAGGACGCGGGCGATCCGGCGGCCGAGGCCGACCGGCGAGTCGCAGATGCCGATGACGCGGTCGCCGAGGCGGCGGGACATGGCCTCGGTGACCAGTCCCGCCGGGTTGGTGAAGTTGATGACCCAGGCGTCGGGGGCCAGGCGGGCGATGCGGGCGGCGATGCCGACCGCGACCGGGACCGTCCGCAGACCGTAGGCGATGCCGCCCGCGCCGACCGTCTCCTGGCCGAGCACCCCTTCCGCCAGGGCCACGCGTTCGTCGTCCGCGCGTCCCTCCAGGCCGCCGACGCGGATCGCGGAGAAGACGAAGTCTGCGCCGCGCAGCGCCTCGTCGAGGTCGGTGGTGGCGACGACCTCGGGGGCGTCCGGGACACCGGCGGCCTGTTCGTCCAGCACACGGGAGACCGCATGCAGCCGACCGGCGTCGGGATCCTGGAGGACGACCCGGGTCACCCGCCCCGCTCCGCGGTCCCCGAGCAGGGCCCTGTACACCAGCGGCACCCGGAATCCGCCGCCGCCCAGAATCGTCAGCTGCACGCCGCTCCCGCCTCTCCACCGCGATCACCTGCCGGCACGTGAAGCACAGTACTCGCCGCGGCTTGCTCCCTCCCGGGACGGTGACCCCGCGCCTCGCACGTGGTTCCATGCGAACGCCATCTCCCACGTGTGACAGGAGTCTGATGAAGCGTCAACTTCTCACCGTCGCCGCCCTGACCGGTGCCCTCGCCCTGGCCGCGAGCACCGCCTCGGCCACGGGCGCGCCGCTCTGGACGGAGACCGGAACGGCGTACACCGACACCCTGGGCGGCGGGCAGGGCCTCGCCAGCCAGGCGGACGGTTCCCTGCTGTACCGGGGGCTCGCCGACATCCCGCTGAGCCTGCGGATCAAGGGCTGGAACCACGTCGGCGACCCGGACATCGCGCGCGGCCATGTCGTCGACGCCTACCAGGGCGCGGACACGGCCACGTCGAAGATGTTCGCGGTGACCACCCCGGCCGGGAGGCGCTACGAGTACGTGCACCCGCTGAGCCAGGGCGAGAAGGTGAACAACTCCTTCGCCGCCGTCTCACCCGACGCGCGCTGGCTGGTCGCCGGGGAGTGGGGCGAGCAGCACCGGCTCCAGGTCTTCCCCGCCCCGCTGCTGAACCCGAGCACCCCCGCGACGGGCGGCACCCTCGTGGAGGCCGGGCAGATCACGCTGGACCGGCCGGTGCGCGACATCCAGGGCTGCGACTTCGTGACGGACACCCGTCTGGTGTGCGCCTCCAACGACGCGTCGGGCACGCACTTCCCCGAGCCGCGCCCGCTGCTCCAGGTGGACCTGCCGCACGCGCTGGACGGCAGAGCCGTGACCGGCACGGTGACGAGTCTGTTCGCGCTGCCGCAGCGCAGCGCGTGCACCGGCGGCGGCTACGAGACGGAGGGCGTCGACTACGACCCGGGCACCGGCATCCTCCGCGCCCAGATGATCCAGCCGGGGGTGTGCGCGGTGGCGACGACCGTGTACGCGTACCGGGAGACCGCCGGCTGATCCGTGCGCTCCCCTCAGGGGTTCGCTCCCTGCTTCGTCACCTCCTCCGTTTCCCCTTCAGGGAGTGAACTCCTGTGCACGGGTGGGACTTTCTCGGTTTCACCTCTTGACGTCGGCCGTGGCGGCGAGCACATTGGGCGCACCCTGAGAGCGCTCTCAATCTGCCATGGGGCGTTCTCTGCGGCACCCGCGCATCCACCCGTACCGAGAGGCACCCCCACATGAGCGCACCCTCCGGCACTTCGCACAGACGGGGCCCGCTGCGGCGGGTCCTGGTCGCCGCCGTCGGCGTCCTGGGCCTGGCGGCGGCCGCGACGACGGTCACCGCCCCGTCCGCGACCGCCGCGGCCCCGCCGCCCCCGTCCGGCTGGACGCAGGTCTTCGTCGACGACTTCAACGGTGCCGCGGGCACCGGCGTGAACACCACGAACTGGCGCTACGCGACCGGCACCGGCTACCCCGGCGGCCCCGCCAACTGGGGCACCGGCGAGATCGAGACCATGACGTCGAGCACCGACAACGTCTCCCTCGACGGCAACGGCAACCTCCGCATCACCCCGCGCCGCGACGCGTCCGGCCGCTGGACCTCCGGCCGGATCGAGACCAACCGCGCCGACTTCCAGCCCCCGGCGGGCGGCACGCTCCGCGTCGAGGCCCGCATCCAGGTGCCGAACGTCACCGGCGCCGCCGCCAAGGGCTACTGGCCCGCGTTCTGGATGCTGGGCGCGCCCTACCGGGGCAACTACTGGAACTGGCCCGCCGTCGGCGAGCTGGACATCATGGAGAACACCCAGGGCCTGAACACGGTGTGGGCCACCATGCACTGCGGCACCTCGCCGGGCGGCCCGTGCAACGAGACCAGCGGCATCGGCGGTTCCACCGCGTGCCCCGGGACCACCTGCCAGGCCGGGTTCCACACCTACCGCCTGGAGTGGGACCGCTCGACGAGCGTGGAGGAGATCCGCTTCTACGTCGACAACACCCACTTCCACACCGTCCGCGAGAACCAGGTGGACGCGACGACCTGGACCAACGCCACGGACCACGGCTTCTTCCTCATCCTCAACGTGGCGATGGGCGGCGGCTTCCCGGACGCCTTCGGCGGCGGGCCGGACGCCGGGACGGTCCCGGGTCACTCCATGGTGGTCGACTACGTCCAGGTGCTGTCGGCCGGCGGGAGCGGTACCACTCCCCCGCCGACCGGCAACCGCGACGCGTACAGCGCCGTCCAGGCCGAGTCGTTCGACGGCCAGTCCGGCGTGTTCACCGAGTCCACGTCCGACACGGGCGGCGGGCAGAACATCGGCGCCCTCGCCAACGGCGACTGGGCTCTCTACCGGGGCGTCGACTTCGGGTCCACGCCCGCCCGCCAGTTCGTCGCCCGCGTGGCGAGCGGGGCCGGCACCGGGGTGAGCGGTCTGGTCGAGGTGCGGCTGGACAGCCGGAGCAACCCGCCCATCGGCAGCTTCGCACTCGGCAACACGGGCGGCTGGCAGTCGTGGCGTACGGTCCCGGCGAACATCTCCTCGGTCACTGGCACGCACGACGTGTATCTGACGTTCACCAGCGGACAGCCCGCGGACTTCGTGAACGTGAACTGGTTCCACTTCGGCCGCTGACGGCGGCCCGCCTCCCCCGGGAAGGGGCTCCACGCGCGCGTGGAGC